>JBBAVS010000022.1:0-43590 GCA_040397585.1 Pirellulales bacterium
GGCGGCCGGGGATCAGAGCCAGAGGTCGGCGGCGATCGCGGCCAACAGCACCAGGCCGATCAGGGCGTTGGCCGAGAAGAAGGCCTGGTTGACCCGCGAGAGGTCGTCGGGCTTCACGATCGCATGCTCCCAGACGAGCAGGGCCACGATCGCGGCCAAGGCCGCCCAGTAGATCCAGCCGAACTGCGGCACGACGAGCGGCAGCGCTGCCAGCAGAAGGATCGTGGCCACGTGGAGCCACTTCGCCAGCCGCAGGGCCCGCGGCACGCCGAGCCGCGCGGGAATGCTCTGCAGGCCATGGGCCGCGTCGAAGGTGGCGTCTTGGCAGGCGTAGATGATGTCGAAGCCGGCCACCCAGGCCATCACCGCCAGGCCGAGCACGGCGGCCGGCAGGACGTCGGCGGGATCGTGCGCCAGCGTCTGCCCGCGGAGGGCGATCCACGCGGCCACGGGGGCGAAGCCGAGGGCCGCGCCCAGCCAGAGGTGCGCCAGCGCCGTGAACCGCTTCGCATAGCTGTAGCCCAGGAGCCAAGCGAGCACCGGCACCGAGAGCACCAGCGGCAGCCAGTTGGGCAGGAACAGGAGCGTGGAGGCGATGAAGGCCGCCGACGACAGGACGACGAGCAGCAGCACCTCGCCCGCGGCCACGTCGCCCCGGGGGAGATGCCGCGAGGCCGTCCGCGGATTGGCGGCGTCGATCGTGCGATCGACCAACCGGTTGAACGCCATCGCCGCGGTGCGGGCCGTGACCATGCAGAGCAGGATGCCGAGCCCGCCCCGGATCGCGGCGACCGGAGACGTCCAATCGAGCGCCGGATCGCCTCCCCAGCGAATCGCGATCAGCGCCGCCATCACGGCGAACGGCAGGGCGAAGATCGTGTGGCTGAACCGCACGAGTTCGAGGTAGGTCTGCAGCTTCGAGCGCCGCGGTGCCGCCGGCGAGCCGGTGGCGGGCTCTGGTGCGGTGGTGACTGCCGTCGCCATCAGGTGGCCTCGCCCCAGCGACGGATCAGGCCGTTGGCCACGCCGAGCTGGTCGCAGATCCGGGCGACGACGAAGTCCACCAGGTCGGCCACGCTCGCCGCGCCGTGGTAGAAGCCGGGAGCTGCCGGCAGGACGACGGCCCCGGCCTCGTGGATCGCCTGCATGTTCTTCAGTTGCGGCAGCGAGAGGGGCGTTTCCCGCGGCACGACCACCAGCTTGCGCCGTTCTTTGAGATGCACCTCGGCCGCCCGGTGGATCAGGTTTTCACCCATCGAGTGAGCGATGGCGGAGAGCGTGCTGCCGCTGCACGGGCAGATCACCATCGCGGCGGTGAGGAAGGAACCACTGGCGATCGGCGTCATCAGGTTCTTGTGATGGTGGTAGGTGAGCCGGCCTGCCACGGGGGCCGCGCGGCCGAGCAGCGCGGCCACGTCAAATCGGTCGAGGTCGATCGTGCGGCCGAGTTCCGTGGCGATCACGGCCTGCCCCGAGGGGCTGATCGAGAGGTGCACCTCGCGGCCGGCCTCGAGCAGCACCTCGAGCAGCCGCACGGCATAGGGAGCGCCCGAGGCGCCCGTGATCCCGACGACGAGCGGCGCTGCGGCAGCCATGCGTCAGGCTCCTCGCGTGGCGACATAGAGCGTGGCGATGCCGAACGTGAGCGGCACGACATCGACCGTGGCGAAGCCAGCCTGCTTCACGATCGCCGCCAGCGCGGCTCCCGATGGAAACTGCTCGACGCTCTCATTGAGATAGGTGTAGGCGTCGGAGGTGTTGCGGGCCACGGCGTTGCCGAGCCGCGGCAGCACGTTGCGGAAGTACCAGAGATAGAAGCCACGGATGGCGGCGTTCGGCGGCAGCGAAAACTCCAGGATCGCGAGCTTCCCGCCGGGCCGGCAGACGCGGGCCATCTCGGACAGGCCCCTGGCGGTGTCGGCGATGTTGCGGAGGCCGAAGGCGACCGTCACCACGTCGAAGGCGGCGGTGGGGAAGGGGAGGTCCATCGCGTCGGCCTCGACCCACTCGACGGGCAGCGTGGCCCGCCGCGACTTCTCCACCCCGCGGTCGAGCATCGGCCGGCAGAAGTCGCTCCCCACCACGCGGACGGCGGGCCCGGCCTTGCGGGCGTAGGCGAGGGCGAGGTCGCCCGTGCCGGTGCAGACGTCGAGCACGGCCCCGGCGGCGGGGGGCGGGGCCCGGTTCACGGTCACGTGCCGCCACCAGACGTCGATCCCGCCCGAGAGGATCCGATTGACGAGGTCGTACCGCGGCGCGATCTCGGCGAACATCCCGCGGACGCGGCCGCCGCTCTTGTCCACGCCGTCCGACTGGGAGTGCTCGGCGGGCATGCGGCAGCGTGTGGTGGCGGTGAGGTCGGGCATCGGTGCGGTCGGCAGGGAGCGGCGCCGACGGGGCGTGAGACGGTCGGACGGCGGCTTTCGCAGCGGCAACCCCGTCATGGTATGCCGACGACGGCCGCCGGGGGATAGCGGAGCCCCGGAAATGGCCGCCGCAGCTAACGGGCCAGCAGCGGCAGCCCCAGGCTGGCCGCCAAGGGCATGGCCAGCATGGCGATGGCCAACGCCGAACAGACCACGTTCCAGGGGCGGAGTTCCCCGCGGCCGGCCAGGAAGCGCGGCGCCGCCAGGGACACCAGGATGTAGACGATCAGGAAACCGTAGGTGCCGAGCGAGCCGAAGGCGGCGAAGCCGTGGAGCGGACTCAAGCCGGCGAGGCTGGCGATCGCGGTGCCGATCGCGACCACACCCGCCGCGACCGTGGCGGCCACGTGGGGCGTGGCCGTGCGCTGGTGCGTGCGGCCGCACGACGCGTGGACGAGCGATTGGTGGGCCATGGCGTAGAGGATCCGAGAGACCGCGGTGATGCAGGCGAGGGTGCAGGCGAACATGCTCACCGCGGCCCCCACGGAGATCGCGACGCCGAGGAAGCCCACGCCCGCGGCCGTGGCGAGGTCATCGAGCGGTGCGGCGCTCTCGTGCATCGCCCCCGGGAGCGGGGCGAATCCGAGCACCTCGACGTAGCTCATGACCACGTAAAACAGACCGGAGACCAGCGTGCTGGCGGTCACCGCCCGCGGGATCGTCCGCAGCGGATCGCGGGCCTCGTGGCCGAGCGTGGTGGCGCTCTCGAAGCCGACGAAGCTCAGGGTTGCCAGAACCAGCCCCACCATGACGCCCCCCGGCGTGACGCCCTGGAGCGTGAGCTGGGCGGGATCGACCAGCGTTCCGCGGGCCAGCACCACGAGCACCGCCAGCACCACGATCGCCGCAAGCGAGCCAATCTCGAGCGCGAGCATCAGCGTGGTGGAGAGGCGGACGTCGCGGCAGGCGCAGAGGCACGCTCCGCCGACCGCGAGGAGCTCCCACACCAGGGGCAGCGGGCCCGTCACCGGGCCGAGGAGCACGTCCATGAAGTTGGCGAAGCCGCAGGCGACGGCCATCGCGGTGCCCAGGTAGGCGAGGCAGAGCGCCCAGGCCGCGACCACGCCTGCCCGCCGCCCGAGTCCCTCGGCAACGACATCGGAAAGGGCCCCGGGCGAGGCCGAGCGGCGGGCGAACACGTTGATCGAGCTACCCACGAGGAGCATCGCCACGGTTGCCACGAGGTAGGTGAGCCACGTGCCAGGGCCCGCGGTCTCGTGGACCAGCGCGATCGTCAGGGCAGGCCCGACCGTGGGGGCGATCGTGGCGATCGACTGTGCGAAGACGTCGACGAATGGCAGGCAGGCGCGCCGCAGGCCCCGGACGTCGGCCGGTGTCGGGGGCGTGCTCGTGTGCGTCATGGCCCGACCTCGTTGTCAGCCGCCCGGTGGATCCACCGTCGCAGATGGTACCGCACGCGATTTCCGCCGTCGCCCCAGGCCTCCCGCCCTCCGGCTTTCGGGTGCCGAGCCCTGCGGAGTACGATCGCCGCTCGTTTGCACCGTGCCGCCGCCGCGGCACGCGCCCGGGAGGTGACGATGATCCGCTGGCACTTCCATGAGCTCTTTCAGCGCCTGCCACCCGGCGTGCCGGCCGGCGGGGTCGCCGTGGTGATCGACGTGCTCCGGGCATCGACCACCATGATCACGGCCCTGGCGCACGGGGCCACGCGGGTCGTGCCCGTGGCCGACGTGGACGACGCGCGGCGGCGGGCCGGGGAGCTCGGCGCGGTGGCCCTGCTCGGCGGTGAGCGCGGTGGGCGGCGCATCCCGGGATTCGGCCTCGGCAACTCGCCGCGGGAATACACCGCCGACCGCGTCGCCGGACGGACGGTCGTGATCACCACCACCAACGGCACCGCGGCCCTCCACGCCTGCCGCGGGGCGCGGGAGATCGTGATCGGCGCGCTGGTGAATCGTGCGGCGGCGGCGGCGGCCGTGCGGCGGCTCGCCGGGCCCGAGGGGGATGTGCACCTCGTCTGCGCGGGCACCGACGGAATGGTCTCTGCGGAAGACGTGCTCGGGGCCGGCGCGATCCTCGACGCGGCGCTGGCGGCCGGTCGCGACGACGCCTGCGACGCGGCGGCCGTCGAGTCGCTCGCCTTCTTCCGGCGGGTGGCGGCGCAGGGCGACGTGTCCGCCGCCCTCGTGACCGAGTTCCGCCGGTCGCCTGGTGGGGCCAACCTCGTCGCGTTGGGAATGGAGGCCGACCTGCCCGCCGCCGCGGCGATCGACACGCGGGAGGTCGTGCCCCGGCTCGATGCCGCGTCGGGCAGCCTGATTTGAAATGGTGCCTGCCACCAAATCTGGGTAAGGTACGCCTTCGCACATTGCCCAGTTTTGGTGCCTGCCACCTTTTTCGGACGAGCGATGGACAAGCAGAACGACCAGTCGCGGATGGACAAGATCGTGTCGCTGGCGAAGCGGCGGGGCTTCATCTTCCAGTCGAGCGAGATCTACGGCGGCCTCAACGGCTTCTGGGACTACGGCCCCCTCGGCGTGGCCCTCAAGCGCAACGTGAAGGACGCCTGGTGGCGCGACATGGTCTCCGGTCACGACGAACTCGCCACGCTCTCAGGCGCCCCCTCCCCCTACGAGATGGCCGGGCTCGACTGCACGATCATCATGCACCCGCAGGTCTGGAAGTGCTCCGGTCACTTCGACCTCTTTCACGACTGGATGATCGACTGCCGGGAATCGAAGCGGCGGTATCGCTACGACCATCTGCACGGCCGTTGGGCCGCGCACCGCGGCAAGAAGGTGTTCGTGACGACCGACCAGTCGGGCGACGAGGCGGTGCCCGACACGGTCGCCAAGGCGCAGAAGTTCTTCGGCCTGCGGGCCAAGCAGGTGGACGAGATCGAGTGGGGCGGCGGGCTGGAATCGCTGCAGGCGGTGGTGGCCGCGGGGGTGGCGTCGCTGGCCGACGCCCTCGGACCCGATGCCGCGGCGCCTGGCAGCCTCACCGAGCCCCGTGAGTTCAACCTGATGTTCGAGACGCGGATCGGCGCCCTCGCGGGGGACGACGACGACCGGGCCTTTCTCCGCCCGGAGACCGCCCAGGGCATCTTCGTCAACTTCAAGAACGTGCTCGACACCTCGCGGGTCAGCGTGCCCTTCGGCATCGCCCAGGTGGGCAAGAGCTTCCGCAACGAGATCACGCCGCGGAACTTCACGTTTCGTTCTCGCGAGTTCGAGCAGATGGAAATCGAGTTCTTCTGCAAGCCCGCCGACTCGGCGGAGTGGTACCGCTACTGGCGAGACCGTCGCTGGAAGTGGTATCTCGATCTCGGGCTCACGGAAGGCAAGCTCCAGCTCCGCGAGCACGCCAGCGACGAACTCTCGCACTACTCCGTCGGCACCGCCGACATCGAATACGCGTTTCCGTTCCTCGCTCCGGGCGAGTTCGGCGAGCTCGAGGGGATCGCCCACCGCGGTGACTTCGACCTTCGCAGCCACATGGAGGGCAAGCTCGTCCGCAAGAATGGCGAGCTCGTCGTCGAGACCGGCCCCGACGGCAAGCCGCGACACCGGGGGAGCGGCAAGGACCTCTCCTACTTCGACGACGTCTCCCGGGAGCGGTATGTGCCGCACGTGATCGAGCCGTCGGCCGGCGCCGACCGGGGAACGCTCGCCTTCCTCTGCGACGCCTACCACGAGGACGAGGTGCCCGACGCCGACGGCAAGCCGCGGAGCCGGACGGTGATGAAGTTTCACCCGCGGCTCGCCCCGGTGAAGGCGGCGATCCTGCCGCTGGTGAAGAAGGACGGGATGCCGGAGGTGGCGATCGAGCTGTACCGCGCCCTCAAGCCGCACATGGCCTGTCAGTACGACGAGAAGGGGGCCGTGGGCCGCCGCTACGCCCGGCAGGACGAGGCCGGCACGCCCTGGTGCCTGACGATCGACGGCCAGACGCTCGCCGACAAGACCGTGACCCTCCGCGACCGCGACTCGCTGGTGCAGAGCCGCGTGCCAGTCGCCGAAGTCGTGGACCTCCTCCGCGACAAGCTGGCATGAAGCCCGCGCTCGCCACCGTCTGCTCGCTCGAGGCGCCGCTCGGCACCGTGCTCGACGACTACGCGGCCGGCCACGTCGATGCGGTCGATCTCTGGCTCGGCCACGTCGATGCCTTCATCACCACGGACGGCGTGGCGGCACTCCGCGAGCGGATGGACGCGGTCGGCATCGCGCCGGTGGCAGCCAGCTTCCAGGGCGGCCTGCTCACCAGCCAAGGCGACGCCCGCCGCGAGCACTGGCGGCACTTCGAGACACGGCTCGTGCTCTGCCGCGAGCTCGGCATTCCGGTGCTCGTGGTCGCCGGCGACGCCTTCGGGCCGCTCGGCGAGCAGGACCTCGGTCGGCTGTCGGTGAGCCTCGTCGAGGCGGCGCAGCGGGCGGCTGATGCGGGCGTGCGGCTGGCCCTGGAGTTCGACGCCCGGGCGAGCTTCCCCAACAACCTCCAGTCGGCGGTGGCGGTCGTGGAGCAGGTGGGCTCACCGGCCCTCGGCCTCTGCCTCGACTGGTTCCACTACACCGTGGGCCCGAGCAAGCCGCTCGACCTCTGGCTGCTCTCACCGGAGAACCTCGCCCACGTGCAGCTCTCCGACATCGCCGACGTGCCCCGCGAGATGGCGGCCGATACCGACCGGATCCTGCCGGGCGAAGGCACCTCGCCACCGGACGACCTCGTGGCCCGGCTCCGCGAGATCGGCTACGAGGGCGCCGTGGCGGTGGAACTCCACAACCCGGCCCTCTGGCGGGTGCCGCCGCGGCAGTTCGGGGAGATCGCGATGACGTCGTTGCGGAAGACGCTGGGCCAGGCGGGGATGTGAGGGCTCGACGTGGCCGCGCGGCTGTGCCGATAGTGGGTGCAGGTTTTCAACCTGCACATGGTTTATCCGCAGGTTGAAAACCTGCGGCCACTTCAGGAGAACCTGCGGCCACTTCAGGAGAACCTGCGGCCACTTCAGGAGAACCTGCGGCCACTTCAGGAAAACCTGCGGCCACGTCGTGAATGCTGCGGTGCCGCTTGCGTGCGGCGCACGTCAGCGCGGGGCACCCTGCAAGGCCTCGAGTGCCTTCGCGGCGGCGTCCGCCTCCGCCTGCCGGGCGGCGATCACGGCCTTCTTCTCCTCCGCAGCTTTCGCCGCCGAGGTGAGCGCGGTCGCGGCGGTGTCGGCTGCCGTCGTCGCGGCCGGCAGGCCGTTCTGGAGGCCGGCCATCTCCACCTTCTGCTTGTCGAGCTTCGCGGTCAGATCCTGCAGCTGCTGCTCCGCCTGCACGATCGAGGCGGCGAGGGCCTCGGCCTGCTGCCGGAGCCCGTCGCGCTGCGCCGCGGCCGCCTGCAGCGCCTGCTCATCGGCACGCCGCTTTGCCTCGACGGTGCCCCAGTCTGACTCTGCCGCCTGCACCGCCGCCTGGCGGTCGGCCACGGTCTTCGCCAGGCGGTCGTAGTTGGCCTGAAACGCCACCTCCCCGAGCCAGCGGGCCTGGGCGGCCGCCGCGCGGGCGACCTCGTTCTTGAGCTCGACCACCCGGGCCTCGGCGGCCGGCTTGTTCGCGTCGTCGGCGGCCGCCACTGCGGCGACGGCCTCGTCGAGCTTCGCCTTCGCTTCTGCGAGCGCTCGCTCGGTCGCGGCGACGCGGTCGGCCAGCAGGGGCGGATTCGCGTCGAGCGTCCCGGTCCGGGCGGCGTCGCCGATGTTGAACACACGGAGTTCGCCGGTCCAGTCGCCCACGAGGAGCCGGCCGGTCTCATCGCAGGCGGCGACCGCCAGGCCGATATCGTCGCCGGCGTCGAAGGACCGCTCCGGCGAGAAGTCGGCCTTCCAGAGCTTCGGCGTCTTGTCGCGGCCCACCGACGCGATCCGGCCGTCGCGGAGGAAGTCGAGCGCCGCCACGCCGCCGCCGTGGGCGGGGAAGGCCTTCACGAGGGTGCCGTTCTCGGGTTCGAAGAGTCTGATCTGCCCGTCCTCGCAGCCGCTCGCCAGCAGATTCGAATCGCTCCGCCAGGCGAGACTCGTGACTGCCGCGGGATGCGCCTGGATGGCGAGGTAGTCGCGGCCGGTCGCGGCCTCCCAGAGGAACACGTTGCCCGCGCGGTCGGCCGTGGCGAGCAGGGCCCCGTCGGGGCTGAACGCGACGGCCTGGATCCAGTCGGTGTGACGGCCGAGATCATGGAGCTTCGCGCCGGTCTCCACCGACCAGATCCGCGCCACCTTCTGGGGGCCGCCGAGCGCCACGAGCCGCTGGTCGGGGCTGATGTCGGCGGCGAGCACCGCGTCGAGGTCGTCGCCCACGGTGCGGAGCCGCCGGCCGGTCTTCACGTCCCAGACGGCCACGCGGCCGCTCTGCCCTCCCACGCCCCCGCCGGCGATCACCAGGCCCCCGCCGCCGCTGAACCGCACCACGTGGGGACGGCCTTCGGGGAAGGGGAGCACACCCGTGAGGTCGAGCGTGTCGGTGCGGAAGAGAAGCACCTGCTTCTGGCCGCAGGCCGCCACGAGCGGCGCCCAGGGGCTCGTCGCCAGCGACGCGCAGGCATCCGGGGCGGCGGCACGGACGGCCGGCTCGAGCGGGAGCCGCCCGGGCAGCGGCGGCACCGCCGGCCGCACGCCGGCCGGCGCTGTCATCGCCACCTCCACCTTCTTCGCCGCCACGGCGACGCTGCCCTTGGTCTCGAGCACGCCGCCGTCGATCCAGGCCTTGAGCACCGCCCGCTCCGCCTCCGGGATCGGCGGCGAGTCGGGGGGCATCTTCGGCTCGTCGTCGTGGTTGGCAACGCGAAAGAGAGTGCTCCCCGCCGCGTCGCCCGGCGTGATCACCTCGCCCGAGCCGCCGCCCCGCATGATGCCGGCGAAGCTCGTGACATCGAGCCCGGCGGTCTTCTTGTCGGGGTTGTGGCACGCACCGCACCGCTGCCGGAGCACGGGGAGCGCGTCGTCAACGAACGTGACCGCGTCCTTCCCATGCGCCGACGAGACGGCCACGAGGAGCAGGCATGTCCAGCCGCGGCCGCAGCCACGCAGCCGGCGGGCAAGGAGCATCAGGATCGCTTTTCGTGCAGGTTGGAAACCCGCACCCACGAGGACGGGATGCATCGCTGGCTCAGTGGTTGAAGACGAACTCGCGGGAGTTGAGCAGCGCCCAGAATCCGTCCTCGAGCGTCTCGCGGAGCCCCGCTGGCGTCTGGGCGTCGGGGGCCGTGCGCACGGTCTCCAGCAGGCCGGCGATCTCCTTCTCCGACGGCTTCCGGGCGAGCGTCCGCAGGTAGAGCTCCTCGAGCACCTGCTCCGGCGTGCGACCGGCCTCGAGCAGGTCCTTGACGACGCCCCCCTGGCGGATCTTCTGCTGGATGGTGTCGCCGTTGAGGAGGTGCAGGGCCTGCGACAGGCTGGGCTCCATCTTCACCTCGCAGGAGCAGGCGGTGGCCCGCGTGGCCCGGCCGAAGGTGGTGAGGAAGTAGCTCGAGGTGTTGCCGTCGGCGATCTGCACGGCCCGCGCGCCGAGCGGCAGGCCCTTGAACTTGTTCCGCGTGCCGGTGGCGTCGGTGAGCACATCGAGGAGCACCTCCGCCCGGATCCGCCGCAGCTGCGCCCGCGAGAAGTTCCGCTCGTCCTCGGCGTTGGTGGCGCTCGGCCGCGTCGACCGCTGGTAGGCCCGCGAGGTGCAGATCTCGCGGATCAGCTTCTTGAAGTCGTAGCCCGACTCGACGAATCCCTTGGCGACCGCGGCCAGCAGGGCTTCGTTGGCCGGCGGGTTGCTCACGCGGACGTCGTCCACCTCGTCCACGATGCCCCGGCCGAAGAAGTGGGCCCAGACGATGTTGACGAGGTTGCGGCCGAAGTGCGGATTGTCCGGCGACGCAAGCCATGCGGCCAGCACCGCGCGGCGGTCCTTGCCAGCGACATCGGGCGACGCGCCTCCGAGGAACTTCGGCGGCACCACCCGGCCGCCGACCGGGTGCTTCACGTCGCCGCTGCCCGAGTTGAACACGATCGTCTCCCGCGGATCCTCCCCCTGCTTGCGGCCGATCTGGGCGAAGAAGTTCGCGAAGCCGTAGTAGTCGTCCATCGTCCAGCGGTCGAACGGGTGGTTGTGGCACTGGGCGCACTGGATCCGCATCCCCAGGAACACCTGGGCCACGTTCTCCGCGGTCTTGAGCGTGTTCCGCTCGTGCTGGAAGTAGTTGGTGGCGGGGTCGGTGAACGTGCCGCCGTTCGCCGAGAGGAGCTCGCGGACGAGGCTGTCGATCGGCGTGTTGGCCTCGATCCGGTCCCGGAGCCAGGCGGAGTAGAGGTGCATCGCCTTCTCGCTCACCTGGTTGGGCACGGTGCGGATCATCATCAGCTCCGACCACTTCATCACCCAGAGATCCACGTACTCCTTCCGGTCCAGGAGCTGGTCGACGAGGTGGGCCCGCTTCTCGGGGTCGGCGCTCGCCATGAACGAGCGGACTTCGTCGGAGGTGGGCAGCACGCCGCAGATATCGAGGCTGGCGCGCCTGAGAAACTCCTCGTCGGTGCACCGCTCCGAGGGCTGGATGCGCAGCGTGCGGAGCTTGGCCTCGACGAGTTCGTCGATCCGGCCGGTCGCCGGTGGCTCGGACCACTCGAAGGCCACGTCCTTTGGCAGCGTGATCACCTGCGCGCCGACGGTGTGCGTCTCGAACCGGGCCATCACGAAGGCCTCGCCCCGCAGGCCGGCGGTGACCAGTCCCGCGGCATCGACCTTCGCCGCGGCATCGTTGCTGGAGAGAAACAGGGCCAGCGGCGTGACGTCGCGGTCGGTGCCGTCGGCATACTTCGCGAGGACCGTGAGCTGCTGCGTCGCGGCCGGGCCGTCGAGCACGGCCTCGGCCGGGTGGAGTTCCACGGCCACCACCGCGGGCACAGGGCCGGGGTCGTTCCTCGCGCCCGTTTCGAGCCAGCGCTTCAGGGTGGCGTAGTGCTCGTCGTCGAGCTTGAGCCGCGCGCCGCCGGTGTGCGGCACGGCGGCAGTGGCCTTCGTGAGCAGGAGGCTCTCGGCGGGGAAGGCGAGGTTGATGCGGCGGCCGGGCTGCTCGCGGGTGAGCCGGTGGTAGTCGGCGTCGGGGTCGAAGCCGAAGAGCGACAGCCGGAAGCCGTCCTTGCCGCGAGCCGAGCCGTGGCATCCGCCGGCGTTGCACCCCTGCCGCATGAACACCGGCATCACGTCGAGCCGGAAGCTGAGGTCGGGCGACGTGCCGGCCCGCTCCACGTGCACCGGCACCGACACGGTCTGGTCATCCACGGTCACGCGGACGCTCGTGTCGCCGTCGGCCGTGGGCACGAGCGTGCGGCCGTCGAGCCGCACCGTGGCGGGGTCGTCGATCGCGATCGCGGCCCGCGTGGTCACGTCGCGGGTGAGGCCGTCGGCCTCGACGAGCTGCGCCACCAGCGACTGGCGATCGCGGGCCGTCGAGAGGTGCACGGCGGCGGGAAAGACGCGGAGCGTGGCGGCGTCCGCGGCCGCGTGGAGCAGGAGGCAGAGCCCGAGCGCCCGTGCCGCCGCGATCGCGGCCCGGAGGCGGACGGATGGGTGGAGATTCATGGCGCACCTCGGTTCGCCTGCTGGCGGAGCTGCTCGAGACGCGACGCGGGCTTGCCGGCCGGCTCCGCGGGCTGCGGCGCCGGGGCGGCCGGCGGCGGCCCCGACGGCTTCACGATCTTGAGCTCCACGGTGCCGGCATTCATCCGCGCCGGCTCGCCGCCCACGGGCGTGACGAGCTCCATGATCACCGACTTGTGATTGCCGGGCGGGCTCTTGTCGGTCGTGGTCACGGCGAAGGCCAGCTCGGTCGTGTCTTTCGTGAAGGTCAGTTCCGGTGCCGTCGTCTCCGGCGGCAGGCCGAGGAGCCGGGCCGTGGCGGCCCCCTCGAACGGCCGCGCCTGGGTGAGCGTGCAGGCGATGGTCGCCTCCCGACCCTGCTCGACTGCCGCTCGCTTGAGCGTGGCGGTGGTGAACGGCTCGGCTACGTTGAGCGTCACCGGGGCCGAGGCCACCCAGGCGGTGCCGTTCACGTCGCCCCCGGCGACGGCGATCACCGGCCACGACCCGACCGCCGCCTTGGCGTCGGCGTTGATCTGATACACGGCCTCAGCCTGGTCGGGCGGGATCGTGATCGAGGGGGCCGCGCTCACGCCGCCCGGGCGGAACGGAAACTCGAGGGTCACCGGCTTCTGGAAGCCCTCGCGCCGCGTGACGCGGACGCGGAGGTCGATCGCGCCGTTGCGGAGGAGCGGCGCCTTGGGGGGCACGATCTCGATCGAGAACGGCACGGCCTCGACCACGGCCACGGCGAGCTTCGCCACCCGGCCGGCATAGTGGACCGCGTTGTTCGGGTCGCCGAGCACGAAGTCGGCCGAGTTCTCAAAGTGGCCGCGGACGCCCGCGGCGCCCTCGGGATCCTCGGTGGTCACCTGCCGGGCCTCGAACGCGAGGAGCTTTCCGGCGAGCGGCGCGTCGGCGGCCGCCTCGAACACGACCGGCACCTGCACCTGCCCCGCCTTGATCGGCGGCGCCGTCATCGTGATGCCCACCGGCAGGCCGCCGCCGTCGAGCACGAGGTCGCCGTCGAAGTTGGTCCGCGCCGCGTTCACGAGGATCGCGAACCGGTTGCCGCGGGGCACGAACACCGTCTGCCGCGTCTGCGAGAAGCGGTCGATCCGCGGGATCGTGAGGGCGAGCTTCGGTGCGGGAGCCGACACCTCGACGCGGTAGACGAAGTTGGCCCGGCCGCGGCCCAGGTGGTCCTTCACGCGCAGCAGATACTCGCCGTCCTCGGGCACTTCGAACCGCAGGATGGAGTCGGGCCCCTTCGAATCGTCGTTGCCGGCGACGCTGCTCCCGTCGGCCTTGAGCAGGTTCACCACCGGATCGAGCCCCGACCGCAGCCGCCTGGCGAAGCACTCGATCTCCAAGGTCTGTCCCTTCTTCGCGGCGAACCGGAAGTGATCCACGTCCCCCGGCTGCTCGATGATGCCGTCGAAGCCGCAGGCCGCATCGGCCACGGTGGCAGACGCGGGGGTGTCGTTGGGCTCCTGCTCCACCGCGCTACCGAGCCCCGAGATCCGAAATGACAGTGGTGTCGGGCAGATGCCGCCAGCGTCGCTGCAGACCAGCCGGTGCAGCGAACCGATCGGTCCCGTGGGCACCTCGAACTCCCGCTCGATCGGGCCCGACGCGTCGCCGAGAAACCGCACCTTCACGGTCTGGCCCGCCGGGCCACCGCCGGGAAACACGGCCGCCGGCCGGGGAAACGTGCCCACGTGCAGCCGATAGCGGGATTTGTCGTCGCCGCCGTACGACGCCTCGCGGACCTGCACGATGTAGCGGCCGTCCTCGGCCGCGAGCACCGAGAGGATGCCGTCCTGGAAGGTGGCGGGCGAGTCGTCGGCGGCCGCCAGCTGGAAGCCTTCCGGATCGAGGATCGTGAGGTGCGGGTCGAAGCGGTGGCTGCCGAGCCGCAGGCCCTCGATCTCGACCGAGAGCCGCTGGCCCTGCTTCAGGTCCACGGCGAAGCAGTCGACGTCTTCGGCGGTGATCGTGCCGTGGATCGTGTGGTCGAGCGGCACCGGCTGGGCCTGCTCGACGGCGGTGTTGGGCTCGGCCTCCTCGATCACCGGCAGGACGCCGATCCAGAACGACCGGTATTCGGTGATCCCCGACGCCGCCCGCACCTGCACGAGCTGCTCGCCCGGCGGGCACGCCTCCGGCACGTGGATCACGGCCTTGAACGACGTGCCGTCGGTTCCGGAGGTCAGCGACGTCACGGTGATGCCGTCGTCGCCGTGGAACAGGATCTCCTGCGCGTCGCCGAGCCGCTCGCCGCGGAACTCGAGCTCGCGATCACCCCCCCGCTGCACGCCGCGGGGCAGGATCACCGACAGCGTTGGCGACGAGGCGACCGCGGACGCGGCGAGGAGCAGCAGGCAGGCGAGCGTCCGCGTGGCGCACGCGAGGGGCTGCCCCCACCCCGTCGCCGGACGCTCGCTCCGGGCATCCTGCCCTCCGCTCGCTCGATGCTGGCCTCGCTTCGCCATCGTGGCTGCGCTCGGCCAGCAACGCCGGCTCTCGGGGCGGCGGCAGCCCCTCGCTTCGTCGGCGACAGGGCATGGGCAGCCCTTCACGGATCCGGCGATCGGCATGATGCGCCCCTCACGTGACCAGCTGCTCGACCACCTTGCCGCCGTCCACGATCTCGATCGGGCGGGCGCCGGGGGCCATCAGCTCCTTGCGGGCATCGATCCCCAGCCGGTCGTAGACGGTCGTGGCCCAGTCCTCGACGGTGAGCGGGTCGTCTTCGGGCTCCGCGGCAGTCGCGTTGCTCGCCCCGTGGACGATGCCCGCCTTGATGCCGCCCCCCGCCATCACGATCGAAAACACCTTCGGCCAGTGGTCGCGGCCCGCCGTGGGATTGATCTTGGGCGTACGGCCGAACTCGGTGGTCACGCAGACGAGGGTGGAGGCCAGGAGGCCGCGGCGGTCGAGATCGCGGATCAGGCTGGCGAACGCCTGGTCGAACGCCGGGGTCTGGGCTTTGATCCCCTTCTCGATCTTGTCGTGGTGGTCCCAGCTGCCGTAGGTGAGCGTCACGAACCGGACGCCCGACTCCACGAGCCGGCGGGCGAGCAGCATCCGCATCCCGGCCTGATTGCGGCCATATTCGTCCTTGATGGCGTCGGGCTCCTGCTTGAGATCGAAGGCCTCCTGGGCCTCGGCGGAACTGATCAGCCCGTAGGCCCGCTGGTAGAAGGTGTCGAGGGCGTCGAGCGCGTCGCTCTTCTCCTGCTCGCGGAAGTGGTCGTTGACCACGTCGAGCATCCGCCGCCGCTTGTCGAACCGCGCCGCGTCGATGCCCTCGGGCAGATCGAGGTCGCGGACCCGGAAGCGGCCGTCGGCCGGGTCGGCCCCGAGGCTGAAGCCGGAGTAGGCGCTCGAGAGATAGCCGGAGCCGGCGAACTCGTTGGGGACGTTCGGGATGCAGACGTAGGCCGGCAGGTTCTTGCGGGGGCCGAACTCGTGGGAGATCACCGAGCCGAAGCTCGGATACTGCAGCGCCGGGCTCGGCTTGTAGCCCGTGAACATGTTGTGGGTGCCCCGCTCGTGGGCCGCCTCACCGTGGGTCATCGACCGGCAGATCGCGAGCTTGTCGGCGATCTTGGCCGTGTGAGGCAGCGACTCGCCGAAGCGGACTCCGGGGAGAACGGTGTCGATGCTCCCCAGGGGGCCGCGATACTCGACCGGCGCGAGCGGCTTGGGATCGAAGGTTTCCTGATGGGCGAAGCCGCCCGGCAGGAAGATCGAGATCACCGACTCAGCGGGGGCGCGCTCGAGGACCCGCCCGGGGGCGGCATCCGCCCGGGCCGCTTGCAGGCGGAAGTAATCGCCGAGCGAGAGCCCGAGTCCGGCGACGGTGCCCACCGAGAGGAACCCGCGGCGATCGACTCCCCGTGAGAAGGTAGGAGATGAGAAGGTAGGAGAGTGGAAGGAACGCACGTCGCACCTCCTCTGGAACCGGATCGACCCACCGAGCCCCGCTCGACTCATTCTCCCCCCGGCACCGACGGGCTGCAACCAGTCGGGCGGCGGCTGCCGAAAACCGTCGCGGACAAGCCGGCCGACGCCGTTACACTTGAGCGTCCGTCGGTTTCGAACCGCGGAATCCCCGCATGCGTTTCGCCGGTTCAGCGATGCACAAAAGCCTCTCGCCGCACGATCTGGCACGGGCCCGGCTGCGGCTCTTGCAGATGCACTTCGAGGCGGGCGTGGGGCACATCGGCGGCAACCTCTCGGCCCTCGACCTCCTGATGGTCGTGCACCATGAGCTCATGCGGCCGGGCGATGCCTTCGTGCTCTCGAAGGGGCATTCCGCCGGAGCGCTCTACGTCACGCTCTGGACGCTCGGCCGGCTCGACGACGAGGCCCTGAAGACGTTTCACCGCGACGACACCCTGCTCGCGGCCCATCCGCCGCCGGCCGGGCTCGCCGACGTCTTGTTCGCGACGGGGAGTCTCGGCCACGGCCTGCCGCTCTCCTGCGGGCTCGCGCTCTCGCGGAAGCTCCGCGGCGAGGCGGGCCGCGTCTGGTGCCTGATGTCGGACGGCGAGTGGAACGAGGGCTCGAACTGGGAGGCGTTGATCTTCGCCCGCCAGCAGGGGCTTGCAAATCTCACGGTGATTGTCGATCTCAACGGCCTGCAGGGCTTCGGCACGACGGCCGAGGTGGCCAACCTGCAGCCGCTGGCCACCAAGCTCCGCGACTTCGGCTGGGAGGTCGAGGAGGTGGATGGCCACGACGCGGCTGCCGTCGCGGCGGCGGGCCGGCGGGCGGGGGCCGCGCCGCGGGCGATCCTTGCCGCCACCACGAAGGGCCGCGGCGTGTCGTTCATGGAGGATCGGATGGAGTGGCACTACCTGCCGCTCACTCCCGAACTCTACGAGCAGGCCGTCCGCGAGGTGCGGGCCGCGGCCGACATTCCCACGATCACGGCGGGGTGAGTCGCGATGCGCAACGCCTTCTGTGCGGCGATGGTGGCGGTGGCGGAGCGGCCCGAGGTGGTGTTCCTCACGGGCGACCTCGGCTTCATGGCGCTCGAGCCGCTCCGCGACGCGCTCGCCCGGCGGTTCATCAACGCGGGCGTGGCGGAGCAGAACATGGTCGGCGTCGCGGCCGGCCTCGCCCGCGCCGGCTGGCGGCCGTGGGCCTATAGCATCGCCCCCTTCATCTACGCGCGGCCCTACGAGCAGCTCCGAAACGACGTCGCGATGCACGCCCTGCCGGTGACGCTCGTGGGCAACGGCGGCGGCTACGGCTATGGCGTGATGGGCGCCACGCACCATGCGCTCGAAGACTATGGCGCCGTGCTCGCCCTCGGGGGCATCCGCGTGCTCGTGCCCGCGTTCGACAGCGACGTCGCAGGGGCCGTGGCGAGCATCTTCGGAGAGATGCGGCCCGCGTACCTGCGGCTCGGCCTCGACGGAGCACCCAAGGACTTCGAGCGGCCGCCGTTCGCGCCGTGGCGGCGGCTCGTCGCGGGTGACGCCGCGACGATCCTGGTGTGCGGGCCGCTCGTGGGCGGCCTGCTCGGAGCGATCCGCGAGCTGCCGCGGGAGCGGCGGCCGAGCCTGTGGCTCGTGAGCGAGCTGCCGTACGGGGAGCTGCCAGAGGCGTTTCTCGCCGACGTCGCCGCCACGCCCCACCTCGTCGTCGTCGAGGAGCACGTGGCCACCGGAGGCGTGGGCGAGCGGCTGTCACGCGACCTGCTCCTGCGGGGCGTGGCGCCGCGGCGGTTCACGCACCGCCATGCCCTCGGCTACCCGTCGGGCCGCTACGGCTCCCAGGCGTTCCATCGCCGCGAGTGCGGCCTCGACCCCGCGGCGATTCTCGCGGCGCTCGACTGACCCGGCTCAGGAAGCGTAACCGCGTCAGCGGTACGGCCTCGGGAAGCGTAACGCCGTAAGGAGTACGGCTGGCCGTCGCCGTCGTCGTGGCGGCATCCCCATCGCTCACGCGATTGGGCTTCCTGACCTCCCGAGCCGCTCCGATTACACTCGGGGCCGCGCATGCCCCCGCTCGACGTCCGCGGCCGCCCGGCCGGCGAAAGTGATCGTATGGATGGAACGACCATCGACCCGGTGCTGGCGGAGAAGATCCGCCGCCTCCAGGGGCCCATCCTGATCCTCGGCGGCAGCGGGTTCATCGGGGCCAGCCTGTTTCGCCTGCTCGCCGCCGTCCGGCCCGACGTCTACGGCACCGCCACCCGCCTGCCCGCCTGGCGGCTCGAGGACGTGCCCGCGGGCCAGGTCAAGGTGGCCGACCTGCTCGTGGACTCGAACCTCGACCGCGTGCTCGACGAGGTGAAGCCGCGGACCGTGTTCGACTGCATGGCCTACGGCGGCTACTCGTTCCAGGATGACAGCCGCCTCATCTACGAAACCAACTTCGACTTCGTCACGCGGCTCCTGCCGAAGCTCTTCGAGCGGGGGATCGACCGCTACGTCCACGCCGGCAGCTCGTCGGAATACGGCGACAACTCTGCCGGCCCGTCCGAGACGGCGGCCGTCGCCCCCAACAGCGACTACGCGGTCTCGAAGCTCGCCGCCGCGCACCTGGTGTCGATGTTTGGCCGCAAGAAGCGGATGCCGTGCGTCAACCTGCGGCTCTATTCCATCTACGGCCCGCTCGAGGATTCGTCGCGGCTGATGCCGACGCTCGTGGCCCGGTGCCTCGAGGGGGGCCTGCCGGAGTTCGTCCGCCCCGACGTGTCCCGTGACTTCCTCTACGTGGACGACGCCTCCGAAGCCTTCGTGGACGCCGCCCTCAACCTCCGCGAGGAGGACTACGGCGAATCGTTCAACATCGGCACCGGCAGGAAGACGACGATCGGCGAGCTCGCCGAGACGGCCCGCGGGGTGTTCGGCGTGGCGGCGGAGCCG
Source organism: Pirellulales bacterium (assembly GCA_040397585.1). GTDB lineage: Bacteria > Planctomycetota > Planctomycetia > Pirellulales > UBA1268 > QWPN01. The sequence goes on from JBBAVS010000022.1 coordinate 18,883, forward strand.
GTGTTCACGATGCCCGAGCGGCGCTGGGACGTGACCGACTGGTATGCCACGATCGACCGGGCCCGGGAGCGGCTGGGCTGGTCGCCGCGGACCGGGCTCGAGGAGGGGCTGCGACGGACCGCCGACTGGTATCGCGGAGTCCCCGACAAGGAGCGGTATCGCCGGGCCTCGAAGCAGTTCGGCCTCGACACTCGCCATAGCGTGAGCGCGGTCGTCGCCTGCTACAAGGACAACCTCGCGATCCCGGTGATGGTCGAGCGGCTCACCGCCGTGTTCACGAAGCTCCACGTGGACTACGAGATCATCCTCGTCAACGACTGCAGCCCTGACGACACGGAAGAGGTGATCGCGAGGCTCAGCCGCGACGACCACCGCGTGATCGGGATCTCGCATTCCCGCAACTTCGGCTCGCAGGCCGCCTTCCGCAGCGGGATGGAGCTGGCGACGAAGAACGCCTGCGTGCTCCTGGACGGCGATCTCCAGGATCCGCCCGAGTTGATCGAGCAGTTCGTGGCGAAGTGGCGGGAGGGCTACGACGTGGTCTACGGCCGCCGCGTGAAGCGGGAGGCCACGCCGTTCATGCAGGTCGCCTACAAGGCCTTCTACCGCGTCTTCGATTGGTTCTCCTACGTGCGGATCCCGCACGACGCCGGCGACTTCTCGCTCCTCGACCGGCGGGTGGTGGACGTGCTCCTCCAGTTCCCGGAACGCGACCTTTTCCTCAGGGGCCTCCGGGCCTTCGCCGGCTTCCGGCAGACCGGCGTGGACTACGTGCGGCCCGAGCGGATGTTCGGCACGACCACGAACAGCCTGGCGCGGAACATCGGCTGGGCGAAGAAGGGGATCCTCTCGTTCAGCAACGTGCCGCTCACCATGCTCAGCGTGAGCGGTGCCGTGCTGCTCGCGGCCAGCGTGGCGTTGGCGGCCTTCCAACTCGCCTACCGCGTGCTCTACCCGGCGGGCACGCCGAGCGGCCTGACCACCGTGCTCCTGCTGATCCTGTTCTTCGGCGCCATCAACCTGTTCGCGATCGGCCTCGTGGGGGAATACATCGCCAAGATCTTCGAGGAGGTGAAGCGGCGGCCCGTGTTCATCCGGCGGAGCATCATCCGCGACGGCGAGATCCGGCCGGCGGCAGCGACCGGCGGCGCGGCGACCGGCCAGTCCGGGCCGCGGGCGCCGTCATGACGGCCCCCGCCGGGATGCCGGTGCCCGAGCAGACGCGGCCCTGCCCGATCTGCGGCAGCGACGACGAGTCGCGGGTGTTCGCCGAGGCTCGCTACGACCTGGCGAAGCTCGACGCCCATGCCTTCGCGTCGCGGAAGCTGCCCGAATACATGCATTACCGGCTCGTCCGCTGCCCGACCTGCGACCTCGTCTACGCGAGCCCGGTGCCGTCGGCGGAGGGGCTGGCGCGGGCCTACGACGAAGCGGCGTTCGACTCGGCTGAGGAGGCCCGCTGCGCGGCCCGCACGTATGGCCGGCTACTCGGGCCGCTGCTCGCGCGGCTCCCCGACCTCGGCACGGCGATCGACGTCGGCACGGGCGATGGGGCGTTTCTCGAGGAGCTCGCGGCCGCGGGCTTCGAGACGGTGATCGGCGTGGAGCCCTCCGCGGCGCCGATCGCGGCCGCCAAGCCGCACGTCCGCCCCTGGATCCGGCATGGCACCTTTCGCGAACACGACTTTCCCGCGGGCGAGGCGAGCCTCGTCACCTGCTTCCAGACGCTCGAGCACCTGCCCGACCCGGCGGCCTTCGCGCGGTCGGCGTGGCGGCTGCTGAAACCCGGTGGCGCGGTGCTGTTCGTAGGGCACGACTACCGGGCGCTGCCCAACCGGCTGATGGGCCGTCGCTCGCCGATCTACGACATCGAGCACCTGCAGCTCTTCTCGCGTCGGGCGCTCGGCGAGATGCTCCGCCGCACGGGCTTCACCGGCATCGACGTGCGGCCGATCACCAACCGTTATCCGCTGCACTACTGGCTCAAGCTCGCCCCGCTGCCCACGGCCCTTAAGCTGAGGCTGTGCGCCGCGGCCAAGGCCAGCTGGCCCGGCCGGCTGCCGGTGTCGCTGCCGGTGGGCAACCTCGCCGCCGTGGGGTTCAAGCCCGGCGCGGCGTCTCCTACTCGATCGGCGGCAGCGACTCGACGCGGGCCTGCGTGAGCGACGTCACGTAGTCGTCGAGCGTGGCCGGGGCGAACCACCGCCGGCGGAGATACTCCGCGCCGATCGTCGGGCCGTCGTCGCCCACGTTCGGGGCGGGGCCGATGCCCACGAGCAGGTGCGGGCCCGTGCGGCGAATGCTGGTCATGGCGTCGGGCATCCCGGTCTCCGTCTCGATCAGCCGCTCGAGCTCGGCGCCGGAGATCGGCAGGCGGCCCATCGTGAACGCCGGCTGGCCGTCGGCGCCGATCGTCCGCTCGTCGCCCACCGACGTGCGGCCGGGCACCGAGCCTCCGGTCTCGAGCACGAACGCGGTCGGCAGGGCGTCGGGCGGCGCGGCGAGGAACGTCCAGACGGCGATCGGATAGAAGTCGTTGGTGTATCGGATCGGGAAGTAGTCGCGGAGCTGGATCACGGCCGGCCCCCGGGCGTCGATCAGCTCGCGGAGGTCGCGGCGGATCGCCGCCTGCTTGGCCCCGTAGGCCTGCATGGTGAGCGTGTTTCGCCAGCAGGCGCCAATGAACAACACGGCGACGGCGGCCGCGGCGGCGAGCCAGGCGGTAGGCCGGGTGGGCAGGAGGCTGCGGTTCGCCGCGACGAGCAGGCCGACGACGGTCATCGCGATCGGCAGGGGGAAGAGGATGCAGCTCCGCGACCACCAGCCGTGCGCCATGATGGCCTGGCCGACGGAGATGTAGGGAAAGGCAGCGGCGGCGAAGAGCAGGAACCCGCAGGCCGCCAGTCGCCAGCCGTGAGCGGGCGGGGACAGCGCCGCGGCGGCGGTGCGCCCGCTGTCGCGGGCGGAGAGCCGCCACCAGAGCCCCGCGCCGGCCGCGATGGCAGCCAGCAGCCAGAGCGGCGACGAGACCAGGCGGCGGGACATCGGGCCGAGAAGGTCGCGGACGACGCCCGCGTAGCCCACCGCCAGCTTCGCCGGGGCGAAGGAGGGCTTGTTGTAGGCAGCGTAGAAGCCGCTCGTGGGCGTGAACACCGCCTTCCAGATCCAGAACGCGACGGGCAGGGCGAGGATCTCGGGATACCGCAGGGCGGCTCGGATCGCTCGACCACGCAGCTCGCTCCACGGCACGCCGCGCCACCGCAGCACCGCGAACGTGGCCGCGACGGCGTAGTGCATCACGAGCAGTGAGTTGACGTTGAACGAGAGGAAGAGCAGGGCGGCCGCGGCCACCCGGCAGACGCTGGCGGCGCCGCCGCGGCGTTCGACCGCCTCCGCGAACATCAGCCAGCCGCACCAGAAGAGGAGCATGCAGGCGGGATACATCACGAGCGACACATCGCCGAGCACCTCGTAGACGGGCGCGGCGACCGCGAGGGCGGAGATGGCGAGGGCCACCGGGGCCGCAAGCCGGGCGAGCCGCCGGAGGCAGGCGTGCATGGCGAGGAACGAACCGATCCAGCAGGCCACGCCCGCCAGCTTGGCGGCCGCGATCCGCCCGTCGGGAGATCCGATCAGCCGGAAGGGGGCGAGGAACCAGCCCTCGAGTGGCTTGCCCGACTCACGAAACTGCCGGGCGAGGATGCCGGCGTCGGGCAGGCCGAGGTCGGCGTTGGCCCACCAGCCGTCCCAGATAATGTGGTCGGTGAGGAGCACGAGCCCGTGGGCAAGGAGGCCGAGGAGGAGCACGATGGCCAGCGAGCCGATAGTGCCGCGGACGGGCGGCGCGGCACCGCGATCATGCGCGGCGACCGGTGGCAGTTTGCTCCGGCGGTCGTTGGCCATGGCGTGACTCGGCACCAGCTCGCGGAGGCTCACACAGGCCTTCGGCGAACTTTCCAGAAAGGATCTTGCGATTTGCCCAAGATGTGTTCGACTCCACCGCTCCGTATTTCCTGCCAACCAGCCAGGCGGGCGGGGGATCACACGGAGCCGCCGATTCTCGGTCCTGCAGATGGGGTTCGCAAGTTGCGTTGTCCGTCGCCGCGTGAAGCACGACGCTCGACCGCTGCATCCGTGGCCGTCGCGTCGTGGTTTGCAACGATCGAGTCGCGGGGGCAAGATCAGGGTATTCTGAGTCCGTTCGGCATGGGCTAAAGACGTGTGCATGACCGGTGAGCGGTCGCGATAAATCGGCGGTTTTGACGGAAGCGAGCGCCCCCCGGCATGGTCCCTACCTCCTCGAGTCCGGTCCATCGTCGATCGGTCGTGATCGTCCCGACCTACAACGAACGGGACAACCTGCCGCTCCTGCTCGAGGCGTTGCTCGCACTGCCCTGCAGCCTGTCCGTCATCGTCGTCGATGACAACTCGCCCGATGGCACCGGAGCCATCGCCGATACCTGGGCGGCCCGCGGCGATCGGGTGCGCGTCGTGCATCGGCCCGGAAAGCTCGGGCTCGGAACGGCGTACGTCGCGGGGTTTCGCGAGGCCTTTGCCAGCGACTTTCAGCGCATCCTTACCATGGATGCCGACTTTTCTCACGATCCGCGCTACCTTCCCGCGATGATCGAGTTGGCGGACGAGTTCGACGTGGTGATCGGGTCCCGGTATGTCCGCGGAGGAGGCACCAAGAACTGCACGCTCAAGCGTAAGGCCCTAAGCCGCGTGGCCAACGGGTTTGCCAAGGCGGTTCTCGGCCTCCGTGCCCGTGACTGCACGGCAGGCTTCCGCTGCTATCGCCGCGAAGTCCTCGAGTCGGTCGATCTGGCAAGCATCAAGTCGAACGGCTACTCGTTTCTGATCGAGATGCTCTACCTGGTTCAGAAAGCCGGTTGGAGTGTCGGCGAGTCCCCGATCCTCTTCGAGGACCGGATTCGGGGGAAGTCGAAGATCTCGCAGGCGGAAGTGCTTCGTGCCGTGCAGACCGTCGGACGATTATTTCGAGGTCGCGTTGCCGGGTTGGTGGCCCGCGGGGAGGGGTGATGGAATACGTGACATGCAATCTGTGCGGCCAGGACGACACGCGGCTGCTCTATCCGTCCACCATCCCGGACGATCAACTGCCGGATGCGATCGAGGCGTTTCGTTGCACGAGTTCCCTCTACGGGAAGCACTTCACCATCGTGCGGTGCCGAAACTGCGGCCTGGGGTACACCAATCCCCGCTTGACCGGCGAGGAGATCATCCGGGCCTACGAAGCCGTGGAGGATCCGCTCTATGTGGAGGAGTACGACGGCCGAGCCCTGACGTTCAAGAAGCATCTACAGCGCGTGCAGGCCATCAAGGCCCCACCAGGCCGGCTGCTCGATGTCGGCGCCTACAGCGGGGTGTTCGTCGAGGCGGCGCAGGCGAACGGCTGGGATGCATGGGGGCTCGAGCCGTCCCGGTGGGCCGTCGATCAGGCCCGGGCCCGCGGTCTGAACATGCTGGAAGGCAGTTTGGACACCGTCGAGATCCCGGACGAGTCGTTCGACGTGGTCACCATGTGGGACGTCATCGAACACGTGGCCGATCCGCTGGCCCAACTTCGCAGCGTCCGCCGGATCCTCAAGCCCGGGGGGCTCGCCGTGATTCACACGATGGATCTCGACAGCACCTTCGCGAAGCTCATGGGCGGTCGGTGGCCCTGGTTGATGGAAATGCACGTCTACTACTTCACGCCGCGCACCCTGGGCCGCATGGCGGAAACCGCGGGGCTGAAGGTGGTGAAGGCTCGCGCCGAAGGAAGGTACCTCCGCCTCGGATACGTGGCGACGCGCGTCGCGGGGATTCATCGATTCACCGGCCGGTTGGCGGCTGGTGCGCTCGAGGCACTGGGGCTTCGGGAAGTCGCCATTCCGCTGAACTTCGGCGACCTGTTCACGCTGTACGCGACTCGATAGGCCGCCGCGAGGATCGCCACATGAGCACGAGGGACGGAAAAAAAACCGCCCTGATCACTGGGGTCAGCGGTCAAGACGGTTCCTACCTGGCCGATCTGTTGATCGGGAAGGGGTATCACGTCCACGGGATCGTCAGGCGGACCTCGCAGATCCAGCGCGAGAACATCGACGCGGCCCGGGAGACGGCTCAGAAACATGGTTCGACCTTCGACCTGCACTACGCGAACCTGGCCGACCCCTGGAGCCTGGCCCGGGTGATCGGCGAGGTTCGTCCCCACGAGCTCTACAACCTCGCGAGTGAGAGTCATGTGGCGATCTCCTTCGACGAGCCGGAGAACTCCGCCAACGTGAACGGCCTGGGGGTGCTGCGGCTGCTCGAGGTGCAGCGGCACCTCGTGCCGGAGTGCCGGTTTTTCCAGGCCTCGTCCGCCGACCTGTTCGGGTCCCGCTCGGCGGATGGTGCCGTCGGCGCGCCCGATTCGCCGTTGCGGTTTGACGAGCATGCGCCGTTCGATCCGAGTTCACCGTATGCGATCGCGAAGCAGTTCGCCCATTCCATCACGAGGTTCTATCGGGAGGTGTACGGCTTGCACGCGAGCTCCGGGATTCTGTTTAACCATGAGTCGCCGCGCCGCGGCAGGAACTTCGTGTCCCGGAAGATCACGTCGACGCTCGCAGCCATCCGGAAGGGCCGTGAGGAAACGCTCTGGCTGGGCGATCTCAACGCCTATCGCGACTGGGGTTACGCGCCGGACTATGTGGAGGCGATCTGGCGGATCGCGCAGCAGGAGAAGCCGGACGACTTCGTCCTCGCGACCGGCGAGCAGCATTCGGTCAGGGAGTTCGTGGAATGCGCCGCGACCGTGGCCGGATACTCGTTGGAGTGGCAGGGCACGGGCGTGGCGGAGCGCGGCATCGATCGGCAGACCGGGAAGACGATCGTGCGAATCGACCCCCGTCATCTGCGCCGCTCGGACTACTCGTATCGCGTCGGGAACGCCGCGAAGGCGGCCGAGAAGCTGGGCTGGTCGCCCACGGTGCGATTCGAGGAGCTGGTGCGGATCATGATGGAGAGCGACTTGCCGCTGCTGCCGTAGCCGTGGCCCGCGGGGTCGACGGCTCAGTCGCTGTTCCGCGAACCGCGCGCTTCAGTTCGACGATACGGGCTTTCGGGACCGGCGCCACAGCCGGAAAAAGTTCGTTTCCTCGACAAGTTCGTATTGATCCTCGAGGAAGTAGGCATAGATGCTCCACCACTCCGTCTCCAGCGGAGAAGCCGTGAGCGGCTGCTTCGGCGCCATGATGAAATCCGAATCGCTGAAATCCGACTCCGGCGGATGCTTCGCCGCCGTGTAGGAGGAGCGATTGTCCCAAAAAAGCATCGACTGCTTCGGCGAACGCAGGTGATTGGCAAACGTGTAGATGTTGTTCATGTCCATGTACTGGAGGGAGTCCGTGGGCAGGGTGTGTCGGGCGAGAAGTTCGGAGGCGTCGTTCATTTTGTCTACGGCGCCGGGCTCGAGGTTGTTGCCGTAGGTCCCGATGTAGAGGTCGCGAATGCCGGGGCCCCGGAACTGCCGCGGGCCGGCAAGCCGCGAAATACTCACGAGGTGTATGTAGGAGTAGGCGTGCGGCACGATGAACAGGCCGGCCGCGAACAGCAGGCAGGCGGCTCCGAGGACTCGACCCAGGCGAACGAGCGCCGTCGGGGCCGCGTCGCCGGTCAGCGTACCCGTCGCGGTGGCCGTCTCATGGTTCATCCAGGAGAGGCCGGCGGCGAGTCCCACCAGCACGAGTGGGATGCCGCGGCCGTCGCCGTGCGACTGCATGAGCGTGAGGGCGAAGCCCAGAAGAGCGGGGCTCCAAATCACGGCAGCGATGATCGCGATCGTCTTCGGCGTCGTCCCGGCGGCGCGGAGCACCGCCGTGGCGATCAGGGTGAGAAAGGTCAGGAGCATGGCAAAATCGTGGTTGGAGGCCGCGTTCCGCAGCGGGAAAAAGAACGAGTCGAGGCAGGCCCTTCGGGCATCGGCCGCCATCGCCAGATCGAACAGCATGCGATCGACTCGGAAGCCGATCTCGTTCAGGAAAAACAGGCTCGTGGCCACGGCGCCCGCCGCTGCGGCGGCGAGTTCGGTGCGAGAGCGGCGGTGAAGGATGGCGGCGGCGACGAAGAACGGCAGCGCCGCGAAGAAGAAGTTGACCTTGAGAAACATCAGCATCACCGAGGCCGTGGTCATCGAGGCCTCGCGGACCGGCGTCACCCAGGCGGGCAGGGTCCGCTGGTCGCGCGGCAGCAGTGCGGCCAAGCCGATGATGCTGAGCAGGCCAAACCCGACGCGGTTGTAGAAGACCGCGAAACTCAGGGCCTCCACCGGGAAGCCGAGGTGGTAGAGCCCGCCTGCCGTGGCAGCGATGCCCGCGGCGACGATGGCCCGGCTGGGCGCTCGCAGCGACCCTGAGCAGACGAGAATCGTCCACAGGGCAAACACGGCACTGACGCTCGGAGGCAGCAATCGATAGGAGCCATACACCGGTCCGCCAAGCTTCATCGGAAGGCCGAAGAGGATGGCGAACAGAGGCCCCAGGGGCGAGTGGTAGTCGGCGTGCGTCCGCAGGCCTTGGAAGTAGCGCCAGCCGGCGTCCAGCATCACACCGACGTCTTGGGCGAAGCCGATCTGGGGAAGCGGGAGCGAGATGGCCGCCACGATGAACAACGCCGTCAACCAGAGGGCAAGGATGACGTGGGACACGGTCGCTGGACTGACGCGGGTGGGGCGTATGCGGCTGCGGTCGTGCGCCGGAGCCTCGGGCGATCGCTCCGCTTCCGAGAGCGTGAGTGGATGGTCGGTCATCGGTAAAGTGTCCGCGAGTGGTTGTGAATGGGCCGATCGCCGGCGCCCGGTGGATTGCTCCGCGGGAGAGTACCGCCGGCTCCAAGGGGCCGGGGGTGAGCCTCTATGCGTCGTTGGTTCGGTACCCGAAAAGCCGGCGCTCGGCAGGGTGGCTTCAAGATAGGATCGGGACAGGATAGAGTCTCGTGGAGTCCGCACGATTCCGCGGACTTGGTCTCAGAGTAGAGCATGTCCGCCCGCGACAAGATCAAGCCCCTGCCCGAACTCGCCACCGCTCTCGCCGGCCACCGCGGCCAGGGGCGGAAGGTGGTGCACTGCCACGGGGTGTTCGACCTCCTCCACGTCGGCCACCTTCGCTACTTCGAGGAGGCGAAGGCGCTCGGCGACGTGCTCGTCGTCACGCTCACGACCGACAAGCACGTCAACAAGGGGCCGCACCGGCCGGCCTTCACCGAGCAGCTCCGCGCGGAGGTGCTCGCGGCCCTCGAGTGCGTCGACTTCGTGGCGATCAACCCCACGCCCACGGCCGTCGAGGCGATCCGGCTGCTCAAGCCCGACGTCTACGTGAAGGGGCCCGACTACAAGGACACGTCGAAGGACGTGACGGGCAAGATCCTCGAGGAGGAGGCCGCCGTGAAGGAGGCGGGGGGGCGGATCGCCTTCACCTCGGGCGAGACCTTCAGCTCCACCACGCTCATCAATCAGCACATGGGCGTGCTGCCTCCCGAGGTGCAGACCTACCTCGCCGACTTTGCCCGCCGGCATCCCGCCGCTGAGATCCTCGACTATCTCCAGAAGGCCAAGGGTCTGAAGGTGCTCCTCGTCGGCGAGCCGATCATCGACGAATACCTCTACTGCGAGGCGATCGGGAAGTCGTCGAAGGAGCCGACGATGGTCGTCAAGCGGCTCTCGAGCGAGAAGTTCGCCGGCGGCATCCTCGCGGCGGCCAACCACGTGGCGAGCTTCTGCGACGAGGTGGCCTGCATCACCCAGCTCGGCACGGAAAACTCCCACGAGGCGTTCATCGAGGGCAAGCTCAAGCCGAACGTCAAGCGAATCTACCTCCACCGGAAGAACTCCCCCACGATCGTCAAGCGGCGTCTCGTGGAGCACTACTTCTTCCTCAAGCTGATGGAGGTCTACGAGATCAACGATGCGGCCCTCGCCCCCGACGAAGACGAGGCCGTCTGCCAGGCGCTGATGGAGCACGTGCCCCACTACGACCTGGTGATCGTGATCGACTTCGGCCACTCCATGCTCTCGGAGCGGGCCCGGAAGATCCTTCGGGAACGGGCCAAGTTCCTCGCCGTCAACGCCCAGTGCAACGCCGGCAACCTCGGCCACCACGCCCTCTCGAAGTATCCGGGTGTGGACTACATGACCGCCACCGAGACCGAGGTGCGAATCGAGTCCCGCGATCGCCACGGTTCGGTGCGGGGGCTCGTGCAGGAGGTCTACGAGAAGCTGGGCTGCAAGCGGCTGATCGTCACCCGCGGCAAGAACGGCTGCATCTGCTGCGACCCCGCGGCGGGCGTGATCGACATTCCCGCGGTCGCCGGCAAGGTGGTGGACCGGATCGGGGCGGGCGACGCCTTCCTCTCGGTCTCGTCGCTGCTGGCGGTGCAGGGAGCGCCGCTCGACGTGGTGGGCTTCGCTGGCAACGCCGCCGGGGCTCTGGCGGTGGCCACCGTCGCCAACCGCGATGCGATCGACCGCGTCGCCTACTGCAAGCAGATCGAGTCGCTCCTCAAGTGAGGTCCACGAGCATGAGCACCGTTATCGAGACCACGACCGGCACCTGGCAGACCTACATCGACGACCTCGCCCGGGTCCTCGTCGCGGCTTCGTTCACCGGCCGCGACGGCGGCGAACTCCCCGCTGACGACGGCTACGCCCGCTGGCGCGACCTCACCCTCCGCGTGCGGGCGCAGCGGCGCACGGTGTACATGATCGGCAACGGCGCGAGCGCCTCGATGGCCAGCCACTTCGCCGCCGACCTCGCCAAGAACGGCCGCGTGCACACGCAGACCTTCTTCGACCTCGCCCTGATCACGGCGATCTCCAACGACATCGCCTACGAGCAGGTGTTCGCGGAGCCGCTCCGCCGTCGTGGCGAGGGGGGCGACATGCTGATCGCGATCAGCTCGTCGGGCAAGTCGCCCAACATCCTCGCCGCCGCGGCCGTGGCCGCCGAGCTGGGGATGACGATCGTGACGCTCACCGGCAAGGATCCGGCGAACCCGCTGCGGAGGCGGGGCGACCTCAACATCCACGTGCCGGCGCCGACCTACGGGCTCACCGAAACGGCCCACGCGGCGGCGCTGCACCGGTGGATGGACCTCGTTCAGATGGCCGACGGAGAATTGACATGACGGAAGTGGGAGAAGGCAGGAAGTTCGGCACGGTCGCCGTGATCGGCGGAGCCGGCTACGTGGGGGCGGTGCTCGTGCCGCGGCTCCTCGAGGAAGGCTATCGCGTCCGGGTGTTCGACCTGTTCATCTACGGGGAAGAGGCCCTGGCCGCAGTGCGCGGCAATCCGCGGCTGGAGATGATCAAGGGTGACGTTCGCGACCTCGCGGCGGTCAAGGACGCCGTCCGCGGCGCCGATGCCGTGATCCACCTGGCCTGCATCTCCAACGACCCGAGCGTGGAGCTCGATCCCGACCTCTCGAAGTCGGTGAACCTCGACTCGTTCGGCCCCACGGTCAAGGCTGCCAAGGAGGCGGGCGTCCGCCGATTCATCTTCGCCTCGTCGGGCAGCGTCTACGGCGTCAGCGACTCGCCGCAGGTGACGGAGGAGCATCCCCTCGTGCCGGTGTCGCTCTACAACAAGTACAAGGCGGCCTGTGAGCCGCTGCTGTTCGCGGAGCAGTGTCCGACCTTCACGACGGTGTCGGTGCGTCCGGCCACGATCTGCGGCTACTCGCCGCGGCAGCGGCTCGATCTCACGGTCAACATCCTCACCAACCACGCGGTCAACAACGGCAAGATCACGGTGTTCGGCGGCGTGCAGATGCGGCCCAACCTCCACATGCAGGACATGGTCGAGCTCTATTGCCTGCTCCTGGAGGTGCCCGCCGAGAAGATCGCCGGCCAGATCTTCAACGCCGGCTATCAGAACTACTCGGTGGCCGAGACCGCGGAGGTGGTGCGAAAGGTGGTCTGCGAGGAGCTGCCCGAGAAGGGCGCGATCGAGATCGTCACCACGCCCTCTGACGACATCCGCTCCTACCGGATCAACTCCGACAAGATCCAGCGGGTGCTCGGCTTCGTGCCCGGGCACACGATCGAGGACGGGGCCCGCGACCTGATCCGGGCCTTCAAGGCGGGCAAGCTCCCCGACTCCATGAGCGACACGCGGTATTCCAACATCAAGACGATGAAGGCCGTCCATCTGAAGTGAGGCTCATGGCTCCGACCCCAGAAACCTTCGTCGTCCTCGGCAGCAACTCGTTCTCCGGCGCCACCTTCGTGGCCGAGGCCCTCGCCGACGGGGCGCGGGTGATCGGGATCAGCCGCTCGCCGGAGGCCGACGAGGCCCTGCTGCCTTACAAGTGGGCGCCGCACGGACTGTTCACGTTCCATGCCCTCGACTTCAACCGCGACCTCGACCGGATCGAGGCCGTGATCCGCGAGGCCCGGCCTGAGTACATCGTCAACTTCGCCGCCCAGAGCATGGTGGCCCAGAGCTGGGATCATCCCGACCACTGGTATCAGACCAACGTCGTCTCCACCGCCCGGTTGATCGACCGGCTCAAGAAGCTCGACTTCCTGAAGAAGTTCGTGCAGATCTCGACGCCGGAGGTCTACGGCTCCACGAGCGGCCTCGTGAAGGAGACGGCACCGTTCAACCCGAGCACGCCCTACGCCGTGTCGAAGGCCGCCTGCGACATGAACCTCCAGGCCTACCGCAAGGCGTATGGCTTCCCCGTCGCCTTCACGCGGGCGGCCAACGTCTGCGGGCCGGGCCAGCCGCTGTATCGGATCATTCCGCGGACGGTGTACTGCGTGCTGACCGGCGAGAAGCTGAAGCTCGAGGGGGGCGGCACGAGCGTGCGGTCGTTCATCCACATGGCCGACGTCTCCCGCGGCACGCTCGAGGTGGCCCGCCGCGGCATCCCCGGCGACGTCTACCACCTCGCCACCGACCAGAACCAGACGATCCGGGAGGTCGTCGAGGAGATCTGTCGGCAGCTCGGGGCCCGGTTCGAGGATGCGGTCGAGACGACCCCGCCGCGGCTCGCCCAGGATCCGGCCTACCTGCTCGATTGCACCAAGGCCCGCACCGAGTTCGGCTGGGAGCCGAAGCGGTCGGTGGCCGACGTGATCGCCGAAACGATCGCCTGGCTGAAGAAGAATCTCGACCGGCTGAAGTACGTGCCGGCCAACTACGTCCACAAACCATGAAAAAGGTGGCAGCCATGAAAAAGGTGTCAGGAACCATTTCGCCGCGAAATGGTTCCTGACACCTTTTTCACTCCCCTGACACCTTTTTCACCCTTTTTCCGCACCTCCCATGACGAACGTTCCGAACCTCGCCGCGATTGCCGCCCGGGTCCGCGCCCGGGTGATCGAGATGTCGCACGACGCCGAGACGCCGCACCTCGGCTCGTCGCTCTCCTGCATCGACCTGCTCGTCGCCACCTACTGGGGGCCGCTGCGGATCGACCCCAAGAACCCGCTCGATCCGAACCGCGACCGGTTCATCCTCTCCAAGGGGCACGCGGCCACCGCGCTCTACGTGACGCTCGCCGAGCGGGGCTTCTTCGACCGGGCCCTGCTCGACACCTACGACACCGACGGCGGCGCGCTGCCGGAGCATCCCGGCCTGCAGTGTGTGCCGGGCGTGGAGGCGGCGACGGGCTCGCTCGGCCACGGGCTGCCGATCGCCCTGGGCATGGCGCTGGCGGCAAGAATCCAGCGGCGGCCGTCGCGGCAGTTCGTCCTGATGAGCGACGGCGAGTGCGAGGAGGGCTCGGTCTGGGAGGCGGCGATGTTCGCCCCGGCGCAGAAGCTCGACAGCGTCGTCGTGATGGTGGACTACAACAAGTGGCAGGCCACCGGCCGCAGCGACGAGATCATGGCGCTGGCACCGCTCGCCGAGAAGTGGCGGGCCTTCGGCTGGGACTCCTGCGAGGTCGACGGCCACGACCTGGCGGCGGTGCTCGCCGCCATCTCCCGGGAGCCCGACGGCTCGGGCCGGCCTCGCGTGATCGTGGCCCACACGGTGAAGGGGAAGGGGGTGTCGTTCATGGAGGACGACAACAACTGGCACTACCGGATCCCGACGGCCGACGAGGTGCGGAAGGCCCGCATCGAGCTCGGGCAGCCGGAGGTGCGGGCATGAGAAACGCCTTCGCCGCCGCGATCACCGACTTGGCCGCCGCGGACGACCGCATCGTGCTGCTCTCGGGCGACATCGGCAACCGGTTGTTCGACAAGTACCGCGACCGCTGCCCCGACCGCTTCTACAACTGCGGTGTCGCCGAGGCCAACATGACCGGGATGGCGGCCGGACTCGCCCTCTCGGGCCTGCGGCCCTTCACCTACACGATCACCCCGTTCGCCACCACGCGGGTGATCGAGCAGATCCGGGTCGACATCTGCTACCACGACGTGCCGGTGGTGATTGTCGGCACGGGGAGCGGCCTTTCGTACGCGTCGCTTGGACCCACGCACCACTCCTGCGAGGACGTCGGCATCCTCCGCTGCTTTCCGAACCTGACCGTGCTCTGCCCGGCCGACTCGGCCGAGGTGGGGCCGGCGATCGAGGCGGCCCTCAGGCTTCCCGGCCCGGCCTACATCCGCCTGGGCAAGAAGGGGGAGCCCACGATCCACGACGCGCCGCCCACGTTCGAGGTGGGCAAGGGGATCGTGATGCGGGACGGGAGCGACGTCTGCCTGCTGGGCATGGGAACGATGACCTCGGTCGCCCTCGCAGCCGCCGACGAACTCGCCTCGCGCGGCCTCTCGTCCCGCGTTGTCAGCATGCACACGGTCAAGCCGCTGGATCAGGCCCTGCTCGCCGACGCCTTCGGCCGGTTTCGGGCCGTGGTCGTGGTCGAGGAGCACAGCGTGATCGGCGGCCTCGGCAGCGCCGTCGCCGAGTGGCTCGCCCGCCGCGACGGTGCCCATCCGCCGCTCGTCGCCTGCGGCACGCCCGACGCCTTCATTTCGGAGTCGGGCAGCCAGCAGTGGATGCGGGAGCAGTGCGGCCTGACCGGCCCGGCCGTGGCCGCCACGATCCTCGCCCGGCTCGGGACCGCCACGTGATCGGCGTCGACTTCGACAACACGATCGTCCGCTATGACGACGTGTTCGGCCGCGTGGCCCTCGACCTGGGCCTCGTGCCGCCCGAGGCCGCGACCTCGAAGACCGCCGTGCGCGACCACCTCCGCGCCACGGGTGCGGAGGATCGCTGGACCGAACTCCAGGGCGTCATCTACGGGCCGCGAATGGGCGACGCGGCGTTGTTTCCCGGAGTGGCCGACTTCTTCGCCACCTGCCGGGCCACGGGCACACCGGTGGCGATCGTCAGCCACCGCACGCGGTTTCCCTACCTCGGCGAGCGGCACGATCTCCACGCTGCGGCCCGCCACTTCCTCGCTCGGCATGGGTTCCACGACGAGTCGGGCATCGGCCTGCCCGCGGACCGCGTGTTCTTCGAGGAGACGAAGGAGGGAAAACTCGCGCGGATCGCCGCGGTGGGCTGCACGACGTTCGTCGACGACCTGCCGGAACTCCTCGCCGACCCGGCGTTTCCGGTGGGCGTGCGCCGAATCCTCTTCGATCCCGGGAGGCTCCACGAGCCGCCGGCGGGCGTCATGTCGGCGGCCTCGTGGGACGACGTCGCACGGCTGCTGACGGGAGACCGGTCGTGAGTCGGCACGCTCCCGCGGGAAACTCGATCGTTCCGCTCACGCGGTTACGCTTCCCGACCACCGTACCGCTCACGCGGTTACGCTTCCTGACCACCGTACCGCTCACGCGGTTACGCTTCCTGACCACCGTACCGCTCACGCGGTTACGCTTCCCGATTCAGGAAGCCCAATCGCGTCAGCGATGGGGACAGTGCCTGAGATTGCAGGATGGTGCATGACTGTCCCCGGTGCCATCGAAGAAATCGTGCATCGCGCCAAGCCGGTGCTGACGCAGGCGGGGGTGCCCTCGACGTTTCGGCTCGAGCCGATCGTGGGCGGCGGGAACAACCGCGTGTACCTCGTCGATTCGGCCGCCGCGCCCGTGGTGCTCAAGGTCTACTTCCGCGACGCCGCCGACCCCCGCGACCGGCTCCGGGCCGACTACGGCTTCAGCGCCTTCGCCTGGAGCACCGGCGCGCGGGCCCTGCCGCAGCCGCTCGCCAGCGACACGGCGGCGGGCATGGCCGTCTACGAGTTCGTCGCCGGGAGCAAACTCTCAGCCGGCGCAGTGACGGCTGCCCACGTGGCCGAGGCGGCGGCGTTCTTCGGCGGTGTGAACGAGCATCGCGTCGAGCCGCGGGCCGCCGAACTGCCCGCGGCGTCGGAGGCCTGCTTCTCGATTGCGGCCCACGTGGCCTGCGTCGATCGCCGCGTCGCGCGGCTGGGCGGGATCGATGTGGCCTCGCCGCTCGGCCGCGAGGCCGCCGCGCTCGTCGGCTCTCGCATCGCGCCGGCGTGGCGCCGCGTCCGCGAGGCGGTGCTGGCGGAGGCCGGCACGGCCGCGGATGAGCCCCTCGCAGCCGGCGATCGCTGCCTGAGCCCGTCGGACTTCGGCTTCCACAACGCCATCCTCGCCGCCGACGGCCGGCTGCGGTTTCTCGACTTCGAGTACGCCGGCCACGACGATCCCGCCAAGATGGTCTGCGACTTCTTCTGCCAGCCCGCCGTGCCCGTGCCCCGCGAGCACCTGCCGGTGTTCGTCGCGTCGCTTGCCAGCCTCTGGGGCGCACCCTCCGCCTTCCGCCGTCGCGTCGAGCTCCTGCTGCCGGTCTACGAGCTGAAGTGGTGCTGTATCATGCTCAACGAGTTCCTCCCCGACGACGGCCGCCGCACGTTCGCGGGCGCTGTCGTCGACCGGGGTGCCCGCCGCGCCGTCCAGCTTGCCAAGGTCGGCGCGGCACTCGACCGCATGAACGCCTGATCCGAATCGGAGCCCACGCATGGCCTACGTCGATTTTCTCTCCGTTGTCCACAAGAGCACGAAGCGGGACTACGTCGCCCGGGTGACGGAGTTTCCCAAGGCCGAGGCGGCCAAGCTCGCCAAGCAGTGGGGCAAGGACTACTGGGACGGCGACCGCAAGACGGGCTACGGCGGCTACTCCTACGACGGCCGCTGGCGGAAGGTGGCCGATGCCATGGTGGCCCACTACGGCATCAAGCCCGGCGACCGCATTCTCGACGTCGGCTGCGGCAAGGGGTTTCTGCTCTACGACTTCACGCAGGCCGTGCCGGGCGTCGAGGTTGCGGGGATCGACGTCTCGACCTACGCCCTCGAACACGCCAAGGAGGAGGTCAAGCCCTTTCTCCGCCACGCGAGCGCCGCGAAGCTCCCGTTCGCCGACAAGAGCTTCGACCTCGTGATCTCGATCAACACCCTCCACAACCTCGAATGCTTCGATCTCTACGCCGCCCTCCAGGAGATGGAGCGGGTGGGCCGGCGGCACAAGTATCTCTGCGTGGAGTCGTGGCGAACGGAGGAGGAGAAGGTCAACCTCCTCTACTGGCAGTTCACCTGCCAGATGTTCTGCTCGCCGCAGGCGTGGGAGTGGTGGTTCGCCCACACCGGCTACACCGGCGACCACTCGTTCATCACCTTCGAATAGCCGCCCCACCGGGGGCTGCCGATGCCCGAAAGTGGCCGCAGGTTTTCTGAAGTGGCCGCAGGTTTTCAACCTGCGGTGGCTCCCCGCTCGGGGTTGCCCGTGCCCGTCGCCGGACGCTCGCGGATGCCCTCGTGGCATCCGCTCGCTCGGTGCTTCCTCCACTTCGCCATCCTGGCTCCGTGGAGGAAGCAAACGCCGGCTCCCGGGCACGGGCAGCCCCTCGCTGCTCTGCTGAACTCAGGAAGCCCGATCGCGCGAGCGATGGCGACCCCGTTGCGCCTGCCCGAAAGTGGCCGCAGGTTTTCTGAAGTGGCCGCAGGTTTTCAACCTGCGGTGGCTCCCCGCTCGGGGCTGCGCAAGAGGTGCTCGGATCGGGCGTGGAGGGCAAAGCTGGATCGGCTGGTGCACCTTGGGCGCTGGTGTATCCTTGCCGCGAAAGGATGAGTGATTCATGAAGACCCGCGCCGCGATCCTGGTCGAGCAGAAGAAGCCCCTCGTGATCGAGGAGGTGGAGATGCCCGCGCTCAAACTCGGGCAGGTGCTCGTCAAGGTGCTCGCCAGCGGGATCTGCGGGTCGCAGATCGGCGAGATCAACGGCGTGAAGGGGCCGGATCGATTTCTGCCCCACCTGCTCGGCCACGAGGGCTGCGGTACCGTGCTCGAGATCGGCGAGGGCGTCCGCACCGTCAAGCCCGGCGATCGCGTCGTGCTCCACTGGCGGAAGGGGGCGGGGCTCGAGTCGGTCACGCCGACCTTCGGCTCGCGGCTCGGCACCGTGAACGCCGGCTGGGTGACCACCTTCAACGAGCATGCGATCGTGTCGGAGAACCGCGTGACCGCCGTGCCGCCGGGATTCGACATCGAGGCGGCGGCCCTCTTCGGCTGCGCCATCACCACGGCCTTCGGCGTTGTCACCACCAACGCGCAGGTCGCGATCGGCCAGTCGGTGGCCGTGTTCGGCGCCGGGGGGATCGGGCTCTCGATCGTCCAGGGCGCGGCGCTCGCCGGGGCCCACCCGATCATCGCCATCGACCTCGTCGACGCGCGGCTCGACCTCGCCCGTTCGCTCGGGGCCACCCACACGATCAACTCCCGAGCGGCCGACGTCGCCGCCGAGATCGCCTCGATCGTCGGTGGCGACGGCGTGGACGTGGCGATCGACAACACCGGCAACGTGGACGTGATCGCCCTGGCGAGCCGGCTGACGAGCGGCCGCGGCCGGACCGTGCTCGTGGGCGTGCCGCCGAAGGGGGCCACCGCCGCGATCTCCACGCTGCCGCTCCACTTCGAAAAGCGGCTCGTCGGCTCGCACGGCGGCGAGAGCCGGCCCGACATCGACATCCCGCGGTATGTGCGGCTCGTCGCGGACGGCCGGCTGTCGCTCGCCGGCGTGGTGGGACGCCGCTACCCGCTCGACGGGGTCAACGAGGCGATCGACGACATGACGAGCGGGCGGATTGCCGGCCGGGCGATCCTGCGGATGGCCGATGGCTGAGCCGCGCGGCGGGAGCCTGGCGATGACAGCCGACGCCGCGGTGCTCGTGGTCGGGGCCGACGGCACGATCGGCGCCGCCGTCGCGGCGCGGCTCGAGGCCGCCGGTCACGAGGTGCTTCGCACCAGCCGCCGCGGCACGCCCGGCACGATCCCGCTCGATCTCGCGGCCGACCCGGCGTCGTGGCGGCTGCCCGACCGGGTGGCGGCCGCGGTGCTCTGCGCCGCCGTCACCTCCACCGAGGTCTGCCGATCGCAGCCCGACCAGGCTCGCCGCGTGAACGTGGACGCTCCTGTGGAGCTGGGCCGGCGGATCGCCGCCGGCGGCGGCCGGTGCGTGTTCCTGTCCACGAACATGGTGTTCGACGGCACGGTGCCGTTCACGCTCGCTGCGGCGCCACGCTGCCCGCAGACGGCCTACGGCCGGATGAAGGCGGAGGCGGAAGAGCGGCTGCTCGCCCTCGGCGGTGCGGCGACCGTGGTCCGGCTCACGAAGGTGGTGGGCCAAACGCTGCCCGTGATCGAGGCCTGGCGGGCGACGCTCAGCCGGGGGGAAGCGGTGCGGCCCTTCGCCGACCTGCCGATGGCCCCGGTGACGCTCGATCTCGCCGCGGCGGTGATCGCGGCCGCGGCCCGGGAGCCGCTCGGCCCGATCCTCCAGGTCTCTGCCCGGGCCGATCTCGCCTATGCGGAGGTGGCGGCCCGGCTCGCCGCCCGCTGGGGTTTTGCCCCCGGGCTCGTGCGGCCCGTGACCGTGGCCGAGTCCGGAGTGGTGCTGGAACACGTGCCCGCCCACACCACGCTCGATGCCTCCGCCGTGCGGGATAGACTCTCGCTCGAGCCTCCCGATCCCTGGGCGGCGATCGACGAGGTGGCCTGATGGCGACGACAGTGGCAGGCGAGGCGGCGTGCGGCATCTGCGGTGGCGGCACGCTCGAGGAGATGGCCGACTACCGGATGCTCCGCCGGGTGACGTCGGACTGTCGGGCCTGGCCCGCCGGCGGCCGGTTGGGCGTGTGCCGCGGCTGCGGCGCCGTGCAGAAGCCGGCCGACGACGCCTTCCTCGCCGACATCGACGCGATCTACAAGTCCTACACCATCTACCACCAGGGGGCCGGCGCCGAGCAGGCGGTGTTCGAGCAGGCGTCGGGGCTGCCCGCCTCGCGGTCGGTGCGGCTGCTGGAAACGTTCCGCGATCGCGCGGGCCTGAAGCCTGCGGGGCGGATGCTCGACGTGGGCTGCGGCAACGGCGCCACGATCCGGGCGTTCGGCCAGGTCGCTCCCGGCTGGACCAAGGCAGGCACCGAGTTCGACGGCAAATACCGCGCCGAGGTCGAGTTAATCCCGCACACCGAGCCGCTGCACGTGGGGCCCGTGGAGAACGTGCCGGGCGCCTTCGACGTGATCACGATGATCCACGTGCTGGAGCACATCGTCGATCCGGTGGACGTGCTCGTCACGCTCCGCGGCAAGCTCGCCCCCGGCGGCCTGCTGCTGATCGAAGTGCCGCATCACCCGGCCAACCCGTTCGAGCTCCTGATCGCCGACCACCGCTCGCACTTCACCGCCGACGCGCTGGTGCGGGCCCTCACCGCGGCCGGCTACGAGATCGTGTCGGTGGCGGAGGACTGGATCCCGAAGGAACTCTCCGTCGTGGCCCGTCCCGCCCGCGCCGCGCTTCCCGCGCCGAGTCTCGGCGACGTGGCTGCGGCCCGGCAGCGGATTGCCGGCAGTCTCGCCTGGCTGCGAGCCACGGCCGACCACCTGCGGCGGCTGGGTGCGGATGGCCCCCTCGGTCTGTTCGGCACCTCGATCGCCGGCACCTGGCTGGCGGCCGAGGCAGGCGATGCCGTCGCCTTCTTCGTGGACGAGGATCCTGCGCGCGTGGGCCGCACCTACCTCGGCAAGCCCGTGCACGCCCCCGCCGACGTCCTGGCCGGGAGCCGCGTGTTCGTGGGGCTGCCGCCGGCCGTGGCCGCGGGCATCTGCCGCCGTCTCGCGCGGCCCGGCGTCACGTTCCTCCCTCCCGCCTGACGCCGCCATGTCCACCGCGCTTGTCGCCATCGGCGTCTTCGCCACCGCCTTTCTCCTCCATCTCGCCTGGTGGCGGATCGCGCTGCCCCGTCGGCAGACGGCCGCCCTGCTCGCCGTGTTTTTCGGGGTGCTCGTCGTCTGGCTCGCCGTGTCGCACTTCCTCCCGGGACGGTGGTTCACCGCCGCCGACCGCTGGCAGGCGATCCACGTGGCGATCTTCCACACCGCCTGTGCGCTGGCCTACATCGTCGCCTACTCGGCGCTCGAGCATCGCAGCCCCAGCATGACGCTGCTCGTGGCGGTGGCCGACTCGGGGGCCGCCGGCTGTTCCCCCGAGGAGCTGCGCGGCCTGCTCGCGGGGGCCAGCCCCGTGGAGGTGAGGCTCGACGCGATGGTGCACGAGGGCATGGTGACCCGCGACGGCGACGGCTACCGGCTCGCCCCGAAGGGCCGGGCCTGGGCCACCGTGCTGTCGAACTGGCGGCGGCTGCTCGGCATGCCGCCGGGGGGCTGACGGAGCGAGATGAATCTCCTCGGCATCACGGACCACCGCCCGCTCGTCGCCCTCGCCCCGGTGCTCGGCCTGGCCGCCTACTGCGCGTCGCACATCGTCACGGCCAGGATCATCCGCGGCCGCAGCCCCTATCCCGCGCTCGCCATCGGCGCCCTCGTGGGACTTGCGGTCACGATCGCGGTCACGATCGCGGCCTGCCGCCGCGACGCGGTGTCGGTCGTCGACACGCTCGCCCTCGTCGCCGTCAACACGCTCGCCGCCCTCGCCTTCGCCTTCGGCTACTTCAACTTCGTGAACCTCACCGTGGCCTCGCTGCGGATCCGGATCCTCGAGGAGCTTGTGGAGGCCGGGGGGCGACTGCCCCGCGCGGCCCTGCTCGACCGCTACGGCACGTCGAGCGTGGCGGATCTCCGGCTCGCGCGGCTCCTCGGCGGCGGCCACCTCGTGGAGCGGAACGGGCGGCTGCACACGGGGCGTTTGCAATTCCTCCTCGTGGCACGCATCTTCGATGGCCTGCGCTGGCTGATCTTCGGCCCCGCCTACGCCGCCGCCCTGCGCCGGCCGCCCGCGGCCGCACCCGGCGACTCCCCCCGCACTCCCTGATCACCCCATGACGGCCACGCCTCCCGAACTCACGCACGACTGCGATCTCTCGCTGTTCGTCGCCTGCTACAACGAGGAGGATGGCATCATCCCCACGCTCGACACCGTGGTGGCCGCTGCCACCGAGGTGGGGATCAGCTACGACATCGTGATCATGGACGACTGCTCGACCGACCGGTCGGTCGAGCTGATCGTGGAGTATCTCCAAGCGCATCCCCAGCTGCCGATCACGCTCTACGTGAACGAGGTCAACCAGGGCGTGGGGGCCAACTACGCCGAGGCGGCGTTTCGGTGCCGCGGCAAGTACTACCGGATGATCTGCGGCGACAACGTGGAGTCGAAGGAGGCGCTGGTCACGATCTTCCGGCGGGTCGGCGAGGCCGACATGATCATCCCGTATCCCGCCGACACCACGTTCCGTGGGCCTTTCCGCCGGGGCGTGTCGCGGAGCTTCACGCTGCTGGTCAATCTGCTGAGCGGCTACCGGATCCGCTACTACAACGGCCTGGCGGTGCACTTCCGCTACAACGTGATGCGCTGGCATTCCAACTCGCACGGGTTCGGATTCCAGGCCGACCTGATCACGAGGCTGCTCGACCTCAAGGCGACCTACGTCGAGGTGCCCGTCTATCCCAACGAGCGGGCCGGCGGCGAGACGAAGGCGTTCAAGTTCCGCAACCTCTGCTCCGTTGGCCACACGCTTCTGGAGATCTGGCTGCGGCGGCTCGGCAAGCTCGTCTACCCGGAGGCCACCCGCCGGCCGCTCAGCGAGCTGCGGGTCTATCGCGCCGGCGACCTCGGGCACGGCGTCGCCAAGACGATCACCGACACCGGCTCGTCTGCCTCCACGTCGGCCCCCTGAGGGCCGCGTCACCGCCGGCTTCCCCGCCATGGCCATCACCGATTTCCTCGTCGTCGGCGGCGGCATCATCGGTGTCTCGATCGCCCGCGAGCTCAGGCGGCGGCACTCCGACCGGTCCGTGACGGTGCTGGAGAAGGAGCCTGCGTGCGGCCGGCACGCCAGCGGCCGCAACTCCGGCGTGCTCCATGCCGGCTTCTACTACACGGCCGACTCCCTCAAGGCGAAGTTCACGCGGGACGGCAACCGGGCTCTGGCCGCCTACTGCGACGCCCGCGGCCTGCCGCTCAACCGCTGCGGCAAGCTCGTGGTGGCCCGCACCGCCGCCGACCACCCGCAGATGGACGAGCTGCTCCGCCGCGGCGCCGCCAACGGCGTCGTGCTCGAGAGCATCAGCGAGGCGGAGGCGAAGCGGATCGAGCCGCGGGTGAAGACCTGCGAGCGGGCGATCTGGTCCCCGCGGACGGCCACCGCCGATCCGGCCGCGGTGCTCGCGGCCATGCGGGAGGATGCCGAGCGGGAGGGGATCACCTTCGCCCTGGCCGACGGCTTCCGTCGCCGCCGGGGCGACGAGGTGGAGTCGGCACGGACGACCTGGCGGGCGGGCTACGTCGTCAATGCGGCCGGCCTCCACGCCGACCGCATCGCCCGGCAGTATGGCTTCTCCGAGCGGTACCGCATCCTGCCGTTCAAGGGCCTCTATCTCTACGGCGACGATGCGGGCGGGCACTTCAACACCAACATCTATCCGGTGCCCGACCTGCGAAACCCGTTCCTCGGCGTGCACTTCACCGTCACGGTGGACGGCCACGCCAAGATCGGCCCCACGGCCATCCCGGCCTTCTGGCGGGAGCAGTACGCGGGCCTCTCGGGCTTCGACGTCCGTGACCTCGCCGAGATCGCGGCGCTGCAGTGCGGCCTGCTCTTCTCGGCGGGCTTCGAGTTCCGCCGGCTCGCGGTGGAAGAGCTCCGCAAGTATCGGCGGCGGCACCTCGTGGCCCTTGCCGGCGACCTGGCCACCGACGTGCGGCCGGAGCACTGGCGACGGTGGGGCAGGGCGGGGATCCGGGCCCAGCTGCTCGACATCCGCACGAGAAAGCTCGAGATGGACTTCGTGATCGAGGGGGACGACCGCTCGATGCACGTGCTCAACGCGGTGTCGCCGGGCTGGACCTGCTCGCTGCCGTTCGCGTCCTTCGTGGTCGACGCGATCGAACGCCGGTGGCCAGGAAGCCCAATCGCGTAAGCGACGGGGATGGCGGTGCCCGAAAGTGGCCGCAGGTTTTCAACCTGCGGTGCCCGAAAGTGGCCTAGGTTTTCAACCTGGGCGCTATCGCGGGTGGTGCTGCCCCGCTCGGGGCTGCCCATGCCCGTCGCCGGACGTTCGCCTCGGCCCTCCCGGCCTCGGCTCTCTGCATGTCCGCTGCGCTTCGCCATCCTGGCTTCGCTTGCTTCCATAGCCCGGCTCTCGGGCACGGGCAGCCCCGAGCTCCTGCCTCAGGAAGCCCAATCGCGTCAGCGATGGGGATGGCGGTGCCCGAAAGTGGCCGCAGGTTTTCAACCTGCGGTGCCCGAAAGTGGCCTAGGTTTTCAACCTGGGCGCTAT
>JBBAVS010000023.1:0-1923 GCA_040397585.1 Pirellulales bacterium
TCAAAACCTGCGGCCGCTTTCCCGGCCGCTTGCCCCGTGTCCCGTCGCGGTCATAGGCTTCGGTGGCCGCTGCCGTGGCCGGCTGTCGGCTTCCGTCCGCGAAGGTCTTCTCCCATGCGGCCGTTGGCACTCGCCCGGATGCTCGTCGTGATCGCGTGCGTCGCCGCGGCTCCGTGGCGGCAGGCCCGCGGCGACGTGGGCGATGCGGCCGCGATCGCCGACCTGATCCGCCAGCTGGGCGCCGACGAGTATGCGGTCCGCGAGTCGGCGGCCGGCCGGCTCACGGCGATCGGCGCCGATGCGGCCGACGCGCTGCTGGCCGCGGCGGAGTCGAGCGATGATCTCGAGGTGGCGCTCAAGGCGCGGTGGCTCGTGGAGGCGCTGCCCCTCGCCGCGGCCTCCGATCCGCCGGCGGTGACGAGCCTCCTCGACCGCTACACCCGCGGCGACTTCGACACCCGCGTCCAGCTGATGCACCGGCTCCTGCGGCTCGACGACGACGCCGGCATCGAGCCGCTGGCGCGGATCGTGCGGCTGGAGCGAACGACGGCGGGCTCGCGGATCGCGGCGGCGCTGCTGGCCCGCGAATGGCATCCCGACGACCCGGTCTGGAAGCGGATCGCCCCGCGGATTGCGGCCGGGATCGGCCCGAGCGGGCGGCCGACGGCGCGGCTCGTGCGGGCGCTCGTGGACGGCGCGGCGGCGCCGCCGGCGACCGCGGTCGACGAGGCGGTCGCGGCCGTGCGGCTCCTGGAGCGGTCCGACGAGGGATCCGCCCGGGCCGCGGCGAGCGCCGACGACGAAGGCACCCTCGGCGACGCGAAGACGACCCGCATCTTCCGCCGCGTGCTCGCGGAGCTGTTCGCCGCCGCAGGCCGCCGTGAGGCCGCCCTGGCCGAGGCGGCCCGGCTCTTCGACGCCTGCCGCGGCTCCGCGGCCGAAGACGACCTGCTGGCGAACGAGCTCGCGTGGCTCGCCGATCACGGCGTGCCGCAGGCGGCAAACCTGGTGGCCGAGCGGGTCGCCGCGAAGGCCGAGTCGTTCGCGCCGCTGTTGGCCTATGCGGCGGCAGTGGCCCACCGGCGGATGGGCGACGAGGCGGCCGCGGCGGCGCTCGCCGACCGGGCGGCGGCGGCCTTCGGCGCGGCGGACGTGGAACTCAGCCGCCGGCTCCTGGCCGCGATGCTGCTGGCCCGGTGGGGCGCCCCCGACTGGGCGCTGCGGGAGTATCGCGCGATCGTCGATGCCCCGAAGCCGCCGCTCGATGAGCTCGCGCGCACGGGCGTGATCGGGGCCGAGTTTCTCCACGACCAGGGGCAAGACGCGGAGGCGGCGGCGATGCTCCGCGTGGTGCTTGATGGTCGGGGGGACGACGAGACCAACCAGATCCTGATGCGGCTGGAGCGCGATCCGCGGGCGGTGCGGTCGCGGATGCTCTACTTCGCCGCCTGCGACGCAGCCCGCCGCGGCGACCTCGCCGCCGAGCGGACCCGGCTCGCGGAGTCGCTGGCCGCGCATCCCAAGGATGTGGACTCGCTGATCGCCTGGTATCGGCTCGCCGCCGGCGATGCGGACCGGCGGGCCGAGGCGGCGGCGCGGGTGGCGCGGGCGCTCGAGCAGATGGACGAGGAGATCCAGGCCGTGCCCGACGATCCCAATGGCTACAACGAGTATGCCTGGCTCGTGGCCAACACCGAGGGCGACATCGGCAAGGCGCTGCGGTATTCGAAGCGGTCGCTGGAGCTGTCCTTCGACAGCCCGAGTTACCTCGACACGCTCGCCCACTGCCGCGCTGCCTCGGGCGACGCGGTCGGCGCGGAGCAAACGCAGCTCCTCGCGGTCCGCCAGGAGCCGCACAACGTCACGATCCGCCGCAACCTCGACCGCTTCCGCGCCGCCCGGAGCCCAGACGCCGCGCCCTGA
>JBBAVS010000023.1:2023-43520 GCA_040397585.1 Pirellulales bacterium
CCGCCGCAACCTCGACCGCTTCCGCGCCGCCCGGAGCCCAGACGCCGCGCCCTGAAGTGGCCCAGGACCTCAACCTGAGTGGCATAGGTTTCCAACCTGTGAAAAACCGTCCCCAAGTTGCATAGGTTTTCAACCTGTGCAAAGAACCCCTTCCGTTCTCCCCTTCCCCTCTGTCTCCCATGCACACCCACTTCCTCGACGTCCGCGACACCCGCCTCGCCGTCCACACCACGGGCAGCGGCCTGCCCGTGGTGTTGCTGCATGCCTTTCCGCTCGATCACGGGATGTGGATGCGACAGGCGGCGCTCGCGGAGTCGGTGCGGCTGATCGTGCCCGACCTGCGGGGCTTCGGCGGCAGCGGCTCCGTCCCCGACAGCATCGCCGGGTTCGCCGACGACGTGGCCGCGGTGCTCGACGCGTTGCACCTCGAGCGGCCGGCGGTGATCTGCGGCATCTCGATGGGGGGATACGTGGCCCAGCACGTGGCGGCGCGGCATGCCGACCGCGTCGCGGCGCTCGTGCTCGTGGACACGCGGCTCGAGGCCGACACGCCGGAGGCCCGCACGAACCGCGTCGACCTGGCCGGCAAGGTGGGCCGGCTCGGGCAGTCGATCCTGGCCGACGCGATGATCCCGCGGCTGCTGGCCCATCCGCGCACCGATGACGACGCCGCGATCGCCCGTCGGGCGGAGAACGACACGCTACTTCGGGCGATGATCGAGCGGCAGCGGGTGCCGACGATCCAGGCGGCGCTCGCCGCGCTTGGCGACCGGCCCGACATGACGGAGGCGATGCGGCGCGTCACGGTGCCAACCCTGCTCGTCGTCGGCGCCGAGGATCAGATCACGCCGCCGGCGTGCCTGGAGGGGGCAGAGGCGATCATTCCGAATGCCAAGCTCCTGATCGTGCCGGCAGCGGGGCATCTCGTGCCGCTGGAGGCCCCGGCGATCTTCAACCGCGCGCTGCTCGAGTTTCTCGCCGAAGCGTGACATGACCGCAGGTTGCCCGAAGTGGCCGCAGGTTTTCAACCTGCGGAACCCCCAGGGCTGATGGCAGATCATGTGCAGGTTGAAAACCTGCACCCACTTTCGGATGGTACTGCCGCGGGTTGCCTGAAGTGGCCGCAGGTTTGCAACCTGCGGAAAACCTGCACCCACTTTCAGGCGATCCGAATCACTCCGGTGGTGGTTCAGCCCGCGGAGGCGACGATCCGCGGCGTTCAAGGTCTCGGCGCTCGCGGGGCTGCTCTGATTCAGGCCGCGACACACCGCGACCGTCGCGCGGCCCCGGCGAGCCGCCCTCGCCACGCGGCCCCTGCCACCGTGGCCGGCCCTCGCCGTTCCCGCCGCCCGGGCCGCCCGGCCCGCGCGGCGGTCCTCCCTCGACGCCTGCCGGCTGCTGCCCGCG
This sequence comes from Pirellulales bacterium, assembly GCA_040397585.1. Taxonomy (GTDB): domain Bacteria; phylum Planctomycetota; class Planctomycetia; order Pirellulales; family UBA1268; genus QWPN01. Next base: position 3,431 of record JBBAVS010000023.1, read on the forward strand.
CCGCTCGCCCATCCACTCGCGCATCCGCGACCGCCGTTCGAGCCACTCGAGCCGCTCGTCGGCAGCCAGCGCGATGATGTTCTTGCGATCCGGCGGGTCGCTCGCCGCGATGATCAGGTGCCAGAGGCGGGCCGCGGCGCGGAGCTCCTCGCGCTCCGGATCGGCGAGCACCGCGGCCACCGCGGCGAGATCCCGCTGCTCCCCCTTCGAAAGCTCCTGGAACGCCGCCGCGGACCGCTCGATCGCGTCGCGGTCGTCGCCGTCGAGGATCGCGATCGCCATCCGCCGGTCTTCCAAGAGCGGCCGCGCCGCGCTGCCGAGGGCATGATCCTGCTGGAGGTCGGCGACCGCGGCGTCGAACTCCTGCTCCTCGCCCCGCAGCATCTCGGGTGGCATGCGAAGCGGCTGCTGGTTGCGGCGGGCCGCGAGCGCCTGGAGAAACTTCACGCTCCCCGCCTCCTCGAGCAGCGGCAGGTGACGAACCAGCGGCAGATACTCGAGGATTCGCACGTCGGGATCGGGGGCGGTGACCCGCCCCGCCACGATGCCAGCCATCAGGCTCCCCGCCACAGCGACGGCGGGCAGAAGCCATTCCCGCCACGCACCGGGCCGTCCGCCGCCCAGGCGGATCGTGGGGCGGGACGGCGAGCGGGCCGTCGTGACCGCGGCCATGTCGACCGTGGTCGCGGCCATGTCGGTCGAGGCGCTGGCCCGCGGCAGGGCATCGAGGGCGCCCCAGATCTCGCCGAGATCGTCCGCCGGGAGCCCGCTGCCAGAGGCGTCGTCGGGCCGGCCTTTCGGGAAGGTATGACCGTCGCTCATGACAGGTCTCCCCGGAGATAGGGTTCGAGCGCGGTGCGAAGCTGATCGCGGGCGCGGAAGAGCAGCGACTTCACGGCGGGCACGGTGAGCCCCATCGCGGTGGCGATCTCCTCGTAGGAACACTGCTCGAACTTCGCGAGCAAGACCGCCATCCGCTGCCGCTCGTTGAGGCCGGCGATCGCGTCGCGGACCACCGCCTGCAGCTCGGTGCGGTCGGCGAGCCGTGCGGGCAGGAAGCTGCTGGCGGCGACGGCGAGCTGATCGAGGCCGATCGCCGACGACGAGGCCGACGTGGTCGCGGGTACGCCCCGTTCGCGCCGCCGGTACGCCCGCTGGCGGAGATCGCTGGCCACGTTGTTGGCGATCGTGTGGACCCAGGTGGTGAACTTCGCGGTCGGTTGGTAAGTGGCCCGGGCACGATACACGCGGAGGAACACCTCCTGCGCGAGGTCTTCGGCGGTGGCGTGGTCGCCGGTGTGATGGAGGAAGAGGGTGACGAGCCGATCCTGCCAGGCGACGACGAGATCGGCGAAGGCCTCGGCGTCGCCGTCCCGCACGCGGAGCATGAGCTCCGTGGAGGGGTCGCGCACCGGCTGCGGCATCACCGTGGAATCCGTGGCCATGCCCAGATTATGCCGTCGGCAGGCCGGCTCGTCGCAGGCAGCGGAGTGCACACTTCACACAGGTTGAAAAACCTGTGCCACTGCCGAGCCAGGCATCCGCAGGTTGAAAACCTGCGGCCACTTTCAGGCAAGGCCTGGAGGGCCGCGTAAAAGCCCAAGGCTGCACGGGCCACCGAGGGCTAGAACACCCCACACCCAAGGCCCGGAGGGCCGGTGAGGACCTCAAGGCCGAAATGGCCATGGAAGGCCGGCATCACACCTCAATCAAGGCCCGGAGGGCCGATGAGGAACTCAAGGCCGAAATGGCCATGGATGGCATTTCGGCCGTGTAATGGAGCGGAGGAGGATCGAACTCCCAACCTCGGCATTGCGAACGCCGCGCTCTCCCAGTTGAGCTACCGCCCCGTGCCGGGGACGGCCATGCAGCCGTTTTTCCCGTGGGAAACCCGATCGTACGGCACTCGGCGGGGGCTGTCCAGCGCTACAATACTGCGGCCGTCCCGCCCCGCCCCACGCGATCCCAGCCGCTCATGCATGTCCCGCCGATCGTCGTCCGCGGAGCCCGCGAACACAACCTCCGCGACGTCACGGTCGGCCTGCCCCGGGGTCGGCTCGTCTGCCTCTCGGGCGTGAGCGGCTCGGGCAAGTCGAGCCTCGCCTTCGACACGCTCTACGCCGAGGGCCAGCGGCGCTACGTCGAGAGCCTCTCCACGTTCGCCCGGCAGTTCCTCGGGCAGCTGCCCCGGCCCGACGTCGACAGCGTGACCGGCCTCTCCCCTTCGATCTCGATCGCGCAGAAGTCGGCCGGCACCAACCCGCGCTCGACCGTCGCCACGATGACGGAGATCCACGACTTCCTCCGCGTGCTCTACGCGCGGGTGGGCACGGCCCACTGCCCCGAGTGCGACGCCGTGCTCGAGGCCCAGCCCCGCGACCAGATCGTGGAGCGAATCATCGGGGCCCGGGCGGGCGTGCCGGTGATGCTGCTCGCGCCGCTCGTCCGCAACGCCAAGGGGGAGCACCGCGATCTCTTTACCGACCTCGTCCGCCAGGGATTCACGCGGGCCCGGGTCGATGGCAGCGTGTGCCGCGTCGAGGATCCGCCCGCGCTCGAGAAGCAGCTCAAGCACACGATCGACGTGGTCGTCGATCGGCTCGTACCGGGCGACGCCACGCGGAGCCGGCTGGCCGAGGCCGTGGCACTCGCCCTCAAGACCTCCGGCGGCCAGGTGATCGTGGCGGCGGAGCCGGCGGCCGAAAAAGGTGCCAGCCACCTTTTCCCGGCCCCCGACGGGGGCACGGCCTCTGCCGGCAAGCCCGGCAGAGGTGCTGCGCAGAAAGGGTGGCAGGCACCTTTTTCCGACCTCGTGCTCTCCAGCCAATACGCGTGCACCGCCTGCGGCGTGAGCTACGCCACGCCCGAGCCGCAGCTGTTCAGCTTCAACAGCCCGCAGGGCGCCTGCCCGACCTGCGAGGGCCTCGGCGACATCTACGGCATCGACCCGGCCAAGCTCGTCACCGAGCCCGAGAAGTCGCTCCGCAAAGGGGCGATCGGCGTGCTCGGCACGATCCGCGACATGCCCCGCTGGCTGCGGCGGCTCTTGATCGGCGTGGCCGCCCACGTGGAGGCGAAGAAGAAGCTCGCACCGGGCACGCTGCTCGACACGCCCTGGAAAGACCTCACCGCCGCGCAGAAGAAGCTCTGGCTGAGCGGCACCGGCCTCGAAGAGATCAAACTCTCCTGGAAGCGGGGACGGGCCGAGCGGGGCGCGAAGACGAAGTTCGAGGGGCTCTGCGGCCTGCTCGCCAACCGCTGGCGGACGGCGAAGAGCGGCATCATCCGTCGGATGCTCGAGAAGCTGATGAGCGTGACGCCCTGCCACGACTGCCAGGGCAAGCGGCTCTCGCCGCAGGCCCGTGCCGTGCGGATCACGACGGCGTCGAAGCCCTGGCTGGCCGCGGCGAAGAAGGATCCCGAGGGGCGTCCCGCGGAGCTCTCGCTCGACGCGCTCTGCGGCCTGCCGATCGCCGAAGCCCGCGAGTTTCTCGCGGCCCTCGTCCTCGACGACACGCAGCGGCTGATCGCCGTCGAACTGATGAAGGAGATCTCCAGCCGGCTCTCGTTTCTCGACCAGGTGGGCCTCGGCTACCTCGCCCTCGACCGCAAGGCCCCCACGCTCTCCGGCGGCGAGAGCCAGCGGATCCGGCTCGCGGCCCAGATCGGCTCGGGGCTCTCGGGCGTGCTCTACGTGCTCGACGAGCCGTCGATCGGCCTGCATCCCCGCGACAACGTCAAGCTCCTCGGGGCGCTCGAGGCCCTCCGCGACAAGGGCAACACGGTCGTGGTGGTGGAGCACGACGAAGACACGATCCGCGCCGCCGACTGGGTGATCGATTTCGGCCCCGGCCCGGGCAAGCGCGGGGGCGAGGTGGTGGCGGCCGGCACACCCGACGACGTGGCGAAAAGCGAGCGGAGCGTCACTGGGGCGTTTCTCGCGGGACGTGATGCGATCCACGTCCCGACCGAGCGGCGGAAGCCGAGCGGCCAGCCGCTACGGCTCGAAGGCGTGCGGCACAACAACCTCAAGGGGATCGACGTCGAGATTCCGCTGGGGCTCTTGGTGTGCGTAACGGGCGTGTCGGGGAGCGGCAAGAGCTCGCTCGTGGGCGACGTGCTCGAGCCCGAGCTGCGGCGACTGCTCGGCAGCGAGGTGGCGACGCCCGGCGAGTTCGACGCGATCAAGGGGGCCGAGGCCCTCGACAAGGTGATCGTGATCGACCAGTCGCCGATCGGCCGCACGCCGCGGAGCAATCCGGCCACCTACGTGAAGGTCTGGGACGACATCCGCAATCTGTTCACGATGCTGCCCGAGGCCAAGAAGCGGGGCTGGAAGGCGGGCCGCTTCAGCTTCAACGTGTCGGGGGGCCGCTGCGAGGCCTGCGAGGGCAACGGCTCGGTCCGGCTCGACATGGACTTTCTGGCCGATGTCTGGGTGACGTGCGACGTCTGCGGCGGGGCGCGGTTCGCGAAGGACACGCTGGAGGTCCGCTGGAAGGGCAAGAGCGTGGCCGATCTTCTGAACATGGAGATCGGTGAGGCGCTCGAACTCTTCCAGGATGCCCCCGACATCGCCCGCAAGCTCCAGACGCTCCACGACGTGGGGCTCGACTATCTCCACCTCGGCCAGCCCTCGCCCACGCTCTCGGGCGGCGAGGCGCAGCGGGTGAAGCTCTCGCGCGAGCTGGCGAAGCGGTCCACAGGAAAGACGCTCTACGTGCTCGACGAGCCGACGACGGGCCTCCACATGGCCGACGTGCGGCAGCTGCTGACCGTGCTCGAGCGGCTCGTCGAGGCGGGCAACACCGTGCTCGTGGTGGAGCACAACCTCGACGTCGTGAAGCGGGCCGACTGGGTGATCGACCTCGGGCCGGAAGGGGGCGCGGGGGGCGGCCGGATCGTGGCCGAGGGTCCGCCGGAGAAGATCGCCAAGGCCAAGGGCTCGCACACTGGGATCGCGCTAGCGCCCATGCTCGCGGCGGCGCGACCGAAGGGAAAGCCGAAACGCCAGGCGGCCGTCCGCCGCAAGCAGGTGGAGAACCCGGCGGCCGCGGTGGCGGCCATGCTCGACACGGTCCAGAAGACCTCCCGCGATCCCGGGCCGCCGGCGATCACGGTCCGCGGCGCGGCGCTCCACAACCTCAAGCACGTCGATGCCGACATCCCCCGTGGCCAGCTCACCGTCTGCTGCGGGCCGAGCGGCAGCGGCAAGACGTCGCTCGCGTTCGACACGCTCTACGCCGAGGGGCAGCGGCGCTACGTCGAGAGCCTCTCGCCGTATGCCCGGCAGTTCGTCGGCCAGGTGCCGAAGCCGCTGTTCGAGAAGATCGAGGGGCTCTCGCCCGCCGTGGCGATCGAGCAGCGGAGCACCGGCAGCACGCCGCGGTCCACGGTCGGCACGCTCACCGAGATGTACGACCACTTCCGCGTGCTCGCCGCGCGGCTCGGGCGGATGCACTGCCCTGACTGTAGCACGCCAGTAGGAGCCCAGAGTGTCGATCAGACGGTCGAGAAGATCCTCTCGCATCCCGCTGGCACGAAGCTCCTGATCCTCGCCCCGATCGAGCTCAAGGTGGGGCAGTCGCCAGAGTCGCTGTTCGCGACGCTGCAGGCGGCGGGGCACGTGCGGATCCGGATCGACGGCCGCACGGTGCGGCTGGATGAGAAGCCCGCGCTCGACCGCAAGCGAAAGAGCCGGCTCGAGATCGTGATCGACCGCGTCACGGCCGATCCAGGGAGCCGCAGCCGGCTGGCGCAGAGCGTGGAGGCGGCGTTCGACGCAGGCGGCGGCACGCTGCTGGTGGCCCGGGCGATCGACGGCCACGACGGCCGGCCGCTCGACGAGCCCGACTGGCCCGTGGAAGTGCTCAGCCGCCGGCTCGCCTGCCCCGACTGCGGCCGGGGATTCAAGCCGCTGGAGCCACGGCAGTTCTCCTTTAATAGTCCGATCGGCTGGTGCCCGAGCTGCGACGGCCTCGGCACCCGCACCGGCATCGACCGCGGAGCGCTCGTCCGCGATCCCACCCTCACGCTCAGGGAGGGAGCCCTCGACCTCTGGCCGCTGCTCGACGGCCCGCAGGGCAGGCGGATCGGCCGCGCGATGCTCGAGGCACTCGGTGCCGCGACGGGCCTGCCGCTCGACGTGCCGCTGGCCGACCTCTCCGGCGTGCAGCAGCGGGTGCTCTTCGAGGGCACCGGCGAGAAGTGGATCGACGTGCCTCTGCCCCGGGAAGCCCAGGGGCGTAAGCCCCGGGGAAATGCCTCGGACGCGACCCTGGTTCCCGCGCGCTCCCCCACCAAAGCCCAGGGCCGTGAGGCCCGGGGATCTGTCTCCGAGGCGACCCTGGTTCCCGCGCGATCCCCCGCGAAAGCCCAGGGCCGTGAGGCCCGGGGATCTGTCTCGCCGTGGTTCTCCTTCCAGTTCAAGGGCCTCGAAAACGCCTGCGAGGAGGCGGCCCGGCTCGTCGTCGGCCTCCGCGGCAAAGTCGATGCCGTGATGGACGAGGTGCCCTGCAGCGAGTGCGGCGGCAGCCGCCTGGCCGACGTGGCCAGTGCCGTCACGCTCTGGGGCCGCACGCTCGACGTCTGGGGCCGGATGCCGCTGAGCCGGCTCCAGCAGGAGCTCGCCGCCGTCGCGCTCGACGACGCCGATCGGAGAATCGCCGGCGACCTGCTCCGCGAGCTCAATGCCCGCGTGTCGTTCCTCGTGGACGTGGGCCTCGACTACCTCGACATGTCTCGCCCGGCCGGCAGCCTTTCCGGCGGTGAGCTCCAGCGGATCCGGCTGGCGGCCCAGGTGGGCAGCGGCCTGACGGGCGTGCTCTACGTGCTCGACGAGCCCACGATCGGCCTCCATCCGCGCGACACGCACCGGCTGATCACCGCCCTCGGCAAGCTCCGCGACCTCGGCAACACGGTCGTGGTGGTGGAGCACGATCGCGACGTGGTGGCCACGGCCGACCATGCCCTCGACTTCGGCCCGGGGAGCGGCCGCGAGGGGGGCCGGATCGTGGCCCAGGCCGCGCCGAAGAAGCTGGAGACGATCAAGGAAAGCGTCACGGGGCCGTATCTCAGGAAGCGGCGGGCCTGCGACGCGGTGCTCGCCCGCAAGGCCGAGCGTGGCCGCCGCGAGCCCTCCGGCTGGCTCGAACTCCGTGGCGTCCGCCACCGCACGCTCAAGGGGATCGACGCGAAGATCCCGCTCGGCGTGCTGGCGGCGGTGACCGGCCCGAGCGGCTCGGGAAAAACCTCGCTCGTGCTCGAGGTGCTCTGGCGGGCCCTCGCCCGCCGGCTGCATGCGGCCCGCGAGCAGCCGGGGCAGTACGACGCCCTCAAGGGGCTCGATCAGATCGACAAGGTGATCCTCGTGGACCAGGAGTCGATCGGCTCGACGCCGGGCTCGACGCCGGCGACCTACACCGGCGTGTTTGATCACATCCGGCAGCTGTTCGCGAAGGTGCCGGAGTCGCGCACCCGGGGGTTCACGCCGCGGACGTTCTCGTTCAACGTGGCCGGCGGCCGCTGCGAAGCCTGCGAGGGCCTCGGCCAGCGGCGGGTCGAGATGCACTTCCTGCCCGACGTGTGGGTGGAGTGCGACGCCTGCCGCGGCCGGCGGTATTCCTCCGAAACGCTCCACGCGAAGTGGCACGGGAAGAACATCGCCGACGTGCTGGAGATGAGCGTGGCCGATGCGGCCGCGTTCTTCGACACGGTGCCGCACGTGGCCCGGATCCTGGGCACGCTGGTGGACGTGGGCCTGGGCTACGTCACGCTCGGCCAGCCGGCGCCGCAGCTCTCGGGGGGCGAGGCCCAGCGGGTGAAGCTCTCGCGGGAGTTGGCCAAGCCAGGCACGGGCAGCACGCTCTATATATTGGACGAGCCGACCACGGGCCTCCACTTCGCCGACATCGAGAAGCTCCTCCACGTGCTCGAGCGGCTGGTGGACGCGGGCAACACGGTGCTCGTGGTGGAGCACAACCTGGAGGTGATCTCCGCGGCCGACTGGGTGCTCGACCTCGGGCCCGAGGCGGGGGCCGGCGGCGGCCGGATCGTGGCGGAAGGCCCGCCGGAAGACATCGTGATCCACGCGAGGCGGTGGCGAAAGCATCCCGCCAACCTGCTTCAGAGCCACACCGGCGAGGCCCTCGACGCCTTCGGCGCGGTCCCGATGCCGTAGGGACGACCCCGCCCGGCCCCGGAATCTGCAGCGGTTCCGGCGACTCTGCCGGCCGAGCCCAACGAGATACTCCCGGGGCGTCACCGGCGAGTTTCATGGGATTCCCCAGCCTTGCGAGACCGTGGTGGCCGATTGTTTGACCTGCCCGGAGTCCATCTGTAGTTTCGCTAGGTTTCGTTGCCGCGAGGGGTGGCGACCGCATTGAGTTCAAGGTCGGCGCGGGTGGCACGCTGGTTCCCGCAGGGGTCTCCGAAAGGATCTGGACATCCATGAGTCTGTTCTCGTTCCGCCGTCTGGGCATCGCCCGCAGTTCGCTCCCCGACGCCCGCGGCCGGGCGCCGGCACAGCGGCGGCGCGATGCGGCCCGCTCCCAGCGGCTGCGGTCGGTCCAGCAGCTCGAGCAGCTGGAGCACCGCCGCGTGATGGCGTTCGATCTCGTGTCGGCCTACGCCGAGAGCCTCACGCCCTTCTACGTGTCGGGTGATGCAGTCGCCACGCCGACGCTCGTCGAATCGCCCCAGCAGATCACCCTGCGGTTCAGCCCCGGCGTGGTGATCGACAGCAGCGCCGCCTCGCTCAGTTCGATCTCGATGCGGCGGAGCGGCCGCGGCGGCGACGCCTTCGGGCCCGGCGGCTCCGCCACCGACGTGCCGATCGACTTCGGTAGCATCCTCATTGACGACGCCCCGAATCAGAATCAGATCGTGATCCGGTTCAAGGACACGCTGCCGGACGACACCTACCAGATCATCGTCGGAGCCGGCCTCCGGTCCGCCAATCGCGGGACCGTGAACGCTTCGACGATCGACCTGCGTCTCCAGCTCGGCGCCTTCGTGAGGGCTGTCGTTCCGCAGCCGGTCACACGAGTCGGCGGAGCGTTGTCGCAGGCCCGCGATTCGGTCGACGTCTACTTCAACACGGACGAACCCCTGTTGAAGTCTTCCGCCGAGACCGCCTCGCTCTACCGGCTGATCGCCGTCGATGCCGCCGGCGACGACGTCGGCACCGCCCTCGTTCCCTCCGCCGTGACGCTGGACGCCGCCACCGGCCGGGCCCGACTGCGGTTCGCGACCGACCTCCCCGATAACGCGGTGTTCCGCCTGGAGATCGGCGGCCAGTCCGTCACGACGCTTGCTCCGCAGGCGGAGGGCACCGACGAGAACTCCACGTTCGCCACCGCGCAGAATCTCGGCACCCTCGGGCAGGCCGCCGGCGCCGCTTCCCCCACGCTGACGACGCTGCAGGGCTCGATCGACCCGCGGGCGAAGGTGAAGACGCCCGTCGGCGACATCGGCTTCCCGAGCCAGCCCGGCACGGTGGACGAACCGGGGCATCGCAACACCACGGTCGACAGCGGATCCCACGGCCTGGCGTTCGCCCGCGTCGATCCCGCCACCGGGATCAAAGTGATCGAATACAATTTCCGCCCCGACTACGGCTCCGATCCGCAGGGCAATCCCCTCCAGAACGTGATCACCGAGGCGCAGAAGCAGCGGGCCCGGGAAATCTTCGAGCTTTACAGCCTCGTCACCGGCGTGCGGTTCGTGGAGACGCCCGAGAACGGCATCACCATCGCCACGGGCGACCTGCGAGCTCTCGACCCGAACACCTCCGTCACCGGCGTCGCCGGTCTCGGGGGACTTAACAACGTGGTGCTGAACTCGACCATCGACTGGGGCGAGAGCGAGTACGGCGGCTATTGGTTCGACGTCGCGATGCACGAGATCGGCCACGCGCTGGGGCTCGACCATTCGTACGACCTGCCCTCGATCATGGGAGGCACGCTGCCCGGGGAGGCCGTGTTCCCGGGCGACTACGACATCGTCCATCTCCGGCAACTCTATGCCGCGAGCGGAGCCGACGTCGATCTCTATCGATTCGAGCTTCCGGAGCCGGGAACCTTCTCCGCCGAGACCGTGATCGCCAGGCCGGGTCAGGAGATTGCCAGCGAACTGGACAGCGTGCTCTCGCTGTACCGCGACGACGTCGTCAACGGCAAGCCTGTGAGAACGCTGGTTGCCCGCAACGACGACTACTACGGGCGGGATTCCTTCGTCGGGCTGACGCTCGAACGCGGCACCTACTTCCTCGCCGTCTCGAGCGTGGGCAACACGGCGTTCAATGCCGAGCTGCCGGATTCGGGCATCGGGGGCCGCACCGAAGGCCTCTACGAGGCCCGGCTCCGCTTCACCCCCGCCTCCACCGCGGGCACCACGGTGGTGGACGTCTCGGGAACCGCCCTCGACGGCGACCGGGATGGCGCGCCCGGCGGGGTGCACTCGTTCTGGTTCCGCACCGCGGCGCTCGCCGACACCGTGTTCGTCGACAAGTCGGCTGCAGCCGGCGGCAGCGGCTCGCTCGCGGCGCCGTATTCGACCATCAAGTCGGCGATCGACGCCATCGGATCCCGGTCGCTCATCCGGATCCTCGGCAACGACGCCGGTCGCCCGTACCTGATCGGCACCGACCTCGCCGGGCGGCCGCTGGCGGACGGCTCGACGTTCACGGTGCCGAAGGGCGTCACGGCCATGATCGACGCCGGGGCCATCCTCAAGTTGCGGGCCGCGATGATCGACGTCGGCAGCTCGTCGCCCCTGGCGGGCACGTCGCGGGCCGGCGCCACGCTGCAGGTGCTGGGCACCCCGGGCAACAACGTGGTCTTCACGTCGTACCACGACGACTCGGTCGGCGGCGATTCCGACGGCGTCGGGCCGGCGCCGAGCGGCGGCCAGTGGGGCGGCATCGTCTTCCGCGAGGATTCCGACGCCGCCTCGAAGAAGGCGTTCGTCAACACCGTCAGCCAGGCGACGCTCTCCTACGGCGGCGGGCAGGTGCTGGTGGACTCGCAGCTCGTCTCCCTGGCGCCGATCCAGCTCGAGAGCGCGCGGCCCACGATCGCCTTCAGCACCGTCACGAGGAGCGCCGGTCCGGCACTCGCGGCCACGCCCAACAGCTTCGAGGACTCCCCCGGCCGGATCGGCCCCGAGCTCCGCGGCAACCGGCTCACCGACAACTCGATCAACGGACTGTTCATCAAGATCGACACGGGATTCGGCAGGCCGCTGGAGCATCTGGACGTGCCGGCCCGGCTGCGGAGCACCGACGTCGTCTACGTGCTGCAGGAGAACCTGGTGATCACCGGCGGGGCCGGCGGGTATCTCGATGCCGACGACACCGGCGTCGTGGTGGCCCGAAACAGCGGCCGGCTGGCCGTCGACCCCGGCGTGGTCGTCAAGATGCAGGGCGCCCGGATCGAGCTCGAGCGGGGCACGTCGCAGCTGATCGCGGAGGGTTCCCCGGGGCAGCGAGTGATCATCACCGCGCTCGGCGACAGCCGCTTCGGGGCGGGCGGCAGTTTCGACACCAACGGCAATCAACCCGACAAGTTCGACGCCTTCGGGAACCCCGTCGGCGGCCTGACGGGCGGCGACTGGGGCGGGATCATCGCCAATGCCGGCTCGAAGGTGAGCCTCGACCAGGCCTACATCGCGTTCGGCGGCGGCACCACGCCGATCGAAGGCACGTTCGACGCCTTCAACGTGATCGAGGTGCACCAGGCGGAACTCCGGCTGACGAACAGCCGACTGGAGAACAACGCCTCGGGCAGGGCCGCCTCGACTCGCAACGGCCGCGGCATCAACGACGCGGCGACCGTCTTCGTGCGGGGCGCCCAGCCAATCATCGTGGCCAACGACTTCCGGGCGAACGCAGGCGCCGTCGTCAGCATCAATGCCAACTCGCTGTCGGACGTCGACCGGCCCGACACCGGGCGGAGCACGGGCGGCATCGATCGATTCACCGGGTTCGACGACAACGCCGGGCCCCTCGTCCGCGGCAACCGGATGTCGTTCTCCACGAGCGCGGCCGCGACGGCCGGCATGGTGGTTCGCGCCGAGCAGATCACGGTCGAGGGCGTCTGGGACGACACCGACATCGTGCACGTGGTGACCGGCGAGATCATCGTCAAGAACTTCCACACGGCCACCGGCCTGCGGATCGTGAGCAGGCCGACGGAGAGCCTCATCGTCAAGCTCCTCGGCCCCAACGCCGGCTTCACGGCTTCGGGCTACGGCCTCGACATCGACGACCGCATCGGGGGCACGGTGCAGATCGTCGGTCAGCCCAGCTACCCGGTGATCGTTACGTCGCTCCGCGACGACACGGTGGGAGCCGGCCTCGACCCGCTCGGCAACATCGTCAAGGACACCAACACGGATGGCACCAGTACGTCTGCTGCGGCGAATGACTGGCGGAGCCTAGCGTTCATGCCGTATTCGAACGATCGCAACGTGGCGATCGCCATCGAGGCGGAGAAGGCATACACCGGCGGCCTGGGTCGGAACGACTCCGTGACCGACGCCCAGGCGCTCGGAGTGCTGGCGGGCAACTTCGCGACCGGGTCGAACTCCGCGGACAGCGCTCAGGAGAAGTCGGGCGACGCGAACCGACGCCTCGGATTCGAAGTGCACGGGACCATCTCCCCCGACACACCGTCCGACGTCGACACCTACCAGTTCACCGGCTCGGCGGGCTCGGAGGTCTGGCTCGATCTCGACAAGACCTCGTCGTCGCTCGACGCGATGATCGAGCTGCTCGACGCCGCCGGAAACGTGCTCGCCCGGTCCGTCGACTCCGCGCTGGAAGGCGGCGTGGTGAACGACGATTTCCAGTTGGACATCGGCCTCGCGGCCGACGCCGTGTACACGCTCGCCCACGGCGGCGCCGTGGCCGAATCGCTCACCGGCGTGATCTACGATTTCTCGGATCCCCTGGCCCCCGTGCCGGTGCAGACGTTCACCTGCGCTGCCGACGGAGTGCTCACGTTCCGCAACGTGCTCGGCCAGCCGGCGTCCCCCGCGGTGAGCGGCGGCTTCGACGCCGCCACCGGCGAGGTCACGATCACGTATGCCGCCCCCGTTGCGACGGTGGTCCGGTTTCAATACCGCTATGTCGAGGGTTCGTTGTCGGCGGCCACGCGGGGCATCGCCCAGGCCCTCGGCAAGGACGCCTGGCGGGGCGGCGACTTCTACTCGCTCAATCCGCGTGACCCGGGCATGCGGGTCGTGCTGCCCGGTCCCGTCGGCGCCTCGGCGTCGTACTTCGTCCGCGTGCGGAGCCAGCCGCGGTACGACGCGGACACGAGCCAGGCCGACTACGAGGCCGCGGTCGCCGATCCCACCAAGCTTGCCGCCGGGGCCTCGAGCGGTGGGTACGAACTGCGGATCCGGATGCGTCAGCGGGACGAGAAGCCGGGCTCGACGGTGCGGTATGCCGACATCCGCTACCCGGCGACGGGTATCGACGTGCAGGGACTGCCCCGCAACTCGCTCCTCGCGGGCGAGACCGGCGAAACCGCGGTCGACGCGAACGACGCCTACGGCACGGCCCAGTACGTGGGCAATCTGCTGCAGACCGACCGCAACACGATCAGCATCGCTGGCAGGATCTCCACGGCGACCGACGTCGATTGGTATACGTTCGCGCTCAACTACGAGCAGATCCAGGCGATCGCGGGCGTGAACGACTCCGGCCAGACGTTCGCGACGATGTTCGACATCGACTACGCCGACGGCTTCCGCGGCGATCTCACGCTCTCCGTGTTCGACGACAGCGGCCGGCTCATCTACGTCGGTCGCGACTCCAACGTTGCCGACGACCAGCCCGGCGTGGGTCAGGGCAACGACTTCGACGACCACTCGCGGGGCTCGGTGGGAGTGCTCGATCCTTTCATCGGGTCGGTGACGCTGCCGGCCGGCACGCCGACGAATGCCGGCGGCTTCACGGCGGGGGGACAGGTCGCCGCTCCGACCGCCGGGCAGCAGCGGCGGTACTACGTGGCCGTGTCGTCCAACGAGCAGCTACCGGCGCAGCTCAACTTCACGTTCCAGAGCGCGGCCGCCAATCCGAGCGTGCGGCTCGAGCCGATCAGTTCGCTGAGGCGGGTCGTCGAGGACCACATCGGCTTCAGCGGCTACACCTCCGGATCGAGCACGGTCGTCGCTCCTGCGACGGCCAAGCCGCTCATCGACGTGCTCAACCTGTCGGCCCATGCCACCCCCTTCACGCTCCGCGACGTCACCTTGTTCGCCTCGTCGGCAACGGGGCTGTTCACCCACGATGCCGCAACCGGCGTGCGCGAAACCACCATCCGCACTGGCATCACGGGCACGCCGATCGGCGATCTCGACATGCGCCGCGACGGCAAACTCTACGCCTACGCCGGCGTCACGGGCACGGGCAGTAACGCCACCGCCGGCCGCCTCCTTGAACTCGATCCAGGCAACGGCAACGCCGTGTCCCAAAGCGACGACGGCATCCCCAATCCGGATGCCGACGACCCGCTGAACTTCGAGACGCGCAGCGACGACGTGACCGCGCTTGCCTTCCGGCGGACCTCTGCCGGCTTGTTCTCGGAGCTCTGGTTCGCCGTCAGCGTCACCAGTCCCTCTGGCGTGGCGACGGCGAGCAAGCTCTATCGGGCAGCCGATGGCGGAGCCGCCACCGCCGACGCCACCGCCACCGCCAATCAGAAATACGACGACAGCACCACACTCGGCTTCCGTGGCACGCTCGCGGGGATGGTCGTCACCGGCATGCAGTTCGTCGACGAAGTGGGCACGAAGATCCTCGGCGTGACCCGCGACGGGCGGTTCATCGAGATCACACCGGGCAACAAGACCGACCCCGACGACATCGCGCCGATCAACGCCGCCGCAACCACGCTCCAGAACTTCGCCCCGCAGCTGCAGGCCATCGGAGCGGCCGGCTTCGAGGGTCTCGCCTCGCCGCCGTTGAACCTGCAGGCAGGCCGCTTCGCCGGCACGCTGTTCGCCCTCACGGACAGCGGGCAGTTGTGCGTGATCGATCCCGCGACGAGCACCCTCGTCGACGTGCCGGAATGGGGCGGATTCTTCTCGCCGTCCCTGGGCACAGGTCTCACCGGCATCGCCTTCAGCCCGCTCGACTTCAACCTCTGGCACACGACCACGGCGCGGGGCGGCGACGCCGGGCACGGCGTTCCCGCCGCAGCCGACGGGTCGCGGGAAACGTCGACGGGTGTCACCGTCACCGACGGTGCGGGCAACGACCGCAATCACACCCAGGGCGACGGCGGCGTCTCGATGTACTTCGGCATCGAGGAGTATGTCACCGCACCGACGCCCTACCTCAACTACGATGCCCCCCGCGGCCAGTTCGGCATCATGAGCAACGCCGTCCACGAGGACCTGACGGCGGGCACGGCGATCGGGAGTTCCAGCGGACGGCAGGGCAACTACAACCTCCCGGGCGGTGCCTACGGCAGCCTGACGACCAACGCCTTCAGCCTGGAAGGCTCCGCCCCCGCCGACAAGCCCACGCTCTACTTCACCTACTTCCTCGACACGCAGAAGGCATTCGGAAAGTCCGATCAGATGCGGGACAGCGCCCGAGTGCTGATCTCCGTCGATGCCGGCCTCACGTGGCAGCTCCTGGCCACCAACAACTCCTCTCCCTCCTCGCGCGACACGACCGATGCCGAGTTGCCCCACTTCGCGTCGGTGTCGTCGAAGATCTCTACGAACGCAAACCAGCACGTCCAGCAGCTGTTCGACGGCACGGGAGCGTGGCGGCAGGCCCGCGTCGACCTTGGCCAGTTCGCCGGCTCCGCGTCGATCCAACTGCGGTTCGACTTCAGTACCGCAGGCGAGTTCGATGCGACACAGCGATGGTCCGCATCACGAACGACGCGGGCTGACGTGGCATCCTCCGACGTCGTCGTCCTCGACACCGTCGCGGACCTTCAGGTCGGCGATTCGGTGGCGGGCAAGGGCATCCCCGCCAACGTCACCGTCGCCGCCGTCGATGCCGCCACCAACGAGGTCACGCTTTCCGGCCCCGTCACCCTGCCCGCGGCGGCCGTGCTCTCGTTCACCTCCGCCTCACGGCTGCTCAATGACATCGCCGGCAAGGCGGGCAACACGGGCAGCTTCACGAATGCCAACCGCGGCGTGAACAACGACTTCGAGGGATTCTACATAGACGACATCATCGTCGGCTTCGCCGAGCGCGGCGAAATGGTCACCGGCGCGGCCGCCTCCCAGACCGATTTCTTCGCCCTCAGCACGCCGCCCAACTCGAACACCGTCCCCGTGCAGACGCTGTTCGGCGAATACCAGCTGGAGATTCGCCGCGGCACCGATCATCTCGTGGAGGGCGAGGTCTACCAGGTCTTCGACACCAACACCGGCCTGATCGGTGCCAACTCCCGCGCCGTCGGCATCGGCGACGTGCTCGGTGACGCCAACCTGCCGCGCGAGCAGGGCAGCTTCGTGATTGAAAACAACCTCATCTCAAACGCCGGCGAGTACGGAATCCTGGTCGACGCCGCCGGCCGCGACGGAGGGAGCGACATGCCCCACCCGGGCGTGGCCCGCAATCTTCCCGTGCTCAACGGCAGCCGGCTCGTCGCCGGCACGGTGATCGCCAACAACGTCATCGCCGCCAGCGGGACGGCGGGCATCCTCTTTAGCGGCGACGCCAACACCGGGCCTGGGCCCGCCGCCGTCGTGCCCTTCGGCAAGATCGTCAACAACACGATCTTCGGCGGACTCGTGCTCGATGTGACCGCCGCAACGGTGAGCGGCTCCGACACGGTCACCCTGGCGTCGGCATCGAGCTACGACGGCCTGCGGATCGGCATGCTGGTCTCCGGGCCTGGCATGCGTCCGGGCGCGAGGCTCGTCCAGAAGCTCGGGAACCGCCAGGTGCGGCTCTCGGCGACGGCCACGGCGACCGCCGCCTCGGCTGCCCTGCGGTTCATCGAGGCCACCACGAGCGCAACCGGCGTCAGCGTCACGGAGAATGCCGGCCCAACGCTCCTCAACAACGTGTTCGCCAATCTTGCGACCGGTGTGCGCGTCGATGCATCGTCGGCTCCGCGCACGGTCGTGGCGACATCGGCCTTCGCCAACACCACGACGGCCGTCACCGGTGTCGTCCAGAGCCAGGGCATCACCCTCGCCAACGATCCCTTCGTGAACGCCGCCGCAGGCAACTTCTACCCGGTGCAGGGCAGCACGATCATCGATAGCGCCCTCAACTCGCTCCAGGACCGCACCGACTTCATCGCCGTCAACGCACCCGTCGACATCGGCGCATCGCCGATCCTGGCCCCGGATCGCGATCTCTTCGGCCAGCTCCGCAGTGACGACCCGGGACAGGCGAGCCAGCCCGGCCTCGGTGGCAACGTGTTCAAGGACCGGGGCGCCATCGACCGGGTCGACTTCGCGCAGCCCTTCGCGGCGATCGCGACGCCGCTCGACGAGGGGGCCGACGACCTCGCCGCCGGACGGCCCGACGTGGTGGTGCTGCGGCGGAACGCCCGCACGCAGACAAGCTTCGTCCTCCAGCTTTCCGATGTCGGCATCGGCATCGACAACTCGACGGTCGCCCGGAACGCGTTCGTGCTCGCCTGGGAGGGCACGCCGCTCGTGGAGGGCACCGACTACGTGTTCCGCTATCTCGAGACCAGCAATCGCGTGGTGTTCGAGTCGGCTGCCGTGTATCGCCTCGGCACCTACACGATCACCGCGACCACGCGGCCGAGCAGCACCGGCGTCACCGGCCTGCTCACCGATCTCGCAAACAACACCCTGCTCCCCAACGGCACCGACGGCTCCACCTCGTTCCGGATCACCCTCGCCGAACCGGCCGACGCTCCCACGAGCCTCGCCGGTACGACCCTCGACGGGGGCATCCGGCTGTCCTGGACACCGCCCGCGCAGACCAACGGCTCGGCGATCGTGGGCTACGAGATCGAGACCAGCTCGACCGGCGCCTTCCCCGGCGTGATCCAGGCCGTGTCCTCCACCGCCCCGACGGCCGACGTCACCGGGCTCGTCAACGGCATGCCGTATCTGGTGCGCGTCCGCGCGGTGAACGCAGTCGGGGCGGGCCCGTGGTCCGCGACCGTCGGCCCCGTGATGCCGCTGGCCGCACCGGCTTTCGCGCTAGTCAACGACACCGGAGATTCCGCGGCCGACGGCGTCAGCAGCGACGGCCTCGTTGCCGTCACCGGGCTGCAGCTCGCCAGCGGCGCGGCCTGGCAGGTCAGCGTCGATAACGGCGGCAGCTGGGTCGATGGCCTGGCTGCCACCTCCTTCACCCTCCCGGACGGCACCTACGCGGCTGGGACCATCCAGGTGCGGCAGACGTTCCCCGCGGGCAACCCGGCCACGAGCGGCATCGGCAGCAACGCGGCGGCGATCACGATCACGTCCACCGCGCCCGCGGTCACGATCACGAGCGACCGCTCGCTGATCCGCTCGACCGGCACGGCCCTGATCACGTTCGCGCTCAGCAAGGCCTCGACGACCTTCACGGCCGCCGATGTCGCCGTGACGGGCGGCACGATCACCGGCTTCGCCGGCTCCGGCGCGTCCTACACGGCGACGTTCGTCCCGAACGGCGCGACCAGCGGCACCGTCGAGGTCGCCGCCGGGGCGTTCGCCGATGTGGCCGACAATGCCAACACTGCGGGCACCCTCACGCCCTCGATCACGATCGACGACGTGGCCCCCTCGGTCGCCATCGCGTCGAGCAGGCCGAGCCTCAAGGCTCGGGAGACGGCCACGCTGACCTTCACGCTCAGCGAGCCCGCGACCGGCTTCACCGCGGCCGACGTGGTCGTGACGGGTGGCACGCTCTCCGCCTTCTCCGGCAGCGGCACGTCGTACTCGGCCGTGTTCACGCCGACCACGAACTCCACCGCGGACGGCACCGTCACGATTCCGGCCGGGGCCTTCACCGACGCCGCCGGCAACGGCAGCCTCGCCGCCACGCTTGCTTCCCCGATCGCGATCAACACGGTCCGGCCGACGGTCGCCATCGCCACCAGCCAGCCCGCGCTCCGGGCCGGACAGACGGCCACGATCACCTTCACGCTCAGCGAGCCGTCCACGACCTTCGGCATCAACGACGTCACGGTCTCCGGTGGCACGCTCTCGGCATTCTCGGGCTCCGGGGCGACCTACACCGCGGTGTTCACGCCGGCCGTCGCCTTGACCGCCCCTGGCACGATCGCCGTCATCGCCCGCTCGTTCACCAACGCCGCCGGCAACGACAACCCACCGGCCAACCTCACCCCGTCGATCGTGATCGACACCGTGGTGCCCACGATCAGCCTCGCGTCGAACCGGTCGGCGCTCCGGGCCGGCGAGACGGCGGTGATCACGTTCGCGCTCAGCAAGCCGTCGACGAGCTTCACGGCCGACGACGTGACGGTGGCGGGGGGGAGCCTCTCGGGCTTCACGGGCTCGGGCACGACCTACTCGGCCCTGTTCACGCCGGCTGCCACGTTCACCGGCAGCGGCACGATCGGCGTGGCGGCGGGAGCATTCACCGACGCCGCCGGCAATCCCAACCCGGCGGCCGCGGTCTCGCCCGCGCTCGCCATCGACACCGCCGTCCCCTCGGTGGCGATCGCGACGAGCCGGCCGGTGCTGCGGTCGCTCCGCACCGCGACGCTCACGTTCACCCTCAGCGAGCCATCGAGCACGTTCACCGCCGCTGACGTCGCCGTGACCGGTGGCACGCTCAGCGACTTCAGCGGCTCGGGCACGACCTACACCGCGATCTTCACGCCCTTCGTCAGCTCGACGGGCTCGGGCACGGTGGCAATCGCCGCCGGCAGCTTCACCGACGCGGCGGGTAACCCGAGCCTCGCCGGCGCCCTGGCGCCGCCGATGGTCATCGACACCGTGGTGCCGACGCTCGCCATCACCGCAAGCCGGACGACGCTGAAGGCGGGCGAGACCGCGACCGTGTTCTTCGTGCTCAGCAAGCCCTCGACCACCTTCACGGCTGACGACGTCGTCGTCGGTGGCGGCACGCTGAGCGGCTTCACCGGCTCCGGCACGAGCTACGCCGCGACGTTCACCCCCTTCGCCGGCTCGACCCTGCCCGGCAGCGTTGCCGTGGCCTCGCGGATGTTCTTCGACTCCGTGAACAACCCCAACACGGCCGGCAGCCTCGCGCCGCCGCTCGTGATCGACACGGTGGTGCCCGGCATCGAGATCGCGTCGAACAAGGCCGCGCTCAAGGCGGGCGAGACGGCCACGATCAGCTTCACGCTGAGCAAGCCCTCGACGACCTTCGCGGCCAGCGACGTCACGGTGACCGGCGGCACACTCTCGGGCTTCTTCGGCTCGGGGGCCTCCTACTCCGCGATCTTCACGCCGCGGACCGATTCGAACGCCGCCGGCGGCATCTCGGTGGCGGCCGGCGCCTTCACCGACACGATCGGCAACCCGAACCGGGCCGGCTCGCTGCCGACGCCGCTGGCGATCGACACCCTGCGGCCGACGGTGGCCGTCGCCACCGACCGGACGGTGCTCCGCTCCGCCCGCACGGCCACGCTCACGTTCACGCTCAGCGAGCCCTCGACGAGCTTCGGGCTCAACGACGTGGCCGTGACCGGGGGCACGCTCTCGGCGTTCGCCGGGTCGGGCGCGAGCTACACCGCCGTCTTCACGCCGTTCGTCAGCTCGACCACCCCGGGCGCGGTGACGATCGCGGCGGGCACCTTCACCGACGCGGCCGGCAACCCGAGCCTGGCCGGCAGCCTGACGCCAGCGATGGTGATCGACACCGTGCGGCCTGCCGTGACGATCACGTCGTCTCAGACCACGCTGCGAGCCGGCGAGACGGCCCTGATCTCGTTCGCCCTCAGCAAGCCCTCGACGAGCTTCGGGGCGGACGACGTGACAGTCACCGGCGGCACCCTGTCGGGCTTCACCGGTTCGGGGGCGAACTACTCGGCGGTGTTCACGCCCACGGCATCCTCGACGGTGCCCGGCACGATCACCGTTGCGGCACGGACCTTCTTCGATGCGGTCAACAACCCCAACATGGCCGGTGCACTCACCCCGCCGCTCGCCATCAACACGGTCGTCCCGGCCGTGAGCCAGGCGTTTGTCGAGACCACGCCGCTCGCCACCACGGCCGCCGCGGCGCCGGCCTTCGCCACCGCGTTCCGGCGGATCAACCTCACGTTCACCGGCACCGCCGCGGGCCTGAACGTGGCGGCGTTCAAGCTCTACTACACCGGCTCGGGCGGCAGCGCCACGGCCGTGTCGCTCGCGGGCGCGGTGATCTCCGGAAGCGGCAGCAGCTACTCGATTCGGCTGCCCGCCACGGCCGCGACGCTCCGGGGGAGCTACCAGCTCGACATCGGCGGCCCAGGCACGGGCGTCACGGTGGACGGCCAGCCGATGCCCAGCGTGTCGTCATTCTTCTGGCGGTTGCCCTGATTGTCCGTGGACAACGCCTTCCGGTTCACCACCGGGCCTCGAGGCCGGTCGTCACGCCGTGCAGGAGCACGCTGCCGTTGGTGTCGATCGCAGCCGTCGCGGGCGACGCCGCGACGTTCGTGACGGAGAGCTGCTCGGCCGGCGTCGCCACGCCGCTCAGCCAGAAGAGCGTGTAGCCCGCCCGCCACGAGAGCCAGTTCGTGAGTCGCAGGCTGGCGTTCACGCCGAGTTCGCCGACGAACGACGTCTGGTCGGCCGTGGCCGCCGCCGGGCCGAGCGGAGTGGGAGCGAAGCCCTCCTGCATGAAGGCCCCCACCGTCCGCTGGTAGGAGGCACGGTTGTAGAACACGCCGGCCTTGCCCAGGGCGTTCACCTGCAGCGCGCTCGTCGGGCGATTCCAGAGGCAGAGATCCATGCCGACCTGGCCGCCGTAGAGATTGTTGCCGGTCGCCACGTCGAGGTTGCTGCTGCCGGGCGGCAGCACGGCCGGCTCGAACACGAACCGATCCTGCACGAACATGCCCTGGTTCCACTCGACCCAGCGGAATCCCGCCAGCCAGGTGACCGGGCTCGTCGTCCGCCGCCGCCAGTTGAGCTCCGCACTGCTGATCGTGCCGCTGGTGAGCACGCTGGCCGACGTGAACACGATCCCGTCCGCCGGCCCGAGGCTCGGCGCCGCCAAGTTGTTCTGGCCGTAGGCGCCAGGCGGCGTCGCGGCATTCCCCGCGAACGACGAGACGTTGAAGTAGTTGCCCTCGATCGCATACACGGGATCGAGATTGAGGAGCAGGCCATACCGTGCGCCGGCGGCCATCTCCGTCTGGGCCTGGTTGATGTCGAGGGCAGGAGCGCCGCTGGCGCCGTCGGTGTAGAGCACGCGGCTGGGGATGTTGCCCTGCCAGAGCATCAGGGCATCGACCTGGGCCTGCCAGCGGGGCTGTACGGGCAGAAACAGGGCCTTCTGGGGGCGGGGATTCCACGCCGCGACCGGCATCATGCCCACGAGGTCGCCACCGCCGTCGGCGGCGATCGGCGCCGGTGATGCTTCGCCCATGATGACGCCGTCCGCCGGCCCGATGGACGAGAGTTCTTCGGGCGGTCCCGGAAGCTGATCCCCGACCACCTCGCCGGCGGTGCCGCCGTGGAGGTCATCGAAGCCGCCGCCGACGGCGACGTGCCACGGCAAGAGGCCGGCGAGCAGGAGTCCCACGAGTCGAGTTGACACGATCCGAACGTTCATGGCGGCAGAGCCCTCCGAAAGACATCGCGACCCCCCGTCGTTTCGACGTCCGGTCCTGCGGGTCGTGACCAGGGCTCCTGCGATTCGCATCGGGAAGACTGCGGCGACCTGGCAGCCTGGGAGGAGTCTGCCGCCGGTGCCCGTAGCCGGCGCAGCTTGCCGAGGAGGAACACACGGAAGAAACCTGACGACCGCACCCGGTCGCAACCGATGAACGCTGCCGGATCGGTATCCGCGGAGGGGGGACCATGACGTTCGTACGTTTCGTCCGGGCCATGCCTGGACTGCTGGCGGTGGCGTTTTTCGTGCAGTTCGTGCCGGCCTCGGTCCAGGCGGATCCCTGGGAGGCCGGGATCGTGCTCTCGGAGGAAGACTCCGCAAGCCTGGGGGGCTCGGTCCTGGTGCCCGGCGAGGAGGGCGTGCCGCCGCCCATGGAGCAGCCGGGGCCTTTCGACTCGGACCCGCAGCCCGCGCCTCTGGCCGGGTCGCTGGTCGCGGCCCCGACCGACGGCATGTCGTCGGCCACCATCGACGACGGATCGGCCGTCTGGGTGACGAGCCAGTGTGAACCGGGGCGGGCCTGCCCGCCCGACGTGCTCCATCAGCCCGGACTGATCCAAGCCCTGGCGGCCCGCAAGCACGCCCAATGGACACTCCGCTCCGAGGCGCTCCTGCTCTGGCGAAACGCCCCGCCGTCGCGGCCGATCTACTCCACGATCGACCCGGCGACGGGTGGCCTCGGCCCCGTGGCCTTGAACGCCAACGAGATGAACAGCGACGTACTGGCCGCGCCACGGATCTCGTTCCTACGGACCGACGGCGACGGCCGCACGCTCGAGGCCACGTATCTCTACGCGGGCAACTTCTATTCCGACCGCACGCTGCCCTATTCGCCCAACGGCTACGCGACGTCGCCGCCGGGCATCTACGGCAACACCTGGGGACCGCCCGATACGAATCTCGACTCGTCCACCGCGAAGCTGCTCGGCCAGCTCCAGAGCCTCGAGTTCAACGCCCGCCACTGCCTCTGGGCCGACACCTGCCAGTTCCTGATCGGTGCCCGCTGGCTGCAGTGGAACGAGAGCCTGCAGATGCAGGATTCCTTCTCGAATGACGTGCCCTTCCCGGTCGTCGGGCACGACTCGTATCAGACGCAGTGCTTCAACAACCTCTGGGGCGGTCAGATCGGCCTCGACACGCTGCTTCTCGGCCGCGTCGGCCAGACCCGCGTGGAGGGCCTGGTGAAGGCCGGGGCCTACTACAACGCCGCCGGTCAGACGTCGGCCTACACGTATTCGACCGTGCCGCCGTTCACGTTCTCCGCCTCCAACCGCAACACGGGGCCTGCGTCGGCCGCGTTCGTGGGCGAGGTGGGCATGACGGCGGTGATCCCGATCTCCTCCACCTGGGACTTCCGCTGCGGCTACTTCGGCCTCTGGCTGACGGGACTCGCCCAGCCGACCCAGCAGCTCAGCCACCAGACGATCACCCAGATCGACCCGCCGTCCGGGGTGCTCGACACCACCGGCACCCTGCTGTTGCAGGGGCTGTCGCTGGGGCTCGAGGGCCGGTGGTAAAGCCGCCACAGGATGCCGGCGCCAGGAGCGAACCCGCATGCCACCAGCCGCGTATGCTGCAATCGAGACGGATCTCCCGGGCGGCTCCCTGCGCCAGGCTGGTCGGCACGCCGGATGCCGGATTCTTGCAACCCACCCTGACTTGCTATCCAATTCCCTCTCCCGGGGACGTTTCCTGGTGACGGCCGCCAGCGGCCGTCAGGCGGAATCGTCGTGCAGCGGCACGACGCCCTCGGGATTCTTCCATGCGTTCGCCAGCGAGGACACCCACGATGCTTGACCGAGTCTTCCCGTCGCGCCGTCGCAGCACCGCCGCCCCGAGAAAGCGGCGCGAAGAGCGGCTGCACCTGCAGCGGCTCGAAGAGCGGCTGGCGATGGCGATCGAGGTGTTCCAGTATCCGACCGCGGGCACGTACTCCGCGGCGAGCGCGAGTAGCAACTACGCCGTGCTCCTGATGGACGACGGGACCACCGGCTTTCTCAAGAAGAACGCGACACCGGCGCCGACGTTCACGTATGCGAACAACTCGCAATTCCTCGACAATCCCGCGACGATCGCGCAGGAAGCCGTCACGTTCGGCGAACTACTCTCCAACTGGGGCACGCTCTCGTCGTTCTACGTGACCAGCGGCAAGCGAATCGACTCCATCGGCACGTCGATCCCGGCGACGTTCCTGGGCAAGGACGTGTTCATCCAGAACGTCGATCCCGTGGATCCCCTGGGGCCGAAACCAATCGACCTGGGCACGAGCGACGGCATCGTGCCGGGTACGTTCCGCGCCAGTGCGTCGATCGTGGACAAGGACGGCAAGTTCGCCTTCGTGCAGCTTCTCGCGTCGAAGCCCGGCGACAACTGGAACATGACCATTGACAAGGTCTCGGGCGATGGCGCCGCCCCGACCCTGGCCGACGTGAGCGAAACTACCGGCAGCGTCATCCTGCGGTTCGCCGATGCCCCGCAGTCGGTCAGCCTCTCGCCCATTAGTTGGGGCGTGTACACCGGCGCCCGACGCGTGGTGGGCACGACGGGCCCGACCGACGTGAAGCCGCTCTCGTTCACGCTCTTTCCCGGCCAGAACGTCACCCAGCGGTTCCTGGTCGATCTCTCCCGCAACGAGTCCACGATTGCGATCGACAGCCCGCTGCTGGCGACGAGAGGCAGCGCCAGCGACCCGGGCTTTTTCTCCAACGCGGGCGAAGTCGTGGACCAGGTCGGTCAGGTCGTCCTCGACGGCTCGACGATCGTCACGAACGCCAACGTCTCCTCCGCGGACCTGTTCACCATCGGCGTGCCGCTGTGGTTCAACCAGCCGACGGACGACGGAGCGACGACCCGCATCCCCGTGCGCAACACCACGATCAATCGGCCGGTGGCCGCCCCAAGTCAGCAGCTGATCCTCGAGGGGGCCGTCGGGGCTCCTGGTAGGTTGCTCGTCAGCGAGCAGGGCGCCCTCGCCAACTCGTTGACCAGTCCCTCGACTGCCGGGGCCGGCGTGCTCGACGTTCAGGCGTCCCATGCCGACGTGATCTTCGCCGGCACCGTCAACGCGACGAATCAGACCTACCTCCTCCAATCGCCGCTCGACCCGCGGGCGTATTCGCTCACGACGGTGTCACCGACGTCCGGAGTGCAGTCCGGTCGAATCCTCGGCAGCACGGTGGGCGTCACGCTGGCGAACGATGCCGGTGGCGAGATGAACGTCCGCACGACCATCAACAACCTGCGGATGACGGCCGCCTCCACGTCGTCCCAGCCGGTGCTGCCCTACGCGATCAACGTCGCCGATTCGAACGACCTCACGGTCGATGCCGTGCCTGCCTCGAGTCGGCCCATCGCGCTCGAGGCCGCCGGCTCGTTGAACGTCAATAGCGCGGTGCTGACCAGCGGCGACCTCACACTCACCGCCACGACCGCGCTCACCATGGCCGGGCCGGTCGCCAGCGCCGCCGGCAACGTGACGCTCCGCTCGAGCTCCATCAACTCCACGGTGCCGATCACCGCCGGGGGCACGCGGAACGTGTCGCTCCAGGCCCGCGACGCGACGACCGGCAACATCCGCATCAACAGCCTCGTGCAGGCAGGCGGCCCCGCGAAGGCACCGGTGCGTGCGGCGACCACGGCCAACGTCGACCTCGTCGTCGGCGGCCTGCTCGTGGTCGATGGCGTGCTCCTCGCCGCCGGCGATCGGGTGCTCGTCAAGAACCAGACCGTCGCCTCCGAGAACGGCATCTACATCGCGGCGGCGGGTGCTTGGACCCGGGCGTCCGATGCCAACTTCTCGCAGCTCCTCGTGCCCGGCTTCACCACCGCGGTCCGCGAGGGAGCGCAGCAGGGCGCGTGGACGTTCGCCAATCCGGCGACCCCGACCCTGGACCAGACTGCCCTCGCCTTCGTGCCCGCATCGGCCGTCCAGACCTACGTGCCGGCCCGCGTGGCCACGACCGCCAACGTCAATCTCGCCGTCGGCGGCCTGCTGACCGTGGACGGCGTGGCGCTCGCGGCGGGCGACCGGGTGCTGGTGAGGAATCAGTCCAACCCGCGGCAGAACGGCCTCTACGTGGCCGACTCGGGGGCATGGGTGCGGGCTTCCGACGCCGACACCGTGCCCGAGCTGGTGGCCGGATCCTACGTGTTCGTGTCGGAGGGCGCAGCCACTGGCCAGAAGGGCTACGTGCTCGCCGACGACGCGGTGCAGGTGGGCAACACGCCGCTCACCTTCAATCCGTTCACGGTGCAGGCCACCCGCACCAACAACTATTCCCCCGCCCGCATCCAGTCGACCGTGGTCGCGGCCACGACTCTGAACGTGGACCTGGCAGCGCCTCCGGCGGAGATCGACGGCGTCGCGCTGGCCGTCGGCGACCTCGTCCTCGTCAAGAACCAGTTCGACGCCGCCACTAACGGGATCTACGTGTTCACGGGCGCGAGCCTGCAGCGCTGGAGCAACGCCGATACCTCCGACGAACTGCCGCGGGGCACGGTCGTGTACGTCGAGCAGGGAGCGACCAACGCCAACTCGAGCTGGACGTTCGACGACACGATCGACCTCCTCGGCCGCACCACCGCGGGCAGCCTGCAGGTCACCGGCCTGCCGTCCACCAGCTACCTCGCCAGCGGCATGCTCGTGACCGGGCCCGGAATCCCGGCCGACAGCAAGATCGATCTCGTGCTCAGCAGCACTTCGGTGCGGCTCACCAAGGCGGCCCTCGTCACCTCGACCACCGCGGTCCTGGGCTTCATGCAGACCGCGGCCGTGGCGGTCGGCACCACGCCGCTGTTGTTCGTGCCCACGGGTGGCACCGCCGCGATCACGGCCGGCCGCACGATCAGCAGCACCGCCGGCGAGCAGAGTTCGCGGATCGTGAGCAGCACCGCGGTGCTGACCGCCGGCAGTCCCGTGACCGGCACGGCCGATCCGGCCAGCAAGATCGACGTCAACTCGACGATCGGGCGGCTCGTCGCCAGTGCCCCCGCGTCGATCGACGTGAGCGACTCCGGCGCGATCGACCTGTTCGACCTCCGCACGCGCACCGCGGGTGGGGTCGGCGTCGAAGCCCAGGGTACGATCACGGCTCGGTCGCTGATCGCCACCGGCACGACCGCCAGCCCGGCCGACGTCACGCTCACGTCACTGCTGGGCGACGTCGTGGCGGCTTCCGTCTCGTCGTCCGTCGGCTCGATCAACCTCAACTCGCCGAACGAGCGGGTCGTGGTCCGCCCGCTGGGCGTCAACCCCGGTGCCGTCGTGGCCCAGAACGGCGACGTGACCGCGATCGCCAACGGCGGCGGCATCTTGGTGCAGGGGCAGGTGCAGGCCGGGGGCGCGGATGGCGACACCACGTTCCAGAGCAATCAGGCGGGCCTGACCACCATCGCGCCCGCGTCGATCACGGCCAGCGACCGCCTCACCGTGACCACGCCGAGCGCCGTGCCCTTGCTGGGGGCGGGCACCACCGTTTCGGCCAAGGCCCTGACGCTCACCTCGCAGTTCGGAGCGTCGCAGACGCCGCCCGCCGGCTTCGGCACGTTCTCGACCGTCAACTTCAACCGCACCGACGCCGGCAGCATCGTCTACTCATCGCCGGCGGCCTTGACCGTCGAGGCGGCGACGACCGTGTTTGGCGACATCGAACTCACGGCCCCGAGCTTGAACGTGACGGGTGGGATCACCGCCGCCACCGCCACTCCGGGCGACGGGAAGGTGAGCCTGATTGCGACCGCAGGCAACATCGGCGTTGCCGCTCCCATCACTGCCGGCGGTGATCGCGTCACGCTGACCGCGGCGGCCGGGGTGATCACCCCGTCGGGCACCGGTCAGATCAACTCGCAGACGCTTGTCTGGACCGCCAAACAGTCGCCGCTGCCGGGGCTCACGGGCACCTTCAGCCGCGTCGGGTCAAACCTCACCGCTCCGGGCAGCCTGACGCTCGGCTCAGCGGACTCCCCGATCGTGATCGTGGGAGCCTCCACCGTGAGCGGCCCGATCACGATCACCGGCTCGAACGTTCGGATCGTCGAAGTCGTCAGGGCGAACGGTGGTGATCCGGTGAGCGTGACGGCGACCGCGGGCAACATCGAATTCGTCGCGAACACCATGGGCGGGATCGTCTCGGTGCCGGCTGCGGCGACCAGCGGCGCGATCACGCTCTCGGCCCCGGCCGGCCAGGTGATCGGGGCCAACAAGGCCACGCGAACGACCGTCCGCGGCGGCCCGCTCACCGTGTCGGCCCAGACCGCCGATCTGAAGACCAATGTCTCGTCGCTCGCCTCTACGACCTCGCTCGGCGGCCTGACCGCGTCGGCGGTCGGGCCGCTCACCCTCGGCGACATCCTTGCCCCCGGGCAGAACGTGTCGCTCGACGCCGTCAGCGGCGTGACCCAGCCGACGGGCGGCATCGTCACCGCGGGGCTGAGCGTGGCCAATGGCTCCGGCGTGGTGAACCTCTCCTCCACCGCCAACAACTTCGCGGTCGTGTCGCTCCGCAACGGCTCCGGGGACGTCTTCCTGACCAACTCGGGCTCGTTCACGGTCGCCGGCAACGGCGTGTCCACGGGCACGGCCGCGCCGGGTGACGGCGACATTACGCTCACGGCCAACAGCGGAGACATCGTCCTGATGGCCGATGTGACGGCCCAAGGCGACCGCGTCACGCTGAATGCGGCCACGGGCTCGATCGTGCAGACCGCTGGCGGGATCGACTCGCAGACGCTCGTCTGGTCCTCCACCACGCCGCCGGTGCTGACCGGCACCTACACCGACATCGGGTCGAACCTTACCGGCCCGGGCGACCTTGTGCTCGCGGTGAGTGCGACGCAGCGGGTGCTCGCCACCTCCACCGCCAATGGCAGCATCACGATCACCGGCCCCTCCGTCACGATCAGCGAGCCGGTGACGGCGGGCGGCGCAGGCTCCGGCGTCACCGCGCAGGCCACCGCCGGCGACATCACCTTCCAGCCCTTCACCAGCGCGACCCCCTCGATCACCGCGCCGTTCGGCGGCGTGACTCTCGTGGCCACCGGGCAGATCGATGCCCAGTATGGCCGCGTGGCGGGCCAGACCATCACGAGCACCTCGGGCGGCACGCTGTTCGTCGGCACCATGCAGTCCACGTCAACGACCACGATCGTCACGACCGCCGGCGGCGGCGTGTCGGTGAGCCCGCAGCCGAACGGCCTCCTCCAGGCCGGCGGCACGCTCGACCTCAGCCAGGTGCAGGGCCAGATCAGAATCCGCAACGGCGGCCTGATCATCGGCAACCCGCTCGTGCTCGGCGGCAAGACGGTGCAGTTCGCCACCGTCACCACCCCGGCGGAGCTCGTGGGAGCGGTCAATGCGGTGAACCTGCTGCCAAGCGTTCCGGGCTCGACCTACGAGATCCTCGTGGGCGCCACGATGACGCTCACCCAGACGCTCACGATCGACCGCCCCGTGACCTTCCGCGGCACGTCGAGCAGCATCGTGCTCTCCGGAAGCCCGACCGTGACGAGCGGCCTCGTGCTCACCTCGGGCGCCAGCGGCAGCACGGTGCGGGACATCGCCTTCAGCAACTTCACCGGCACCGCGGTGCGGGCGACGTCGCTGTCGGGCCTGACGATCTCGGGCATCAACGTGCTCAACTCCGGCACCGGCGTCAGCCTGTCGAGCGTCACCAACTCGCTGGTGGGCGGCACCGGGGCGGGCCAGGGCAACACCTTCACCAACAACAGCCGCGAAGGCATCTTCGCGACGGGGGTCTGCGTCAACACCCAGCTCGTGAAAAACAGCTTCCCCGGCACAACCACGAAGTACAACCTCGCCTCCTCACGCGGCATAACCGTGGTGAACTGACCCGCCGGGGACCGCGGCCAGGCCCGGCAGACCCCGAAAACCGCGGCAACTCCGCGGCGGCTGAGCCGTTGAACCTGAGGGACCGGCCTCGCCTGCGAGGCCCTCGCGGCCGGCCCGGGCGGCTGGGGCTGTGTGACGGCGTGCGCCCCGCCGATCAAGGCGGTTGCCCCGGGATTCCGAAGACACTGCCGGATTATTGCGAAGGTCCGGAACCTCCTATTTAATCGAACCTGCGGCGGCTCAGCAGCGTAGAACGTTCGTCTGCGATCGCCGTCTGCCATGGCCGAGCCATTTTCGAGGGGTTGACTGATGTTGTTCAACGGCTTCTTCCGTGATCGCTCCTCGCCCGGCCGCTCGCGCCGGCGGAGCCCGAAGATCCTCTCCAGGCACGGCCGGGCGTTTTCTCCCGAGCTGCTCGAGGCGCGGCTGGCGCTCGCCTACAACATCACGACCACCACGCTCACGACCACCCCGCCGACATTTGCCTACAACATCACGATTGACGATCAGGTCGATTCCAATGGCTTCGGCCGCGACATCTACCTGACGCGGTTTGATGCCGGCACGCCCCTGGTCAAGATCGCCGACAACCCCTCCTTCAACAACGCCACCACGCTCGGTCTGCTCGTCGGCAACTCCCAGTGCACGACCTTCTTCGTGACGAGCGCCGGCCACCAGAAGTCGCTGTTTGCGACGAGCGACCCCGCTCCGGTCGACCCGAATGCGATTCCGATCACCGTGTTCGGAAACAACGCCACGTTCAACCTCGCCGACAAGACGAATCCGCTGCTCCAAGGCATCAATCCGCTCGGCTTCAGCGGGACGGGTGTCATCGACTACACGGATCCCGATGGCGGCATCCACTTCCTCGGCTTCAACTATCAAGTCGGGTCCCTGGCGGCGTTCGGCGGCGGCGCTATCACGTTCACGCAGATCAACCCCAAGAACTGGTCCGATGCAAAGCTCGCCGTTCCGACGGGCACGGTGTTCACGTCATACTCACGACTGACCAACGACTACGTGACATCGGTATCCTTCCGCTTCCCGACCTCCAGCGGCAACTTCGGCTCGCTCGACAACCTCGATGTCACGAACGCCCCGTACGAATACTTCGATCCGTCGCCCGCGAATCCGCAGAGCTTCACGGTGTCGCAAGGGCAGGACCTCGACCAGCGGCTGATCGTCGACCTGGCCCCGGTGGGCTCCCGGATTTCGATCAACAGCTCCTGGTATGGAAAGCTCGGCGACATCAGCGGCGACACGCCCGGGGTCAATCTCGACCCGGCCTTCTACCGGGCCTATGACGGGGTCAACGGGGTCGGGCAGCTCGCGCTCTACGCCTCCGAGGTGACGATCAACCAGGACGTCAGCAGCGCGAATCGCATCGCGATCGGCGGACCAGCGAACGTGCTGACGCGGAGCGGCGACCTCGACCCCACCTCGCCCACGCCGAACGTGGTGACCAACGTCTCGTCGGTCGCAAACATCTATGGAGGGGGAGGGCTGTTCGTGACCGGCCCGGGCATCCAGCCGGACACGACGGTGGTGGCCGTCGACGCGTTCACCAACTCAATCACGCTCTCGAAGCCGCCGCTGATCGCCCAGACCAACGTCTCGCTCAAGTTCATCGAGCCCCGCCCGAGCGGCTATATCCGTGAGACGTCCTCGCTGCGAGTGCTCGCCAACGCCGAGTCCCCGAGCTTCAATCTCGAGGTCGTGGGCAGCCAGGCGGCCCATGGCGAGATCTTCGTGTCGCAAGCTGGGTCGCTGACGGGTCTCGGCGGCGGCAGAGCCGGGTCGCTGGCCGTCGATGCTCAGTCCACGGACATCCGCTTCGAGGGCAACGTCTCCGCTGCCTCGCAGGGCTACTTCCTCTCCGCCCAGGGATCCGCCGACCAGTACGAGTTCACGACGCGGTCGTCCTCCACGGGAACGCAGACGGGCCTGCTCACCGGGGATACCGTGGCCTTCACCCTCGGCCAGCCCGGCGGCGGCACCGTCGATCTCAAGACCGCCGTCAACAACCTGCGATTCGATTCCGGCATCAATCCGAGCGGCGTTCCCTATCGGTACACGGTCGCGATCGAGGATGCAGACGACCTGACCGTCGATGCGGTGGCCGCCAGCAGCGGACCGATCACGCTCGCGTCCGCCACCGGCAAGCTCTCGATCAAGGGCGCCGCGGTGCGGACCGCAGGCGATCTCACGGTGATGGCGGCCACCAGCCTGTCGTTTGACGGCTCGGTGTCGTCGAGCAACGGCAACGTGGCGCTCGTCTCGCCCACCCTCTCCCTGGGCAGCAGCGTGACGGCCGGGGGTGCTCGCGGCGTCGCGCTCCGGTCGAAGACCGGCTCCTCGACGATCAATGCCCTCGTCCAGGCCGGCGGCCAGCTCAAGGCGCCGGTGCGGGTGGCAACGACCGCCGCCATCGACCTGGCGACGGGCGGCCTGTTAACGATCGACGGCGTGGCGCTCGTCGCCGGCGACCGCGTGCTCGTCAAGAATCAGTCGCTCGCCACCCAAAACGGCGTCTACGTCGTTTCGGCGGGCGCCTGGGTGCGGGCCAGCGACGCGAACACGAGCGCCCTCCTCGTGCCTGGATTCGTGACCTTCGCCGTCGAAGGCGCGACCCAGCGGGGCGGCTGGACCTTCCAGAATCCCGCCAATCCGATCCTGGGCCAGACCGGCACGGGCCTCGCGTTCGTGCCCCTTTCCGCCACGCTCACCTACGACCCCGCCAAGGCCGCCACGACCGGCCCGATCGACCTGGCGACCAACGGCCTCGCGGCGATCGATGGCGTGACTCTTGCCACCGGCGATCGCGTGCTCGTCAAGGACCAGGCCAACCCCGCCGACAACGGCATCTACGTCGCCGACGTTGGACCGTGGGTGCGGGCCAGCGACGCTGACACGATCGCCGAGCTGCGGGCCGGATCCTACGTGTTCGTCATGAGCGGCACGACCAACGGCGGCCAGGGCTTCGCGCTGCTCAACGACGCGGTCCAGGTGGGCACCACCGACCTCGGCTTCGGTCCCTTTCTGATCGAGAGCCAGCGGTCCAACTTCTGGAGCCCATCAAACACGCTCGCCTCGGTGCGGGCCGCCACCACCGTCAACCTCGAGTCGCTCTCCGGCCTGCTCACGATCGACGGCGTCCAGCTCGCGCCGGGCAACCGCGTGCTCGTGAAGAACCAGATCACGCCGTCAGCCAACGGGATTTACGTGGCTGCAGCCGGCTCGTGGACACGGGCCGCCGATGCGAGCAGCGGCTCGAACTTCGCCTACGAAAGTTCCGTCTACGTCGCCGAGGGAACGGTCGGCCGCGGCACCGGCTGGGTCGTGGACAACTCCACGGTGATGACCGCGACGCTCACGGCGGACAGCAATCTGCTCACGGGGCTGCGGTCCACCGAGGGCCTGACCATCGGCATGGCCGTCGAAGGCGACGGCATCCCCGCCGGATCGACGATCACCGGCGTCGGGGCCGACGGTACCTCGGTCTTCCTGTCGAAGAATGCCCTGGTCACGGCGTCGCTGGCGGTCGTGCGGTTCGCGAACTTCACGAACCCCACGGTCGGGACCACGCCGCTCGTCTTCCGGGCCACCGGCGGCAACGTGAGCGTGGCGTCGGCAGGAGACATCAGCGGCTCCCCCACGCAGGGCCGGCTCCTGGGGCAGAACGTCGTGCTCACCGCCGGTACCGGCGGCACGGGCCTCATCAACACCAAAACCACGGCGAGCACCATCTCGGCGGTGGCGCCCGGCTCGATCACGCTCGACAACGCCTCGCAGGCGGAACTCTCCGATGTCCGCAGCGGCACCGGCGCCGACGTCGCCGTGCTCAGTGCCGGCACGCTCACCGCCACCTCCGTGTCGGCGGGCCGCAACGTCTCGCTCTCGTCAACCTACGGCGACGTCGTGGCGGGCCGCGTCAACTCCGACAATGGCACGATCACGCTCAGCTCGCTGGTCAGCAACACGGCGATCGCCAACGCCACCGGCACGGCCCGCGTCGCCGCGCAGAATGGCAGCGTGGTCGCTCGGGCCGACAAGGGGGCGGTGATCGTCAATGGTCAGGTCGCCGCCCAGGGGCCGGGCAGCGACGTGAGCTTCATCAGCAACTTTGTCAGCCCGACGAGCTCCGATCCCGCGGCGGTGCGGTTCGGTCCGCTCGCCGACGTGACGGCCACGGACCAGCTGATCATCGACGCACCCAACAGCATGCCCGCCGTCGATCCCGCTGCGAAGCTGACGGCCGCCCGGCTCAGCCTGCGGTCGAAGCTGTTCGGCAACACGGCGCCCCCGGCGAGCCTCGGCAGCTTCCCGACGGTCCTGATCAACCGCACCGACGCGGGCAACATCGACTACACCTCGCTGGCCAGCCTGGCCGTCGAAGGCGCCACCACGGTGAACGGTTCGATCGCCTTCACCGCTCCTGATCTCCGCGTGACCGGCGGCATCGCCACGGTGGGTGCCGCCACCGACGTCACGCTCACCGCCACCGCCTCGAACCTGTTCGTCGACGGCACCGTCACCTCGCAGCGGGATGTGTATCTCAACGCCGTCGGCGGGTCGATCACGAGCGGCGCCGGCGGACGCACGTCGCTGGTCACCGCGCCGGGCACCGTGCACGTAGACGCGAAGACGGCCGCCACGCTCTATACCAAGGCGCAGGCCTTGCGGGCCCGGCTCACCGACGTCAATGCCAAGCTCGACGTGCTCGACGATGATGCCCTGGAGATCCCCTCGGTGCAGCTCACGGCCGGAGGCACCGTCACGCTCAAGGTGGGCAGCCCGGCGCTTGGCGGAGGCGCGACGATCGGTCTGATCGACGCCGGTCCGACGGGGGTGGTGACCATCGACGCCTACGGCGACATCGTCGAGAACACGGTCGATCCGACCGCCGACATCGTCGCCGGCTCGGCCTCGCTGACATCGTCCAACGGCCGGATCGCCCTCGACACGCAGATCAACTCGCTCACCGCCCGCACGCTCCAGAAGACGGCCCCGATCACCATCAACGACGTCGGCACGGGCCCGACGCCCTTCACGCTCACCTCCGTGTCGGGAGTGGGCACCGGGGCCGACGTGACGATCACCTCTCCCCGCACGCTCGTCGCCACGAGCGTGGTCACGGCGGGCAAGATCAACCTCGCCACCACGACCGCAGCGGCCAGCGTCCAGGTCGGCAAGGTGACGGCGACCGGCAACACGGCCACCATCAACTCGCAGGGCTCGGTGCAGAAGCTGAGTTCGACCTCGCTGATCACCGCGTCGAGCGTGGTCCTCGATGCCGCAACCGGATCGATCGACGCCGCTCTGGCCGCCGCGAACGTGGCCGCCGGCACGGGTTCAGGCGGTCCGATCACCCTGACCGACGCCGACTCACTGAGCATCGGCAACGACGCCCTCGGCCGCGGCATCACCTCGACCGGTCCGGTGCTGATCTCAGTCGGCGGCTCCCTGACGCAGACGCAGCCGATCGTGGCCCCGGTGCTGTTTGCCGGCAGCAACGGCAGCGACATCACGCTGAGCAACGCTGCCAACGACATCGACTCCTTGACGATCGCCAACGGCAGCCGGGCGGTGACCTTCACTGATAAGGACGACCTGAGCATCGCCTCGCTCAGCGGAGGTGCCATCGCCCTCAAGGTCGGCGGTCCGCTGACGCAGACCGGGGCGATCACCGGCACGGCACTGGCCATCACCTCTTCGGCCGGTTCCGTCACCCTGGCCAACGCCGCCAACAACGTGACGTCGCTGGCGGCCACCACGGCCGCCGGAGATTTCACCTACGTGGACGCCGACGGATTCACGGTCGCGGCGCCGGGCGTGACGGCCGGCACCTCCGCGACCGGCGACGGATCAGTGGCGCTGACCGCGGCCTCCGGCAACCTCGTGCTCGCCGCCAACGTGTCGGCCGTGAACGACCGTGTGACCCTCAACGCGACCAAGGGCCTGCTCCAGCAGACGGCCGGCTTGATCGACGCCCAGACACTCGTTTGGTTCGCCACCAAGGCGCCGGTGCCGCCGCTCGCCGGTACCTACACCGTGATCGGGCCGAACCTCACCGCCCCCGGTGACCTGCCGATCGTCTCGACCGCCAACCCGCTGGTGGTCGCCGGCGCCTCGACCGTCAACGGCAATATCACGATCTCCGCGCCGAGCGTGCGGATCGTGGACGTCGTCAGGACCGGCACCGCGGGCAACTCGGTGGCTGTCACCGCCGGCAGCGGCGACATCACTTTCAACGTCCCCGACAAGCGTGGCATCGTCACGAACGCGGGGCCGATCACGCTCACGGCCTCGTCCGGCGCGGTGGTCGATCTGGTAAAAAACCTGCCCACCGTCGCCGGCGGGGTTCTGGCGGCGTCCGCCACCTCGGTGGACCTGAAGACCAACGTGCAGTCGGTGTCGGCCACCGCCACCGCCGGGCCGCTGAGCCTCAACGCCGTCAACGCGCTCGTGCTCGGGGCGATCCAGGCCGCCGGCCAGCCCGTCACGCTCTCCGCCGCCAGCGGCATCTCCCAGCCGACCGGCAGCATCAACGCCACGAACCTCGTGGTCACCAACGGCACGGGCGCCGTGACGCTCACCGCGCCCGCCAACAACGTGTCGACCGTGTCGATCGTCAACGGGAGCGGCAACGTCTCGTTCGTGAACGCCGGCGGCTTCAGCGTCGTGACGCCGGGCGTGTCCACGGGTTCCGGTCTCAGCGGCGACGGCGACGTGTCGCTGACGTCGGTCAGCGGTGGCATCGCCCTCAACGCGAATGTTGCGGCTCCCGGGGACCGTGTGACCCTCGACGCCCGCAACGGCAGCATCACGCAGCAACCGGGCACCTCGATCACGTCGCAGTCGCTCGTCTGGTATGCCCAGTCGGCGCCGTCGCTCGCCGGCACCTACGGCGGCGTGGGCGCGAACCTGACCACGGCGGGCCCGCTCGTGCTGGGCCCCTACGCCCAGCCGATCACCGTCACCGGCGCCACGACCGTCGATGGCGACATCACGATCACGGCTCCCGACGTGGTGATCACC
Source organism: Pirellulales bacterium (assembly GCA_040397585.1). GTDB lineage: Bacteria > Planctomycetota > Planctomycetia > Pirellulales > UBA1268 > QWPN01. The sequence continues at coordinate 41,083 of JBBAVS010000023.1, forward strand.
GATCCCGTGATCGCCGGCGGAGCCGGCCGCTCGATCGCCGTCACGGCCACGAGCGGTAACATCGGCGTACAGTCCAAGGGCCTGCTCCAGACCAGCGGGGGCCCGGTCACGCTCTCGGCTGCCAAGGCGATCACCGCCACGAACGCCGCCGGCGTGACCACGGTCACCGGTTCGGAACTCGCGCTCTCGAGCGGCGGAGCCGTCACGCTGTCGAGCGCCGCGCCGACCCTCGGCACGGCCGTGGCGGCCGGGCCCCTCACGCTCGCCGCCCGGGGGCCGCTCGCCCAGAAGCCCGGGGCCGTCCTCCAGGCAACCACGCTCGACATCACGGGCGTCGGCGGCGCCCTCACGCTGGCGAACGCCGGCAACAACGTGGGCACGCTCTCCGTCCGCAACGGCGGCGGCGCCGCGTCCTACCGGGATCTCAACGAGGTCCGCCTCGACACGATTGTGGCCGGCCCAGTGACCCTTGCCGTCGGCACGCCGGTCGTGTCGGGACCGGCGCTGTCGCAGACCCCCACGGGGACGATCACGGCGACATCGCTCGCCATCACCTCGTCGGCCCGCGGCGTGCAGCTTGCCAACGCCGGCAACGACGTCGATTCGCTGTTTGTCAGCAATCCCGGCCGGGTGGTGACGTTCACCGACAAGGACGACCTCGCGATCGCGGGCCTGTCGGCGGGCAACGCCACGCTCGCCGTGGGAGGCAACCTGACACAGACCGGCGCGATCACCTCCTCCCTGCTCACGATCACCGCCACCGCCGGCGCCGTCTCGCTGCCGCTGGGCAACGACGTGGACACGCTCTCGGTCACCAACCCGGGCCGCGGCCTGACCTTCACCGACGTGGATGACCTCGCGATCGGCGTGCTCACCGCCGGGGCCATCGGGCTCAACGTCGGCGGCAACCTCTCGCAGGGCGGGGCGATCACCGGCAGTTCGCTGGCCGTCACCGCCTCGGCGGGCACCGTGTCGCTGCTCAACAGCGGCAACAACGTGGCTGCGGCCACGATCGCCAACGGCAACCGCAACGTGAACTACGTCAACGCCGGTCCGCTCGCGCTTGGCGGCCTCACCATGGGCGTGGGCAACCTGGTCGTCAACGGCAACCTCACGCAGACGGGGCCGATCACCGGCAGCTCGCTCGGGATCACGTCGCTGGCCGGAACGATCAACCTGCCGAACGCGGCGAACAACCTCGACGGCCTGGCGATCAGCAACGGCGGCCGGCTGGTGTCCTACACCGACAGCAACAACATCGCCATCACCACGTCCGGGACCCTGGCGGTGGGCACCGTCAAGGCCGCCGGCCTGATGACGATCACCACCAGCAACGGTGGCAGCGTGGACGTGGGCCCGCAGGCGAACGGCCTCCTTCAGGCGGGCAGCACGCTCGACCTCCGTGCCGTGCAGGGCTCGATCGGCATCCGCAACGGCGGCCGGATCGTGGGCAACCCCACGCTCCTGCCGGCCGGCAAGGGCATCCAGGTGGGCGGTGCGATCACGAACCCAGCGGACCTCAACACCGCCGTCGCGACGATCAACTCGCTGCCGGTCATCCCCGGGGCGAACTACGAGATCCTCGTGGCGGCCAGCATGACGCTCACGCAGCAACTCGCGATGAGCCGCCCCGTGACCTTCCGCGGCACGTCGCAGAGCATCGTGCTCTCGGGCAGTTCGAGCGTGGTCAACGGGCTCCTGCTCGACTCCGGGGCGAGCGGCAGTTTGATCCGCGACCTCGCCTTCAGCTCCTTCAGCGGCGACGCGATCCGGCTGACCTCGGCCGCGAGCACCTCGATCACGGGCATTCGGGTGAGCAACTCGGGTAACGGCCTGGCGATCACCGGCACGAGCGCCAACGTGGTGGTCCAGGGCAACACCTTCGACCGCAACCAGACGGGCGTGTCGCTCGTGTCAGCGACCGGGGCCCTCATCGGCGGCATGAACGCAGGCCAGGGCAACGTGATCTCCAACGCCGTTCGGCAGGGCGTGTTTGCGTCGGGGTTCTGCAACGGCTCGCAGGTCGTGAAGAACTCCTTCCCCGGCACGGCCACGCCCTACAACGTTTCGGCGTCGCGGAACCTGACGATCATCAACTGATGAGTGGGTGCCGGTGACACGTGGGTGCCGGTGACACGTGGGTGCAGGTTTTCAACCTGCACAACTCCCACCCCCGGCTTGGCCTCTCCGCAGGTTAAAAACCTGCGGCCACTTTTCCTGCGTGGGTGCAGGTTTTCAACCTGCACAACTACCGCCCCCGGCTTGGCCTCTCCGCAGGTTAAAAACCTGCGGCCACTTTTCCTGTGTGGGTGCAGGTTTTCAACCTGCACAAGTACCACCCCCGGCTTGGACTCACCGCAGGTTAAAAACCTGCGGCCACTTGTCCTGCGTGGGTGCAGGTTTTCAACCTGCACAACTCCCACCCCCGGCTTGGACTC
>JBBAVS010000024.1:0-42795 GCA_040397585.1 Pirellulales bacterium
GTTCAGGAACTCCGCTCGCGATTGGATCGACTGGAACGCACTAAGAAGTGAGAACACGCAGGATCAGCGGCTCGCGACCGCTGACGACACTACACTCGCAGACGGAATCGCGAGTCCGCTGCATCCGCTGGTTCGCTGGCGGATTTTCTCGCGTTCCCAAGTGTCCGACGGAAGGGAAGCCCGGGTTTCGGCCGGGAAAACCGCACTTTCGGATTTTTTCTGGATTGGGGCTTGCCTTCCGTCCGACGTTAGGTATACTTAGGGCATGACGGGCAACGACACCAACACGAAAGGGACGACGATGAACGCCACCAAAACCAACCTCCTCGCCAAACTGCAGGCCTTCGCCGACACGCTCGACATCAACGAGGCTCGCGTGGAGATCGGCACGCACGACAACGACCGCGATGTGGTCTGGCTGAAGTGGCGGGCCATCGGTTGCGACCGGATTCGCAGTATGGCTTGCGGGCTGACCACCCACGGCATCCGGTACATTAAGAAGAACATGAAGGAGTTCGAGGCGTCGCTCGCATGAACGACCGCATCACCTTCCGCCTCGGCCCGCTCGCGGGGCCGCTGGCGGCTTACTGCGAGAAGCACGGCACCACGCCGAGCGACGTTATCCGGGCGGCATTGGCAAGGCGGCTCGGTGTCGATGCACCGGAGATGCCGCAAGGCAACCCGGACATCGCAGGGCAAGCCGCAGCGGGTGCGGCTGCGCGATGGAAGGCCAAACGGAAGAGGCGCAAGTAGACAGCAGAACCAGTATTTATGCGGACCACGATAGCAGCGGCCCCGTGCTGCATAGTACGCCGCCACTTCGCGTTTCCAGGCCGATAACCGCACGTCGTCCGCTGCTATCACGCACGGGAGTGCTGCATAGTACGCCGGGCGATCCCCCAACTGAACGCATGTCCCTGTGGGGTAAAATGGCGGTAAGGAGACCCCGCCATGCTCGCCTATCTCGACGACACGTTCTGGGATGAGGTTGATGCAGAGGCGGACATCGATCACCCGCTGATCGAGTTCATCTGACGGCGTATCGGTGAACATTGGTACACTGGAGGCAGGGACGCGAAGCGTCCCGCCACCGGGAGCCAATCGTGGCCGCCAACGACGACGTGATCGACGCGATCGCAGCCAACCTCGCCCAGCCGCGGCGGGCCCGCACCGACGCCGGCGAGGTCGAGCAGCACGAGCTTGACCGCCAGGTTGCCGCCGCGGAGTTTGTGATGAAGGCCCGGCAGACGGCGTCCGCCGGCAGCCCGTTTGGCTGCCTCCGTGCCGCCCAGTGCGTCTACCCCGGAGCCAACTGACCAGTGGGCATCCTCGGCAACCTTTTCGGCTCCAGCCGGTCGTCGCTCCAGGCGACGGTCGATGCCCAAAAGTCTGCGCTCGCGACGATGGTGCGGGCGAAATACGACGCCGCCCAAACGTCGGACCTCAACCGCAACCATTGGGCCCGCGCCGACCACCTCTCGGCGGACGCGGCCCTCCAGCCGGCGGTCCGGCAGACCCTCCGCAACCGTGCCCGGTACGAACTGCGAAATAACTCCTACGCCGCGGGCATCGCGAGCACCTGGAGCAACGACCTGGTCGGCACCGGCCCCCGGCTGCAGCTTGACCTCGGCCCCGACGTGTCGCCCGAAGCCGTCCGGTCGATCGAGCACGCCGTCTCCGATTGGGCCGACACGATCGACCTCGGTCGCAAGCTGCGGATCGCGAAGACCAGCAAGATCTCGGACGGCGAGGTGTTTGGCCTCAAGACCAACAACCGCCGGCTCCGCGGCGTGCAGCTCGACCTCAAACTGGTTGAGGCTGACCAGGTGATGTCGCCGGCCGGCTTCTACAGCACCGAGCAGGACGTTGACGGCGTTCGGTTCGACGGCGATGGCAACGTCACCGACTACTGGATTTCAAAGCGGCATCCGGGTTCGCTCTCGCAAGCGTTTCTCCTCGACGGCAACTGGGTCGACTCTGACTACGTCTGCCACTGGTTTCACGCGACCCGCCCGGGCCAGCATCGCGGCGTGCCGGAGATTGCCCCCGCCTTGGAGCTGTTCGCCCTTTTGCGACGGTACACGCTGGCGGTGGTGACGGCGGCCGAAACCGCGGCCTCGTTCGCCGCGATCTTGAAGACGACCATGCCGGCCGACGGGTCCGGTGCAGCCAGCCTCGAGACGCTGGAAACGATGCCGATCGTCCGCGGGATGGCGATCGCCGCCCCGGACGGCTGGGAGCCGGTGCAGATGAAGGCCGAGCACCCGACCTCAAGCCACGACGCATTCGTGCGTCGGCTCATCAACGAGATCGCTGCCGCGCTCGGTATGCCCTATATCGTGGCCTCACTCGATTCCAGCAGTGCCAACTACTCGTCGATGCGGGGCGACTACCTCGTGTACCGCAAGCGGATCGCGGTCGAGCGGTCGGACATGGAGCGGACGTTCCTTGACCCGCTCCTCTACTCGTGGCTTGACGAAGCCGTGGCGGTCCCAGGGCTGATCCCCCGCGGCCTCCCGCCGTTCGCCGCGTGGAACTGGACGTGGGTGTGGGATGGCTTCGAGCACGTCGATCCCTTGAAGGAAGCCAACGCCGATGCCGCGATGATCGGCGGCAATATGGCGAGCCTCGCCGAGACGTGCGCCAAGCGCGGTCGCGATTGGCGGGTCGTCCTCCGGCAGCGTGCCGCCGAGAAAGCCCTTGAGCGTGAGCTGGGGGTGGAGCCAGCCGACACGGCCTCCCGGCAGCCGCAACCCGCCGCCGTCGAAGACGACACCGAGGACGACGCATGAACAATCGCATCGAACTATCCGCCACCCTCAACGTGCAAGCTGCCGACGAGGCCGCAACGCCGACGTTTGAGCTGGTCGCCTACACCGGGGCGTCAATCCGCCAGGGTTGGTCGCGGAATCCGCTCGTGGTCGATCTTGCCCAGATCGACGCCTCGCGGCCGATCCCGATCCTCTACGCCCACGGCAAGGAGATGCCGCTGCTTGATTCGGTGATCGGCCGAAGCGTCGAAGCCACCAACGACGGCAGCCAGCTTGTGCTCCGCGGTGAGCTGATCCGCGGGACTCCGGCTGGCGACAAGCTGATTGCTCTCGCGAAGGCCGGGGTGCCGCTGCAGGCGTCCATCGGTGCCGACGTGGGCTCGATCGAAAACATCGCCGCGGGGGCGGTCGCGACTGTGAACGGTCGCGAGTTCCCCGGCCCTATCAGTGTTGCTCGTGGAGCGGTCCTCCGCGAAACGAGCGTGGTCCTGTTCGGTGCGGACGCTGCAACGTCCGCGGCTATCGCCGCCGAGGCGAGTGAGGTATTCCCTATGAGCGATTCGCTCAACGAGAAGCCCGTCGAGGCCGCCGTGCCGCAGACGGAAGCCCCGGCGACCCCCGCCGCGGACCCGAAGCCGATCGTCGCCACCGCTGGCGGCGACGGTGCCAGCCTGCTCGCCGGCGAGGTCGCCGAGCTGGTGCTGCAGAAGATCCGCGAGGAGCGGATTGCGGAGGTTCGGGCGTCTCGCCCGTCGGCTCCCGCGATCCACGTCGTTGATGCCGCCGCGGCCAACGATCCGAAGACGGTGGAGGCGGCGCTGTGCCTCGCTGGCGGTCTTGCCAACGTCGAGAAGGTCTTCGATCAGAAGACCCTCGAGGCGGCTGACCGGCGGCGTAGCCACACGTCGCTCCAGGAGGTTCTCGTCGAGGCTGCCCGTCGGAACGGCTACACCGGTCCGGCCCGCATCCACGCCGGCAACATCCGCGAGGTTCTCGCCGGTGCGTTCCCCCAGGTCCAGGCCGCCGGTTTTGCGACGCACAACATCAGCAATGTGCTGGCGGCGACCTACGGCAAGTTCCTCCTCCAGGGGTACAACGCCGTCGAGTCGACGTGGGACATGATCGCGTCGATCCGCTCTGTCAGTGACTACAAGCAGGTCACGGGCGTGCGGCTCAACGGTGGTTTCGAGTTCGAGGATCTCGGTCCTTCCGGCGAACTGAAGTCCGCCGACGCTTCGGACGAGACGCGGACGATCAAGGCCAAGCTGACTGGCCGTATGTCGTCGATCACGATGGTGGACATCGTGAACGACGACCTGGGTGCTCTCACCCAGGTGCCGAGCCGGCTGGGCCGCGGGGCCGCGGTGAAGCTCAACCGTGACTTCTGGACGGAGTTTCAGCTGAACAACGCGACGTTCTATCAGCGGGAAACCGCTGCGGGCGGAAACGCCCTGTCGCTCACGTCGCTGCGGACGGCTGTCACTTCCTACCGGAAGCTCACGGACCCGGACGGCAACCCGCTCGGCATCACGCCGTCGATGTTGCTCGTCCCGCCGGAGCTGGAGATCACGGCAGACGAGCTGATGGGATCGACGGTTCTCATCACTGGTGAGAACGCGACCCGCGGCAACGTCAACGTGTTCGCTGGTCGGTTCCAGGTCGTGCCCTCGTCGTACCTGACGGCCGCGACGACCTGGTGGCTCGTTGCCAACCCGGCCGAGCTGCCCTGCATGGAGGTCGCTTTCCTCAACGGTCAGCGGCTCCCGACGGTGCAGCAGGCGGATGCCGACTTCAACCAGCTCGGCATCCAGGTCCGCGGCCACTTCTCCTATGGCGTCGCCAAGGCCGAAAGCCGCGGTGCCTACCGGATGGCGACCGCTTGATCTTGACGTGATTCGTGCCCGGCCGGCGGGGGCCCAACCCGCCGGCTGGGGCTCTCAATCTCCACACTCTCAGTACGAAAGGTTCTTCAATGCCCAGTTATTACGCAGACGGCAACAAGCTCGACTACACCCCGACGACGGGCGTGGCAGCGGGCGAAATCGTCGTCCTCGGCTCGCTCGTCACTGTCGCCGATCGCCCGATCGTCGCCAATGAACTCGGTTCCGTTCACACCAACTGCATCGTCACCGGCCCGGTGTTCACCACCGGCGTCACCGGTGCTCAGGGTGCGTTCGTTCGGTGGTACGCCGCCTCCGGCGTGTTCGACGCCAGCACCGGCGTCACCGCGGGCTACCTGGCCCGTCCCCGCGTGGCGACCGATCGCCAGGTGGCGGTCCTCCTCTGGCCCTCGTGATCGACCCCACGCAAGGGGGCGGGTGCGGCCAGCTACCGGCCGCGCCCGCCCCTCTCGCACTCTGGTGAACCATGCAGGACATGATCGCCATCGGCGAGACGTGGTTCCGATCGCAGCGGCGGGAGCATCTCTCCGTCGAGGTCTCCTACCAGCCGTTGGTCGGCCTCACTCGCACCGTGCGGGCGACTGCCGTAATCGGCCGGTGGGAGTCGATGGATGCCGCGGGCCAGATCCTCCGGACTGAAACCCGCGATTGGTTCGTTGACACGACCGACCTCGTCCAAGACCCAAAGAAGGGCGACCGGATCGTGGCCGGCGACGTGACCTACGAGGTTATGATCCCGCCGGGGGCTCAGCACCATTGGCGGTGGTCGGATAGGAACCAGACTCTCCGGCGGATTCACACGATGGTAACGCAGGGATCGGCCAGCCGGATTCCGGCGGTCTTGCCGGGTGCCCCGACGATCACGCTCGCGCAGGCATTCACGTCAGTTGTTTGGACTACGCCAAGCAGCGGCAGTTCTCCGCTGACGGGCTACAGGCTTTACGTCGTGAGCGCCGGCAACGTATTGGCCGAGGACGCAGCGTGGAAGACTTCTAGCACCAGTGCTTTCATCGAAGGCGAAGTCATTCAAGTTTCCGCCGTCAACGCGGTGGGTGAGGGGCCGAGGTCTGAACCGGTGACGGTGGCTGCGCAGTAGCCAAGGAAACATCAGCATGGCAAAAAATATGACCCGGCGTGCATTTCCTCGAGGCGGCGTCAGTGCCCGCCTGCCGGTGACGATCTATCGTCGTGCGTCCAGTCAGTTGCACCCCGAGGCACAGGATTGGGTCGACCGCGTGGTTGCCAACGGCGGCTCTGTGTCGGCCAGCACGGCGGCGGCGGTGGATACGTTCTGCAACGCCATCGCCGTGGCTTCGCTCCGCGACCGCTTCTACCGGCTCAACCTGTTTTGCGGCACGGGCCTGAACGCTTGCCTTGTGCCGTTGTACCGGGGGCAGTCCCTTAGCGGAACCCAGTTCGGGAACACCACAGACTCAAACGTGGGCGGGCTGTTCATCACGAACGACTACAACGAAACCGGGGCGTCTGGCGGGCTGATTGGAAACGCCAGCACGAAGTACCTACGCACCGGCGTTGCCCACAACACGCTGCCGCAAAACGACTCGCACATTGCGTCGTATGAGATCAGCCGAGCCGGCGCGACATTTCGCACGAGCATTGGGTGTCGTACGACGGGGACTACTGGCGGGTTCATCTTGGGAACGTGGGCGAACACTTCGCAGTATGCGTTGGTCGGTTATGAGATCAATACAAGCCTGCCGCTAACAAATAGCGGAGGTGGCTTCTATGTCGGCACCATTACTGGGGCATCAGCGTCAGCGCTCTACCGTAACGGCACCGGGAAAGTCACCACGACTGCCACAACCAGAACGCCAGGCTCGCAAGAGATTTTTGTTTTCGCGCTGAATGATGGCGGATCGGTCAACGTCCCAACCGATGCAAGGCTGGCTGGCTACTCGTTTGGCCTGCAGATGGACGACGCTCAAGTTCTTGCCTATAGCAATGCAATGCAAGCATTCCAGTCCGCCCTTAGTAGGAGCGTGGCGTGATACTTTCAGAGGTGCCACTGCCTGTACCTTATGCGGAGTGCAAGCATCTTGCGCTCGTCTACCCGCCTGACGTTGCGTTGCTGTGGTATGCAATCCAGCAGCAGCACGGAGATCCGAGGCACGTTGCAGAGGCTAGGCCGCTGACAGACGGGCGATGGATCCTGGATGGCGACCTGCTATCCGAGCTGCACCCCGCCGGAATCCTCGGGTGGGCGTTGCCGCACCTAACCCCCGAGATGATGGCGGCGATTGAAGTGATGCCGATGAGCGAGGTGGCCCCTTTGCTGCCGCCGCCGCCGCCGTTCCCGTGAGGCCCGGCGCGGCTCATGCAACCCCCCCGCGAAAATCCGGGGTTTACGCCCCCGCCGATCCGGCTAGGCTACCGGTGAACAGGTGAACACCGGCATGATTGAACACCTCCATCGCGTCGCGGCCCACGCATACCACTGCGGCGAGATGGACGTTGGCCGCCGCTGCTGCGAGCGGCTCCTGCGGCTTCAGCTCTCTGCGGAGAAAGAAGAGAAAGTCAGGGCGAATCGCACTTGGTACACGCAAACGCTATCCGACCAGGGCGTCGCCGCGGAGTTCAAGCAGATCGACGTGCCGCCGGCCCGCGTCGGCTGGTCGCTGTTCAATCCTTCGATCGTCTCGCACGCGGGCCGGTTGCTCTGCAACGTGCGATCGAGCAACTACGCAATCGCGGAGGCCGGCAACTACGTCATTCCGCCGGAGGATCGGCAGGCGATCCGGACCTACAACGGGCTCATCGACGTGGCCTCCGGCGAATCCCACTACTGGGCCGCCGACTACGACGCCAGCGGCTTCCCGGTCGAGGGGCTCGAGGACGTGCGGCTCAACTCGGTGGACGGCGAGCTGATCGCGTCGGCCACGATCCGCAACTGGGTGGGCCGCGATGGGACTTGCCGTATAGGGGTCGGGAAACTGGAGAGATTCGACCGAATCCGCGACCTCCGCTGCCACGACACGATCAGCGGCCGGCACGAGAAAAACTGGATGCCGATCACCGGCCGGAGGGAGTGGCTTTACCACTGCAGCCACAAGGGTCGGACGTGTCTCGTTCGCGAGGACGGCGACGATTGGACGGTGACCGCCCACGCCGAGGCCCCGCCGGTGGCCCGCGGCTTCCGCGGCGGGTCGCAACTCGTGCCGGACCCGATCATGGAAGGGGTGTGGCTGGCGATCGTCCATGAGGTGGCGGTCTCCAACGGCCGGCGGGTCTACGAACACCGGATCGTCCAGTTCGACGAGAGCCAGGACTGGCGGATCACGCACGTCTCGCCGCCTTTCGCGTTTCGGGAAACCCGCAGCATTGAGTTCTGCGCCGGGCTGGCGGTGAGCGACGGCAAGCTGGTCGCGTCGTTCGGATCCCGCGACCGCGAGGCGTGGCTGGCGTACCTCTACCTCCACCAGACCCTCGACCTCTTGGGTGACGCATGGGACTGACCGTATCCGCCCCGTTCGTGGCGACCGTCCGCCAAACGCTGGAGAGCAACTGGCGGGAGGATGATTGGTTCGGCTGCGACTCCCGGGTGATTTTCCACTACGCCATGAAGGGCGACATTTTCCGGCGATTTCGCCCGAAGCGGGTGATCGAGATCGGCACCCGCTGCGGCTACTCGCTGCTGACGTTTGAGACGGCGGCCCCGGGGGCTCGCTATCTCTGCATCGACGGGGCGATGGATGCCGACTCCTACGACTGCCTTGCCCACTGGCGGCGGCTGGTGGACCGGCACCAGATCGACGCCGACCTGGTCGTGGTCGACTCCCACGCGATCAAGAGTTTGCCCCCGGCCGACTTCGCCCACGTCGACGGCGACCACTCCTACGACGGGGCTCTCGCCGACCTGCGACTAGTGTCGCACTGCCGGGCGATTCTCGCGGACGACTGCGACAACCCGGACGTGCGGAAGGCCGTCGAGCGGTTTTCCAACGAGCAAAACCGGAAGGTCGAGTATTTCGATGACGGGCTGCGGACCGCCGGGGTGCTGACATGAGCGTGTGCGTCGTGACCGGATACGTTCCGCTTTTGTGCAAGCATCGCAGCCGAGAGCGATACAACGAGCTTGGGGCCAAACTACTGGAGTGCTGCAATCGTTCGATCGTGTTCCGGCAGGAACTTGGTGATTGCTGGCTCTCCAAGAAGATCGGTAACGTCGAACTAGGCGAAAAAGATTCGACGGCATACCACTGCGTGCAGCACGAAAAGTTCTCCTGGCTTGACCGTGCGTCCACTGTTACGGATGCCACCACGCTTATCTGGATCGACTATGGCGTGTTTCACATGCCAGGCGTGACAAAGGACATCGTCTGCGACTTCATCGCCCGGCTCGAGGAATCCGAGCCGGACGTGATCGTGTCGCCATCGGGCATCGCGGGCGATCCGTTCGGAAGCAGTCCGAGTTGGCTTTTTCTCGGTGCAGTGTTCGCGGTCCCGGCCCGTCTTACTGGATGGCTTTCGGAGAAATGCCGCGACAACCTTGATCCGCTGTCGTGGGAGGTGAACACGCTGGCCCGAGTGCACAAGAAGTATCCAGATTCGTTTCGCCTATACGCTGCCGACCACAACCATTCGATCTTCGCAAACTACAAATGACGCACGAAGAATACATCGCCGCGGCCGACTGGTCCGACCTCTACTCCACCGATCCAGGGGCGGTGCGGGCAATCTGCATGGCGGCGGCGTCTGTCTCTCCTGCCACAATCCTCGAACTAGGGAGCCACCGTGGCCTATCCGCCGCGGCCCTGTCGCTGGCGTGCCCCTGGGCAACGGTGGTCGCGGTGGATCTCGGAGATGAGGTGCCGCCGGAAGTGCGGATCGCACACTACGACGCGGTCGGCGTGCCGGTGGTGGACGTGCAATGTTCGTCGGCCGATTACCTGGCTTCGTCCGGCGAGTTCGACGTGATGTTTCACGACTCAATCCACGGCGAAGCCGCCATCGACGAGTACCGGGCGGCGTGGGCAAAGACCCGAAAAATCCTGGCGATCCACGACTGGGAGCAAGTGAACCGCGACATCGGCCTGGACCCGCCGCCGCGCGAGCAGATTGCTCACATCGACGCCCGCGGGCGTATCACCGCGATCCTTTGGAAATGACATGAGAGTGGGAATCTACGCCCTGGCCAAGAACGAGTCGGCCAACGTGCCGGCCTGGGAGGCATCGTGCCGCGAGGCCGACGTGCGGGTCGTGACCGACACCGGCTCGACCGACGACACCGTGGAGCTCCTCGAGGCCGCCGGCGTCACCGTGGCCCGCGGCACGCCGATCCCCTGGCGATGGGACGACGCCCACACGCTCTCCCTGTGCCACCTTCCGGCCGACGTGGACGTGGCCATACGGCTCGACCTGGACGAAGCCCTCGACCCCGGCTGGCGGGAGGCCCTGGAGGCCGCGTGGACGCCGGAGACTACGAAACTCCGCTACCCCTACTGGTGGTCGCCAGACTTCTCTTTCAGGTGCGATCGAATCCACTCCCGGCACGGCTACCGGTGGACCGGGGCGACCCACGAGGGTCTGGTGCGGTGGTCGGGTGCCGAGGTACAGACGTTCACCGACGACGTGGTGATCCGGCACTTCCGCGAGGTTGGAAAAACCCACAAGAGCGACCTGGAACTTCTCACGCGGGCGGTCGAGGAAAACCCGACCGACGCCCGGATGCACTGGTACTACGCCCGGGAGTTGGACTACGCCGGAGACAAGCGGGCCGGAGCGGCGTTCGCCAACTACCTCCGGATGCCGGGCGGGGCACCCAACGAGCGGGCCCACGCCCGCCGGTCGCTGGCGAGGCTCGACGAGAAGGGTGCCAGCAGCCATATCCTCGCCGCCATGCTCGAGGCCCCGTCGGAGCCGGAGGCCCATCTGTACGTCGCCCAAATGGGCTGGCAGAAGCGTGACCCGGTGGCGGCACTCTACTGGGCCCGCCAGGCGTATCACTGCGACCGCGAGAACATGACCCACACAAGCGACGTGGCCGCCTACGGCGATCTGTCGGCCGACCTCGCCTACTCCGCGGCGTTCGAGTTGGGTCTGTATGCGGAGGCCCTGGAGTACGCCCGCGAGGCGGCTCGGCGTAACCCGGGCGAGCCGCGGCACGCGGAGAACGTGGCGGCGATTGAGAGAATGGTGGTAGAGGACGGACCGAAACCGTAGGGCAAACATGGAAGCCATCGAAATACTGATCGCCGATTCGCTCGCCGGCAGCCTTTCGCTCGCACGGTTCGACGGGGCGATCACGTCCGTGGACGCGGTTCGGTCCTACGTCCCCGACTACACCGCCGAGGAGTTGTCCGACCTCAAAGTATCGGTGGTGCCGGGCGAGACTCAGGTGAGCCCGCACACCCACGGGGCCGATCTGTTTGAGATCGAGGTGCATATCGTGATCGGGAAGCGGATGGCTTCCGACGCCGAGATCGACGGTCTTGTCGAGCTGCGGACGAACATCGTGGACGCGATCCGCTCGCGGAAACTCCCGGCCTCCGAGACCACGATGCCTCCGGGGGTCGCGTGGATGAACGTAACCAATGTCGTGACCTACGACCGCGACCAGGTGACGGGGTTCAGAATCTTCCTTGCCGACATCGCCGTGACCTACCGGTACGCCAACGCGAAGGTATAGCCATGATCCCTCGCGTCCCCGGAATGCTGCCACACGTCCCGTCCATCGGGATGAAGGCGTCGATCGACCTGTTCTTCGACCGAAAGGCGATCCAGGATGCGATGTCGGGGATGGACCATCGGGCGTTGTTCAAGTCCGGCGGTCTGATTCGCGACCGGGTTCGCCGCATCATCAAGCGGCGCGGCATGGCGAGGATCCCATCCAAGATTCGACAAAACTTCCCCGGGGCCGGAATCACCACGCTGATGAATATGGGCGTGCTTGGAAAGACGTGGGTGCAGAGCGGGAAGTTCGGGCGTCGAGTGATCCGCGAGGTGCAGAATCCGCCAGCGTCCCCCCCTGGCTCTCCACCGTTCACGCACACGCCGGAGGTCGGCCACCAGGCCAGCTATATCGGGTTCCGCCGCAACCTCTGGTACTTCTACGACGAATCGACGCACTCGGTGGTCGTCGGGCCGTCGAGGAAGGGGAGGATGATCCCATACCTCCACGAGTTCGGCGGATTGCTGCCGCTCAAGACGTGGGTGTTCGTCCCGCAGATCAAGACGAAGCGGGGCGGGATGCAGAGCCCGATCATCATGAAGCTGCCAGCCGGGCAGATGCCGCGCGACCAGACGCGGTGGCAGCCGATGCGGAACTTCGAGCACAAGTCGACTGTCTACCCCGCCCGGCCGTTCATGAAACCGGCGATGGAGCACTGCATCGCCAACGGCTCGATCGCCCGTGCTTTCGCCGGCCAGTTCAAAAGTTCGTCCGGTTCTAGGTCCGGGTTCACGGTCCGCCGCGGATAGCCAACTGGTATACTGACGTTCAGGCGGCAGTCGTCGCCAAAAACGCACAGGAGAATGCCGCACCATGCCCGTCGCACACTCATACAAGCTCGGCAAGGACCAGATCTTCTCGTTCGGCAGCACGATCGCCAACAAGGACGTGAAGGATGTCACGATCACCCGTGAAACGTCCGCCGAGGCCGAGGTGACGACCCGCGGCAGCGACAACATTCAAGAGTTTGTCCCCGTGCGGTGGAACAGCACGATCGAGGTGGTGTGCTTCGACCACACGGCCCCCATCCACGGCACCGGCGTAGTGTCAATCGGCGTGACCGGCAGCCTCGCCACGGGCCTCTACTACGTCAACAACGTGGGCGAGCCGCAGGTCGTTGACGGGGCGATCGAATACTCGATCACCCTCAAGCGGATGGCTGGGGCTCAGGTTTCCTAGTCCCGGCTGGGAGTGACTGATGCCGGCGGCCATTACCTACGTTCTCGGCAAGGACTGCGTCCTCAAGATCGAGGGCACCGAGGTCAAGGGCGTGTCCGATGTCAGCCTTCGCGAGACGGTGACCGAGGTCGATGCTACTGGGTTCAACGGTTACGGGGCATCGTCGGTCGTTGTCGGGCGGACCTACGAGATCCTGTTTTCGGTCCCCGACCTTGCTGCGGCAAGGTATTTGTTTGCCAATCGGTGGAAGCGAGTGGATGTCGGCGACTCAACTTTCTATATGCCCCAAATCCTCAACGTAGAGCTGACCGGCGGGTTGTTCGACATTGACCGGCCATTCACGATCCACGGGATTGACGGCGACGAACCCTTGAACGATGCCGTGATCCCGCGGTTTGAACTTCGCGAGTGGAACTACGAGGCACCTCCGGTGCCGGATTGGACGCCATCGTCCGGGTCCGGAGGGTCTTACTGAATGCACGCCTTCAAAGACAAAGCCGACCGCTCTTGGGACTTGGAGGCGACCTACGCCTCCTACGCCCGCGTCAAGGCACACACCGGCGTGTCGCTGTTCGACCTCGCCACCGAGGAGCGGAAGAGTCTGGAGCAGCTTGCCGACCCGTTCGTGCTCGGCCAGGTGATCTGGTGCATGGTCGAGCCGCAGGCGATCGCCCGCAAGCTGACCCCGGAGGCTTTCTACGAAGCCTTCGACGGGAAGACGCTCGAGGCTTCCTACAACGCACTGATCGACGAGATGGTTTTTTTTTGCCCGACCCGCGTGCAGAAGATTCTCAGCGTGGCAGTGAGAAAGGTTCGGGAGGTGGACGCGACGGCGGACAGGATCGCGGAGGAGAGGATGCCGGAGATCGAGGCGGCGATCGACGAGGAGCTGGCCCGGTGGACGTGTGGGCCCTCGGCTATGAACTCGCCGGCGTCGTCGGCGTCCACCCCGGCCCCTGGTCCCTCCGCGAGTTGCTCGCCGCAGTCAAAGGCCGGCAGCGAGAGTTGTGGAACCACACCAGTAGCCTCCTCGCCCAACTAGCAGAGATCCACCGAGACCCGAAGAAGCGACCGCGACCGTATGACGCTGCCGAGATTCACCCCATGCGGGAACGTAAGTCGGTAGTGAGGATCGCGACAAACGAAGAGTTGAAGGAAATCGTATGAGTGCCGGAGCAGTACGGGCCGGGAAGGCATTCATCGAGATCTCCGCGAACGACGACAAGTTCACGCGGACGCTCAAGAAGACGCAGCACTCGATCGTGCGGTTGTCCGGTACGCTCAAGCGGGCCGGCACCGGCATGGCGATCGGCGGGGCCGCGATGGGCTTTCCGATGCTGCTGGCGGCACAGTCGGCCGCCACGTTCCAGGATTCGCTCCTAGAGTTGAAGGGGGCCACGGCCGACCTGTCCGACGAAGGGCTGGCTCGCGTTCGTGCGGAGGCCCTCCGGCTGTCCCGCACCATGGGCATCTCGGCGACCAAGATCGCTCAGTCATTCACGCTGCTCATCAAGGCCGGCATGACGGTGGAGGAGACGCTGGCGGGTGCCGGCCGGTCCGCTGTTGAGTTTGCCCAGGTGAGCGGTGTCGAAGCCGCCCAGGCGGCCGAGTTCATGAAGGTCGCCATGAATGTGTTCGGCGTTTCTGCCGCCGAAGCAGCCAACACGCTGTCTGCTGCAGCCGACTCGAGTGAAACGTCGATCGCGGCGATGATCGAATCGTTCGCCCTCGTGGCGAGCGTGGCAAAGGGCACCAACCAATCGCTGTTCGGGCTCTCGCAGGGGATCGCGATTCTCGCCAGATACGGCATCAAGGGCGAGGAGGCCGGCACGGGCATCAAGACGTTGCTCGTCAAGTTGCTTGCCCCGACCAACGAGGCAAGGGAGGCACTTGCGACCCTTGGCATTTCGATGGAGTCGCTGGTGGACCAGCAGGGCAAGCTCCTCCCGATTGCTCAGATCGCGGAGATCTTTGCTCAGTCGATGCGTGGCATGGATAAGTCGGCCCGCGACGCGATGCTCACCAATCAGGCTCTCGTTGACGTGTTCGACGTTCGCGGCATCCGCGTGATCCATGCGTTTGCGGAGCAGGGGCAAAAGGGGTTTGACGCCATGGCTCGGTCCATGAGCACCTCTCGGACGGTGGCCGAAAAGTTCAAGATCGCGATGTCGCAGTTGACCGGCGTGATGGAATCCTTGAAGGCAGTTGTTGAGCGGCTTTCGATCGCATTTGCAGATGGGGCGTTTACCGTGGCCGTCCGCAAGGCCGCCGATGCTGCGATCTTCGTCATCGAACAGTTTGCTTGGATGCTGTCCAGCATCCCGGGGCTGACCGTCGTTCTTGCGGGACTCGCCGGCGCGTTGTTCTCCGTCGGCGTCGCGGCCCTCGGTGTTGGAGCGCTGCTGCAAGTTATCAACTTCGGTCTGGCGGGATACATAACCTACACGGCGACGGCAACCGGCATGACCCGGTCGTGGAGTGTCGCCATCATGGGTCTGTCCGCGGCCTTCGGGAAACTCCGCATAGCGATGTTCGCGATCCCCGGCATCGGGTGGATTGCTGGTGCGGTCGCTGCCATCGGCGGCCTCGAAGCGTTGCAGCAACTGTCTGAATGGGAGAACTCGTCCAACGCCATCGAGGCAAATAACCGCAAGCCGATTCGGCGAAGCGAAAGCCGCACGCCGCTGGGCCGGGCCGGTTCGGTGATGGCTGGCGGTGGAGGCATTGGCACCGGCGAATCTCTCGGCACGTTCTTCGGCGGCATCGCGTCGCGGCTCGCCATCGGCCCCGCCCTCTCGGTTGCCGAGGAGACCGCGGCGAACACCGCGAGGACCGCGGCTGGCGTCGAGGAGTTGGTCGCAGCCGGAAAGAACGTGCCCAACGCCGGGGCGTTGCGGGCCGGGATCGCCGGCGGTGCCCCGGTGGCGGCGGCCGGGGTGGCCGCTGCCAGCGACCGGGATCTGATCTCTGCCGCCGAGCGAACGGCTATGGCTTCTGAGGAGTCGAACAGCCTTCTTCGCAAGATGGCAGAGGGCTACCACGCCGGCGTCGCCTTCCTCTGAAAGTATTTCGATGCCCACCCTGCCCCCAAACAACATCGAGCGAGTTGACTCCGGCTCCGGCCAGGTCTCCACCAGCACCGATGGGCTGATGTCTCGCGATGTCACCATGCGGTGGCTGGTTCACTCGATCGAGAACTACGCGGCGGCCGAGACGAAGGCGGCGACGCTCGCCCCTCTCTACTACGACGGGCACGTCCGCACGAGCCTCACTCCGCGGCCGGTTGGCAACGGGTGGTACGAGATCGAGGCCACCTACGGCAACGCCGGCATTGATGCGTTTCCGGACAACTTCGGGTTCTCCGGCCCGGGCGGCGTGAAGATGATCCCGGCCGGGCTGTCGGTGGACACGACCACGAAGAACGAGCACATCACGACGGCGTGGGTAGATAACGACGGCGACAAGCCGATCTGCACCGGGTACGCCGCGACCGGAGAAACCGCCCCGGACTCCGAGGGTGCGATCAACGTATCGGGCGGCAGGGTCGGCGGCATCGACGTGGCGGTTCCATCGTTCTCGTGGACCGAGACGTGGCTGGTTCCGGCTTGGTATCTGGTGAACGGAAAGAATCCGCAGCAGGCTACGAGCGCAGTGTCACCAGGGAATCCGGGCCTCGACATCCCATACGGCATCCGGCTTCACAACATGGGCAGTGCGGTGAACAAAGAGGCTTTCCGGTCATTCAACGCCGGCGAGGTGATGTTCCTCGGCGCGAAGTTCGACACTAATCGGTCGTCAACGCTGGTGCCGGTTTCGTATGCGTTTACGGCGACCGCCAACCGGACCAACTTCAAGATCGGGAACGTGACCGTCGCGAAGAAGGACGGGCAGGACTATATGTGGATTCAGTATGCCGACGCCAGTGCCAGCGGCTCGGCGGTGAAGCGTGCGCGGTACGTCTACGTCGATCAGACTGCCCCGCGGAAGAGCTTCACTGATCTGGAGATCGGGACGTTCTGGCCGCGGTTCTACCTCGTCGGCGGCGAGAAGTTCACTCAGCCCATGAATGACGAAGCGAAGGGGCAGGCATGAACCCCCTCCGGCACGTCCGCCCCGGCGAGCCCGTGAAGGTGGCCGCGTCGGCGTGGAACAAGATCGTTGAAGAGGTGAAGTTCCACCCGCGGGCGGTTGGCGAGACGGAGGCTTTCCCGCGGCCCAACTTCACGGTGCGGCTGAAAAACTTCACCACCGGCGACCTCGATCGGTGGGGCGTCGTCCAGATCGAATCGCTCCTCGAGACTCCCACCGGGGTGACGGGTCCGGACGTGGACTCGTTCCAATCGTGGCCCGGCGTGGTTGGCACCGAGCCCGGCTACGGGTCGGCGACGACGAAGGCGTATGCCGTGGCTGTCGAGCCGATCAAGGTCGGTGAGATCGGTCAGGGAGCGATTGCCGGGGTCGTCCAGGCCCGCGTGCAGATGAAATGCACGGGCCACCAATACGCCAAGCCGAAATACAACGTGGTCGGCTACTTGGAATCAGCGGACCAAGGACCGTTCCGGATCATGTGGGTTGGTGCCACCGGGCCGATCCCGACCGGCACGACCGGCCCGGGAACGCCGTGGGCCCTGCTCCTCTTTGGGACCGAGCGGACCCTGGACTCCATCGACGGCCACACCACCGGAGCCACGCAGCTCCTCGGCCACGGCAAGGCCGCCACGGGGGCCTCGGGCTGCGACACGGGCCTCCAGTGGTACACCATGACCGAGTGCTCGGGGAATCCGTCCTACGCTTCCTCCTACTTCCTCTGAGTGACCCATGCCCGAAGCATTTGCCAGCCGGGGCTACCGGCTCTCCACGACCGGCACGACCTACGTCGCCACGGGGGTGACCGGCACGACCGGGACCACCGGCGTGACGCTGATTCGGTCGATCAGCGTGGCGAACGTGGACGCATCCAACGCGGCCCTCGTGACGGTGCGGCTGCACCAGGGGGCGACCGGCTACGCTCTCGCGGCCAACGTCAACGTGGCGACCGGCACCCGGTACGAGGTGCTGTCTGCACCGCTGGCGGTGCGGCAGGGGGATAGCGTGTCGGCTCTCGCGTCGGCGGTGGATCGGTTGGAAGTTGTGGTCTCGTCGCTGGAGATCACATGAGTCCGACGATTCGATCGAAGGGTGGGTTGCCGCTGATGGTTGGCGGGCAGGTGGCGGGGTCGCAGGAGTGCTGCTGCGAGAATCCGCCGCCGCCGTTCTGTTGGCAGTGTGCCGATCTTTGTTCGTATGATATGAGTGTCGTCGAGCCAGAAGCCTTGCCGGCGCTGGGCCTGCTGCTGTGCGGGGAGGGGAACACGGACAGCAAGACAAGGACGACGTTCATGTTCCCCGGCATTCTGCCGGAGGGCTTTCAAGACTATCCCGGAGTTGTTGACGGCAGTTTCTACGGCGGCCAATGGAACGGAAGTCGCGGCGAGGCGTGGATATCGCCGTGGCCGTTCGGCCCGTACGCTTTCGTGCAACATTGGCGTCGGGGGAATGTTGATGACGCCCCCGTCGCGGAGGGATGCGCGACATCGAATGATTTTGAGTTACAGGGTAGTGTTTCTGTAGGCATATTCTGCGAGCCAGGAAGGACGCCGACCCCTTATACGGCTCGCGTTTTTGCCAATGTCTCTTGCGGTTTGTTTGCCACATCAGATGAGAAATCGGGGTCCGAATGCGGTGGTGTGTGGCGGTGGTTTGGATGGTCGGTGTTTGATTTGAACTCTGGTTGCATCACGGCCCCGCAGAGGACTTGCAACGACTACCGGAACCAAATGAGGCACCTCACCACCCCGGTGACGATCACTGCCGACGCGGCTGGCACTAGCCTCGGTGCTTACCAGAACGAGAATACGTTTACTAGCGGCGGGATGGGGTCGTGGTGTCAGGGCTTTGGCGAAGCCCTCCGCGACGCCCTGACCGCCACCTTCCGCATCACCTCGCGGCCGTCGTGCCGCACTATAACGTGCCAATGCGACACACTCCTCCGGGGACTGCCGCTGGAGTTTGAGGGCTCCGGCGGCGCGATCGGAACAGAGGTGGAAGAGTGGACGAGCCTAGGGGAGAGCGAAGGGTTCGGTCGTTACGCCTACGGGTCGGGCGATCAGAGTTGGACCATCCGCCACGAGAAAACGGACGGATTCAACCTTCAGGTATTCAACCGGCGGCAGTTGGACATCTACTGCGAGCAAACCGTTGACGGCCCAGTGTGGCGTGCCCTCATTCGCACATTCTGCTACGAACCAAACGCGGTCCTTGAAGACGTTTGGATGGGCCGATTTTTGTGCTACGAGACGGTGTGCGAAGACCTAGAAAACAACCGACCTTTGAACGGCCCTATTCCGCAAGAAGAACCCGTGGAGGTGGAGTACCTTGGACGAACGTACTACGGCACATTCGAGCCCACCTGCACGCCCCCGCCCAAGCCCTTTGTCCGACTCGGACAAAACACGTCTTGCTGAACGGTACGAGCAGTTGCGGCGAGAGCGGCTTGCCGCCGCCCCCGCCGCCCCGCCGATCACCGGCCCGTCGTTCCTTGAAAAGATCGGCAACTTCGCCACGTCCGCGGCCCGCCACGTCGCCGCCGGTGCTCCTCGCTGCACAGACGAGCAAGTGGCCGCCCGCCACGCGATCTGTGCGGCGTGCGAGTATTTCGATGGGAAGGCTTGCACGAAGTGCGGCTGCCCGGTGAGCCGGGAGCGGGCCTACATATCCAAGCTCTCATGGGCTGGGGAATCCTGCCCGGTCGGCAAGTGGGGCCCGGAAAACAGCGGTTGACACCCGTACACCTATAGGCACACTGGCTCTCACGAGGTGCAGATTGCCCGACTTCGCCCACGACGTGATCGCGAATCTTCCCCGCCGGCAGCGGCGTGACTTCGCGAGCATCCTGCCGCCGGACCTCCTCGCGGAGCTGGAGGTGATCCGGGCCGACTTTCGGGCCGGCAGGGTCGTCGCAACGAAGACCGGGCTGGGCAAAGCGGTCGCCATTTCGCTCGCCGCCCGCGGGATCGAGTGCCACCCAATCACGGTGAGCAGATGGCTCGACGCCCGCTGATCGCCGACGTGGCCGCCAACCTCCCGGCAGCGGAGCCGCCGCGGGAGGAGGTGACGAAACGCACCGAGGGCGAGACCGTCGAGGCCCGCAGCGTCTCGCGGACGATCCGCACCGTCGATGATTTGCTGCGGCATATCGAGGCGGACCTGGAGCGGTACGAGGTGGCCGCGAGCGAGGCCACGAAGTGGGAGGGGATGTCGGTTAATCGCGAGACCGGGCGGCCGGAGGTCACCGAGCTGTTCCGGGTGTTCGTGAGGTTGAAGCCGCGGGCCGGGCCGACCACGCGGGAGATTGTCGAGGGGATGATCGCGGCGGCGGCTGCATCCATCCGCCAGCCGAAGAAGCCGGGCCACGGTCGCAAGCAATCCGGCCTGTGGTCCGTGCTCGTGATGAGCGATCTGCATTTCGGCGGTCGCTCGTGGCGGCACACCACCGGCAGCGACTACGACCTGTCGATCGCCGCGGAGCTGGTTGGGAAGACGGCAAGCCGTCTGATCGCCCGCAGCGGTGACGCCTGCCGGCGGACGATCGTTCTGGCTGGAGATACCCTGCACTTCGACACGATCTCCGGCACCACAACCGGCGGCACCTACATCGACCGGGACTCACGCCTCCAGAAGACGATCGAGCTGGCCGTGGCGTCGATCGCCGGGGTGGTTGAGTTGTCGGCCGACTCGCTGCCGACCGATGTCGTGTTTGTTCCCGGCAACCACGACACCGCGATGGCGTGGGCGCTCCAGAAGATATTCGCCGAGCGATACCGCGACGACAAGCGGGTGGCGGTCAACACGGAGTTCACAAGCCGCAAGTATTTGACGCACGGCGGGAACTTAGTAGGCGTCACGCATGGGGATAAGGCCCGGAAGAAGCTTGCGGGCCTCATGGCGATCGAGGCCGCCGCGTTGTGGTCGCAGTGTCGGCACCGCGAATGGCACGTCGGCCACCTGCACAACCAATCGGCCGAAGTGGGGACGATCGACGGCGTGATCGTGCGGACCGCCCCGACCATCGTTCCGCCCGATTCTTGGCACGTCGATATGGGCTTTGTCGGTGCCGAGCGGGCGATGCAGGAGTGGGTCTATTCGCAGCGGGGCGGGCTGCACGAGATGCACATGGAATATGTCGGGGGGGCGAAGTGAGCGACCAACCGAAGCGACCGAACCCTGGCTCCGACGAGGCGATCGAAGCCGGCTGCACCTGCCCCGTCCTCGACAACCATCACGGTCGCGGGTTTCTGTGGGGCGGGGCTCCGGTGTTCTGGATCACTGCGGGCTGCCCGGTTCATTCACCGAAGGCGGCCCCCAAGTGACTGTTACGGATCCCATGCCCGAATCAAAGCCGGCAGAGGTTTTGTCACAGGAATACATCGCGACGGTCGTGCGTGACGCCCGTCGCTACCAAGGCCAATGGACCGGGACGGCGGGCAACCTGGCTGCCCACTGCATGAGACTCATACGAGAAAGGGAGCGGATGCTGGAAGCGAATCGGACTACGAGCGTGGCGGATGCCAACGGCACGGCCGCAGAGGTCGCCGCGGCGTGGGAGAGGTATCGGCAGAGCGGGCCGGTCGAGCGGCGGATCTACGGGGCCATGGGCGACGTGGCCGCCTTGCCGGCGGGACATGAACAGACTCGCGAGCAGACTCCCGCCGAGCAGTTGTGCGAGAAGACCGCCGAGGTGATCCGCGACCGCCGGCCTAAATACGGCGGGCCGAAACACCACTTCGCCCGGACGATCGGGATGGTCAATGCCGCGTTCGCCGACGTGCTCAAGCGACCGCTGACCGAGGCCGATTGGGCCACGATCATGATCTTGGACAAGATCGCCCGGTTCCGGGGGCCGGGGTCCACCATCGACGGGCCCGTGGACATCGCCGGCTATGCCGCGTGCATGTATGAGGTGATGGACCGGGAGGGCCAGTGAACATTCGTACAATGGGTGTAGAGGACCAGTGTGGGCAAATCGCATGAATGGTTGTTCCGGACAACTCGCCGCGGGCGCGAGCCTCTCGCGGCCCCGGAGGAGGGCGGCAGCCACGTTCACTACCAGTCCACTCAACGGGCCGGCATCGGCTCGATCACAAGCAAGCGGCCAGGGCATCGCCCCCTGACGTTCCTCGAATATCTCGCCATCCGCTCCGGCATGACGTTGGCCGAAGTCGAAAAACTCCACGCAGAAGGAAGGATCAACTAGATGCCCACCTCGCTGACCGTCGCCGGCACGACTCGCCTCGCCTGGTCCCTCTCCGATTCGCAGTCGGCCGCCGACTACTCTGCCTCCGGCGAGGATCGCACGTCGCGGTCGGTGTCCAACGGCACCGGCGTTGGGCAAGCCAACGTCGCGGCGTCGAAGTCGATCACCGGCACGCAAGCCGGGTTCTCCTTGTCGATCACCGGGATCACCGGCTCGGTGCTCGGGGCGGTGCAAACCGCCAACGTCTCCACCGTCCGTGAGTTGCTCGTCCAGGTATCGACCGGCCCTACCGGCGGGTTCCTGACCGTCACTCACCCCGGCATCTCCGGCGTGCGGGTTGGGGTCGGCGGGCAACTGCACGTTGCCGACTACGGCAGCGGAATCACCGGAGGCACGCTGTCGTTCTCGTCGAGTGTCTCCGGCACCTATGGCGTGGACGTGACCGCGGTTGGCGTGGGGAGCTACTCATGATCGCAGACGCACCGATCGCCGTCGCCGAGGCTGCCCCCGGCGGTGTGCTCACGAAGATTGACGCATTCATCTCGGCGGCCCGGTCGGCGGCTGCCGACGGTCTCACCTGGGCCGAGTTCGGCGAGCTGCTTGTCGCTCTCCTCCACCTCGCCGTGGCGGCCCTCGACGCCGTCGGCAGTATGACCGGCGAGGAGAAGAAGGCGGCGGTGCTCGACGGGGTGGCCGACCTCTTTGACGCCGTGGCCGACCGCTGCGTGCCGCTAATGCTCTGGCCGATTTGGGGCCTCGCCCGCGGCCCGGTCCGGCTCCTGGTACTCGCCCTCGCGTCCGGGGCGATCGAGCAAATCCTGCCACTCGTGAGGCTCGCATGATCCCTACGCTTCTGATTCTTGCCGCCGTCGCCGCGTGGGGCTGGCCGCACCTCGAGCCGCTCGCCAAGAAGGCACGGGAGGCCGCGAAGACGCTGACCCCCCGCCACTACGCCGGCATCGCATTGGTTGCCGCGGCGGTTGCCTACGGGCTCGGCCCGTCGGCGTCCCCCGCCCCAGGCCCGACGCCGGCCCCCGACGCCGGCCCGCTGTTACTGGCGGGGATGTTCGCCGGCCCGACGGCCTCGGAGGACGCGGCCTTGGTTGGCGCTATGTGTGCGGAGATCGCCGACGAGATCGAGTTCTCTGCGGGCCACCCGGACGGCTACCTCTCCACCGGGATCGCGGTCGACGAGCTGCGGAAGCGAACGCGAATCCTCCGCTGCCGGGGTATTTCGATTGGCGACCGGCAGCCGGCCGCCCGCGACGCCATGGCGAAGTATTTGGAATCCACGGTCGGCACCGACGGCGGGCCGCTGACCGCTGAGCAGCGGTCGGCGTGGGTGACGGCATACCGCGATCTCGGGAGGGCGGCCACCGATGCGGCGAAGTAGCGATTGGACGTGGTCCGCGATCTCGTTCGTGGTGTTCGCGGCGGTGCTGGGGACGATCGTCTCGCGGTACGTCTCGCGGCTGGCCGATCGCGTAGAGACCAACTTCGGTTATGTGGCGAACCCGGAGGGTACGCGGGAGTTCCTCCGGCAGCTTGACCAGCCGCTATTCAAGCAGGCCGGGGCCGGCGTGATCGCCGGGGCCCAAGGCAAGGACGCATACCTCTACCGGTTTGCCGACCGCTGCCACCGGCAGAAGTATGGCAAGCCGTTCGGGCCATGGAACCAGGGATCGGCGGGGACGTGCGTGTCGTTCGGTTGGGCCATGGGCTCATACATCGGGCAGTGCGTCGATCACGTCACTGGCGGGATGGCGGAATGCCCGCTGATCGTGGCGACCGAGCCAATCTACGGGGGCTCGAGGACCGCCGGCCGGATGCCGCCGGTCACCAACGCCGGGTTCTCTGACGGCTCCTACGGTGGTGCCGCCGCCCGCTGGGTCTCTGGGCGGTGCAGGGACCAGACGGTCGGCGGGATTCTCTACCGCCAGGTCTACGGCGACATCGACCTCACCACCTACTCGATCGACCGATCGCGGCAGTGGGGAAACTCCGGCGTGCCGTCGTCTCTCGCAAAGCTCGCCCGCCAGCACACCGCCCGGGCCGTGGCGTTGTGCGAGGACTGGGATTCGCTGACGGCGGCACTGGAATCGGGGATGTGCGTGCCGATTTGCTCCAACGTCGGGTTCGCGTCCGGCGACCGCGACGCCGATGGGTTCTGCCGGCGGGCCTCGACCTGGAATCACTGCATGGTGGCGATCGCGGTAAAGTACGCCCGCAACAACGGGGCGGGTTCGGCAACGCCGATGAAGAATCCACGCGACGGGATCCTCATTCTGAATAGCTGGGGCTCTTACGTCGGCGGTGGTAAGCATCCCGCCGACCAACCCGACGGCAGCTTCTACATCACGCGGGCCGACGCCGAAGCGATCCTTGCCCAAGGCGATTCGTTCGTTATCGGTTCGGTCGACGGCTTCAAGTATCGCGACCTCGACCACGCCGGCTGGCTGCAGCCGGCCCCGGCCCCGACCGACGCGGCGAAGTCGCCGACCGTCAATCACTACCTCGCCCTATGAGTCTCGTCATGACAAAGCGCGGCATCGTTCTCTCCTGTCTCGGCTGTCTGGTGGCCGGTTATCTGGCCGCATCGGTCCCCGGCTTCGACCCGGTCAACCCGTTCAACCCGCGGCCGCAACGGCCGTTCCTCAAGTTCGTGTCGCGGCTGGCGAAACTTGGGTTGTGGATGACGGTCTTCGCCGAGCCACCGCCGAGGCCGGTCGAGCAGCAATACGCCGCGGCACACTGTGATGATCGAACGATGGTCTGTCATGCGGAGGGCTGGTGATGTTCAACAGTAAGAAGCTGAACCAGGTCACAGGGATCGTGCTCGTGACCATGACTATCGGCAGCGCGGCTCTTGCCGTCGGTGGCGTGTGGGGTGTTGTGCAGGAAGAAACGGCGTGGAGGCTGTTTGCGACGTTCGTAATCACAGCCATGACGACCGGCGGCGTGGCAACCATCGCGGACAAGTTCTACAAGGAGTGACCGTGTTCTCAATCATTGTCTGGCTGGTGTTCGGTTTCATCGCTGGCAGCGTCGCCGAATGGCTGTGGCCGCCGGCCAAGCCGTCGAGCCGTTGGCAGACGATCGCCGTGGGCGTGGCCGGGTCGGTGGCCGGAGGTTTGGCCGGTTCGCTCGTGTCCGGCGACCACTACCGGCCGGCGGGCCTGGTGCTGTCTGTCGTCGGTGCGGTGGCGTGTATGGCGATCTGGCGGAAACTCGACGAGGTGAAGCCATGAGCATCCTGTGGCGGTGGGTTATTTCGCTGCTGGTCTGGCTGTCGGCCGACCACGACCGGATCGCGACCGAGCCGGCCCGGGCTGCGGCTGCGGTCTCGGCCGCCCGGGCGTCGCTGATCGCGGAGATGGCGGTCAAGCCGGTGCCGGTGCCGGTGAAGTCGGGCACGACGTGCGTCTCCGGAACGTGCCCACCCCGGCGGTGACGACGTGAACGAAGCGATTGCCCAACTGCAGGCGCATGTCCGCTACCGGTTGGGGTCGCGTGTCACCTACGCTCAGCCGTGGCGGGTGGACGGTCTCACCAGGCTGGCTGTCCGCCATTGGCCTCACGCCCACCTCGAGGACGCCGCGGCCAACGGCGGGCGGCATCACGCCTCCGTCCGGCTGGCGCTGCTCTTGATGCAGGCCCAGGTCCGCGAGCGGTGGGAGGCCCGGCATGGGTCCGGGCCGCTGTGGGATGCCGTGCTGTGCGGGACGACCTCGGCGATCGGGGTTGTGCTCCTCGATCTCTGGTGGCCGTCGAGGCCCTGGCGGTCGATCCTGCGGGCGATGGGGCGATCACTGGCCGACGATCGCCAGCACGGCGTCGATCGCGTCGTGGACGGCACGGGCGAGCCGGGAGTCGGTGCCTAGCTCCTGGCCGATGCGGACGAGCAGGGCACCGCGGAGGATGGTTGTCCAGGTGGGGCGGGTCATGGTTGTGGCTCCAAGCCGATTTCCGTGATCTTTCCGCCAACGCGGGCCATGAAACGCTCGAATGCTTCTGGGCATTCAGCAACTCCGCTGTCTGCGACGGGCCGAAGCTTTGCAGTTCCGGCGTCCGGGTCCACCGACGCTACGCACAGCACCATGCCGCCGTATTCAACGTGCATGTCAAGCATCTCCGGCATGGCGTTGATGTTTGCAACTGAAATACCCAGAAAGCGAGTTCTCACGCAATCACCTCCTTCGCCAGCAGTTGTGCCGGGAAAGCCGCGATCGGGCAATCAGCCGGCGAGACGATCCATTCGTATTTCGCCCCGGTCGGGTGGATCGAGGGCGGGAGCACCGATTGTGCTGCCCGGCCGCCGATGCGGATTTCCAGGTCGTCGGCGTGGACGACCGCCGTGGCCGGCATCCAGGGCTCCCAGCGGAACAGCCGGTGCTCCCCCCGGGCCGACCGCCACGTCGGCGTGGGGATGTCCAGAATGCCGAAGGCGGCGATCTGGTCGCGGCCATCTGGAGTGTCGTATTCAACGTCGACAACGCCGGACATCGGGCCGAGGAGGATGCCGACGTTCGATCCGGCGGCGAGCCACCGGGCCACGTCGTCCGGGTTGTCGGTGGCCTTGGTTTGCCAAGCCGAGCCGAGCGGGCGCTTCTCACGTCGGGCGACGCGGACGAATAGGCAGCCGGAGTCGGCGAGGGCGATGATGTCGGGGGTCATTGGTTGTGGTCCTGGTTGTGGTTGTGGTGGTTGTTCGGTCAGCCGATCACGATTGTGGTGCGTCCGCTCCGCGGTCCGCCCGTCAGCCGGGCGTGCAGGTCGCCGGCCTCGTGCAGCACCTTGCCGAGCCGGTCCGTGTATCGCTTCTGTGCTGCAGCCCAGTGGCCGACGGCGTCAACCCGGGCGATCAGCTCCTCGGTCGTGCTGCTCCGGTCGTTGCGGATCATGTCGAGTTCTTGGGCTGCTTGCGTGATGGTCATGGTTGTCTCTCCGGGTTGGTTGTGCGGGTCAATCGCCCGCGTTGGTGTAGTTATAGACGTTCGGCAATACCGAGTCAACTAGGTGAGCAAAAAAACTTTTCTGGGCGATCACTCGGCCGGCTTTGAACGGCTACGCTTCCGGGCCAGCTTTGCCCGGCGGGCGATCGTCTCCTCAGACTGCGGGCGGCCGGCGTGGGGGTGGCGCTCGAAAGCGAGGGCCGCCGATCGCAGGGCGAACCATTGGCCGTCGATCTCGATGCCGGCGATCTTGCCAGTCTGGACGTGCTGCAGCATCCATTGCCGCGACACGTTGGCGAGGTCGGCGGCGGTGCCGACGCGGATATACAGGGAAGGGTCGATTTTGGGTGCCATGGTTGCATTGTTGCGGTCCGCTGTCGGTTGTCAATACTGGCGGCGGCTGGTTGTGGTTGTGGGTCAGTCGGCGAACATGGGGACGAACCGGGCGGGGGCGGGGCGGGCGGGGCCGACGGCGGCACCAGCGGCGTCCAGGTCCAGGAGATAGCGGTCGGCCGCCCGGCGGGCGTCGGTGCCGCGGGGGGCGTGGTCGCCGGCCGTGCGGGCGTCGCCGGCGGCGAGTGCGTCGACGGCTCGGCGGGTTGTGGGCTCGAGGTCTCGGTAGCGGGCGGCGAGTCGGCAAAACTGGGCGGCGGTCATGGGGTGGGCTCCTGGGTTGTGGTGCGGATGAAAAACGGGTGCATCCCTTCGGCTTTGATTTCGTCGCAAGCCTCCCAGGCATCGGAAAGCGTGGCGAAGCGTTCAACGCAAGGCGACTCGGGGGCGATCGGGATAACTCGACCACGACCCCTCAGCAGGCATCGAACCTGCCAGCGGTCAAGGATTCTCAGGACGTAGTAGCCTTCGGTCGTCATGGCGTGGGCTCCTTGGTTGTGGGTTGTCGGTTCGGCGATTGCCGGGCCGGCCCGGTTCCCCCTCGCCGGGCGGCGAGGGGTGGCCGGGGCGGCCGGGCTCAGGCGTAGGCGTGAATCTCGTCGAGGACGTGGCGGGCACGGGCAATATCCTTCCGGACGCGGGCAAGAATGCCGGCGGCGGTTTTCAGTTGGGGGATTCGGATGCACTGATGGATAGGCTGACGATCGGCGAGGCGGGCGGCGGCACCGGGGCGGCGGTAGACCTGGTACGGTTCCCAGCGCTGGCCGTGGTGGCCGTCTCGCCAGTTCTGGGCGGCGGCGTCGATGGCGTACTCGACGGCGGACAGCTCCGCGACGGCGGCGGCCACGTCGGCCTGCCGGGCTGTCTCGCGGGCGGCACGGGCACGATCGGCGGCGGCCGCCTCGAGCCGGTCGGCGTCGGCCCGGATAGCCTCGAGCACGTCGGGCGTCATGCCGGCATATTGCGTGACGCACACACTGCCGACGATGGCGGTGCGGCCATCGTCCAGGTTGTGGAGATTGAACAGATATCGCAGGCCGTGGTGGCCGCACGAGCAGCGGCCGGTAGCGCGAGGCAGCTCGGCACACTCTCCGCGGTATTCCCAGCGGGAGCCGTCGCCGAGGGCGGCGGCGAGTCGTTCGGCGTAGTGGCAGCGATTGCGGGCCTGGGTGGCGGTCGTCATGGCTTCATTCCTCGTTGGTTGTGGCCGCGTGGGCCGGTGTTGTGGATACTATAGTCGATCGGCAATATGGGGTCAAGCGGTGAGATTTTTTTTAGTCGAGGTCGGCGGCGAGGGCCCATGCCGCCGCGGCGGCAGCCGCGGCTATCTCGTCGGTTGTGGGGCGGCGGCGTTTCCCGCCGCGGGACCGGCGGGCCAGCTCGTCGGCACAGTAGTTGATCTCGTCGAGGTAGTAACCCGCGTTCGGGTTGTCTGGCATCGCCCGTAGCGCGGTCTGGCAGTCGGTGATCGTGAAACGGAGTTCGGCATCGCTCATCCTGCGGCACCGTGCGGGATAGGTGGCGTGGTCGATCTGCGGGACGTGATATGCGGGCATGGCGTTGGCTCCTGGTTGTGGTTGTGGTCGGTCGAGAGTCGGCCGGCCCGTCTCCCCTGCCCCGCGGGCGGGCAGGGGGTGCGGGCAGGTCGGCTACTCCGCGGCGATCGGCTCCAGGTCTTCGGCCGTCTCTTCGGTGCGGTTGGCTCCGCCCGGCTGGAGCGAGTGGAGGTATTCAGCCGATCGGCTGGCGTGGCTGGCGGCGGTGAAAATCGCCCGCTTGTCGGCCTTCAACACCCGGAGCCACGATGCCAGATAGCTGGCGTGGTCTTCGCGTGGTTGTGGCTCGTAGCCGAGATCGGCGGCGAGGAAGGCGGCCGCGAGTTCGGCTACGAGTTCTTCGGCGGCGTACTTGTCATCGCCGAACCGGCCGGAGAAGTCACGAGCGAGGCGGGCACCGTGGCCGGTCCAGTGTGCTAGCTCGTGGCACAGTGTGCCCGCGTGCGATTCCGGGTTGTCGAACGTGCCCGCGGGCGGCATCTGAACGTAGTCGGCCGACGGGTTGTAGTAGGCTCGGCTCCCGCCCTCGCGAATATCGGCTCCGGTGTTGGTGGCAAACTCGAGGACGGCGGGCAGCGGGTCGCCGGCCGTGGCCGACGGTTCGGCCATCTGGAGGTAATGGGCGGGCAGGTCGTCACACTGGCAAGCGTTGAAAACCGTATAGGTTTTGAGGAACGGGATCGAACGTTCGGCGGTTGTGCCGTCGGCCTTCTCTTCGGTTTTCCGGAACGTCGAAGCGTAGACTACGGTTGTGCCCTTCTCACCCTTCCGAACGTGCCCGCCGATCTCGCGGGCCTGGTTGTAGGTGAGCCAGTAGGGTGAGACGTGGCCGGCCGACTCAGCGGCGATCCATAGCATGAGCACGTTCACCCCCTGGTATGGTTTTCCGTTGTGGCGCAGCGGTCGGGAGACCGGGCCGGCAACGTGGCCGGCCTTCCAGGGCTGGTGCCACGGTGCCACGGTGCCAGATTCAAGACGCGACACGATCGCGTCGGTGACCTCCTGGTAAACGTCTCGACGGGTTGTGGTTGTGGTTGTGGTTTTCATCGTCGTCTCTCCGTTCAAGTGTTTCCGCCGATTGAATCCCGCGGCGGGTTCGGGTTGATTTGTTGGTTGTATGGTATTGGCGATCGACAATATAGAATCAAAAGGGGGCGGCTTCAAGATGAGCGCGGAGCCGGGGACGGCCGGCGGTCGGATGGCGCTGGAAGAATGCGAGATCGGACGCGGCAACCTCCCAACGACGGCCGACTCGTCGGCCGCGCACCTTCCCGGCCTTCCTAAGCTGGCGGAGCCATTGTTCCGTGATATCGGCCGCGGCGGCCGCGGCCACGAGCGGCACCCACTCGATAACCTCGTCGGCCGGCTGCCCGGCAAGGTCGATCAGCCGGTCGATCACTTCGGCCATCACGTCGTCGGCCGGCCGCATTCCAGGGGCACCGCTCGCCAGATCGTCGTACAACTCGTCGGCAGTCATGCCGCGGCCGGCCGCGGTAACGTCCAGGCCGCGAATGTAGGTTGCATCGCCGCCCGCGAATGCTGAGCGGTGCCTACCCTTGAACCGGCCGCCGTGGTCATCGCCGGACAACTGGCGGAAAGCGTCGCGGCGGAAATCGCCGATACGCTCCAGCTCAGCGGCTTCAATCGCACGGGCCTCGCGATAGGCAGCCAGGACGGCCGACCACTCGATGCCAGCGGCGGCTGCGTTCGCCTTGTGTTCTGCGGTGTTCATCG
This sequence comes from Pirellulales bacterium, assembly GCA_040397585.1. Classification (GTDB taxonomy): domain Bacteria; phylum Planctomycetota; class Planctomycetia; order Pirellulales; family UBA1268; genus QWPN01. Next base: position 30,467 of record JBBAVS010000024.1, read on the forward strand.
TTCGTTCGCTCCCGTGTTGCCAGTAGTATAGTCGATCGGCAATACCTTGGCAAGGGATCCAACAAAAAAATCCGAAACCGCGTGAACCGCGGGCGATCGTGCGAGACGGCTGGCCGATGGACACTTGGCAAACGCGAAACCGCGGGCCGGTCCGATTGGGCAATCGAGCGGCACCGGGCGAGCCGTCGGGCGATCGGCCCGGACCTGGTCGCGAGGGCGGCGGACGGCGTCGCGACGAGGTCGGCCCGGTCGTGATCCTGCCCGGCCGCAGGCCGGGCATCGAAATACTTGCGGTCGGTTGTGGCTAGCCCGGGCGGGCGGGTTTGCGAAATACCACTAGTGGGGGGAACGACCCCCCTCCCCCCCCGACGGGGGGGCGGGTCCTTCCGCCCCGCGGCACGCGGGGTGCCCCGGCTACGAACGACACCCAATCGTCGAGTCCGCGCCAAAACGTCGCCAGAAGCCCGGAAACGGCCGCCGCTGATCGCGACGGTCTCGTCGCCAAACGCCCCGCAAATCAAACGCTAGGCCCGTCCCCGAGGTCGATTTCGGGAAGCCCGGCAAGCGAATCGAACCCCGACGGGGCGATCAGCGGGTCGACGTACACCCGCTGCAGCCGCGGATCGTAGTGGTCGAGGAGCATCGTCGCCGCCTCGGCACCAAACTTTGCTGCGGCATACGACGCTGCGGTCCGCCGAATCCCGTGGAACCCTCTGTACCTCACTCCCGCGGTCCGGCAGAGCACTTGCAGCGATGCCCATTGCGACCGATGCCGCCGATCCCACGGCCAAACAAGATCCTCCGGCCCGCGACGCTGCTGGGCCATCATCTCCGCGAGCTGCGGCGTGATGGACCGCTCGATGTCCCTCGTCGAGCCCTTCCGCGTCGCCGCGAGGAACACGACCCGACGCCGCTCGAGATCGACCTGGCCCCACCGGAGTGAAGTCAACGCAGAGAATCTCTCGCCCGAGCACAGGGCGGCGTACAACAGCGTCGGCCACCACCACTTCGCCGGCAGCCCGCCGACCTTGCCGATCCGCTTCTTCGCCGCCCGGACCAACTTCCCAACGTCGTCTGCCGTGTAGGCCCGGCCGATCGGCAGCGTCTCCGGCACTCGCACCCGCGGCAACTCAGGAAACTCTTTCGCGAGCCTCTTCCTCGCAGCGTAGGTCCAGACCGCGGCGATCATCGTGCGATCTTTCCTGACCGACGCGGCACTCGGCAACTTCCCGCGCCACCCGGGTGTCTCGGCCCGCCACCGAAGATACCGGGCGACCACCAGATCGTCGAAGTCGTCCACCGTCGCCGCCCGTCCCAGGAACCGGTCGAACCGATCCCACAGCATCGCGTAGAGCGCGATCGTGCTCGGCTTCAACTCGCGTAACAGCGCGTAACGCTCCGTAACCTCCCTCACTGTCATGGCATCTTCCCTTGTGGTGTTGATGCCGAGCAGACTACCTAACTGAACAGGCGTTCACCACCATCCATGCCAGAAGTGAACATTTGTACTCCCCTCGCCTCCACTGCAAATCCCGCCCGGCTACTTCGACTCTTTCCTCGCCAGCCGACCGATGCAAACGGTCGTGCCGAAAAGGGGAGTCGCGGTGGCCTGGAGGGCTGGACAGTTTGACTCTTCTATCGCTCGCGTTAGCATCGAGGTATGGTGATGGCACTGCAAACAAATCGAAAGCTGATCGGCACCCGCGAGGCCGCGATGATCCTTGGGATCTCAATGGGCCGCGTTCGCCAGCTCGCAGACGCTGGGATGCTCTGGAGCATGAAGCCAGCCAGAAACGCGAGAGTGTTCGACGAAAGCGAGATCGTTCGACGCTCTAAGGCAAAGCGCGTCACTGGACGCAAGCCCGGCGGATTCCGCCCCGGCTGATTCACGCTGCTTTTCAGCGGATTCTGGACTCTCCAGAAAATCCGCTTGACTCGTTCTATCGCTCGCACTACATTCCCCCGCGTCGTTCTATCGCACGCGACAGAACGATAGTGTCTCAGAAAGATTTGCACTCCCCAACTCGACGTTTATCCCGGCCGCCACGCACAAAAAAATCGTTTGACGAGCAGGTGAACGTCGGTACAGTTGGCCCACCCGAGAGAACGAGACGCTGGTCACCGTGACCGGCAGCACTACTAGGCGAGGGATCCGCCGATGAATGCACGACGCAAGACAGCGGCGGCCCTCAAATCACGAGGAGGCCGCGATGGACACAAAGCGAAACTACCAACGCCGCGAAAGCGAGCAGGCCGATCCGACCGAGCCAACAATCCAGTTGCTCGCGTCCGCGATCCGGATGAGTTGGTCGCCCGACGAGGAGTACCGGCGTCGAGTGACCAGGTGCGACTACACCCCACCGGATGCAGCCCCGGTGAACGTTCGGACGCTCTCCGGAGTGCCACGGATGACGTAGGTGCGGTGGCGAAGCGGCTCATCGTGCGGGCCTGCAGCAGCGTCTTCCTCTGCGTGAGGCGGCTCCCGCTCAACGAGACGATCGACCTCTCGATCGACGAGAGGATTCGCGCTGGCGACCTTGAAGCCATTCACGACATGACACGCGAGGCGATCTCAGACCTAGAGACGCTCGCGGATCGGATCGCGGGCCTCCTCTGCGACGAGCCGGACGCACTCCGGCGACTCTCGGAGGTTCGACTACGGCAAAGCCGTACAGGGAAAAACTGGCACGGCGGTGCAATCAAACAGGACGCCAGCGTGACGGATCGCGCTGGAACGGAGCCCCGGGGACCGGGGCATGAACAGGATCGACCCCGCAGAGCCAGGGCTGGCAAAGCGGCACAGAAACGGAGTGCCAGGTGCTGAACTTGAACCGCTACCTGGGCGAGCGAATCCAAATCGGCCCGGACGTGGTCGTGGTGGTGCGAGCGATCAGAGGATCGGGCGGCGGTCGCCCGATGGTCAAGCTCGGCATTGAGGCACCACCGCATATCCCGATCAGGCGAAGCGAACTGGAGGTGAAGGATGCCAAGCGGAATAGACCCGAAGCGGGCGAGTGTGAAGGCCGTGGACGGCAAGCAGGCACTGGGGATCTGCCGGGCACTGAGGTTGCTCCGTGCGGCCAAGCTGATGCTCACGAGTGTCGGTGCGGTCGAGGGGTATAGCAGGAGTTTTGACGGCGACGTGCGGATGGTCCGCACGGCGGTTCGACAGATGGAGGAGTGGGCAAAGAAAGAAGGAGTAAAGCTATGACTGAAGGAAAGTTTGACGTGAGGATCTCGCGATGGCGGGATCGAGGCGCTTCCGGAAACAACACTGGACATGCGTATGACGCATTGCGGGCCGCTTGCAAGAAGCGTGCTCTCGACCACTGCGTCATCAATCGCGTGTTTTACGTCAACAAGGCCGAGGCCGAGGCGTACCTAGAAGAGATTGCTCGCAACGCTCGCATATCAGCTTGCGAGCCGGATGAGTGCGACTCCGAGCGAGTTGACGTGACTCGCCTGTTCGCTTCGTTCCTTGAGTACATGCAGAAGAACGGAGGTGTTCGATGAAGATCACGAGGGGCATTCAGCAAGTCGCGACGAAGGGTGTTGTTCATGGACCGCCGGGCGTTGGCAAAACAACCCTCGCCGCGGCGATGCCCAACCCGCTGATCCTCGACACCGAAAAGGGTACTCGCAGGATCGACTGCCACCGCGTCGAGGTTGGCGATTGGATGACGCTCAAGGGGACGCTGGTTGAGCTGGCCCGCGAATCCATGGGATACCAGACGATCGTCTTTGACTCGGCCGACTGGGCCGAAGAACTGCTCTGCCTATACCTTGCCACCAAGGATGAGAAGCAGCGGCACCCGGACGACCTTCCGTACGGCCAGGGCGGCGTTCTGATTGCCAAGCACTTCTCCGCGATGCTGGCCGACTGCTCGGCCCTCGTCGAGCGCGGCATCAACGTCGTGTTCGTTGCCCATAGCGTGGTCAAGAGGGTCTCGCCGCCGGACCTTGAGGAAGCGTACGACCGCTACGAGTTGAAGCTGCGGCCGAAGGTCGCGCCGAAGCTCATGGAGTGGGCAGACGCAGTGCTGTTCGCCAACTTCAAGACGAGGGTGGTCGAATGCGACGACGGCAAGCTCCGTGGCCGCGGCGGCAAGGAGCGGAGGCTTTTCTGCGAGCGGTCGGCCGCCTTCGACGCCAAGAACCGCTACGGGCTGCCCCCGGAACTGCCCATGACGATCGAGGCCCTCGCCCCGCTGTTCGCGGACGTGCCGGCTCCGCAGCCGGTGGCGAAGCCCAAGTCGTGGCGGGAGCGGATCGCGGACGCCGAGACGGTGGAGCAGCTCGCGAGCGTGACCAGTGCCGTCAACGAGTCGTGGGCGGCTGGCAAGCTCACCGACGACCAAGTCGGACAGTTGCTATCGCTGGTCGCGGCCCGGAACAGCGAACTCGAGCCCCAGGAGGTTGAAGCGTGAGCAACACCGACGAGCGTCATCAGGAGGCGGCCCACTCGGCCGCGATGCAGATCGTTGAAGACACCGTGACGGCGTTCAAGCGCGGTGCGGTGAGCTTCAACCGTGCCAAGGCGATCATCGACGACGCGCTGATCGGTGACGCCGACCGAATCGTGAAGATCCATTCCCAGCCCTACAACCCCGAGGTGACGACGTGAAGTTTGACAAGTTCAGCGACGAAGACTACGCGGCCCGGACCCTGCCGGACGGCGAGCACGACGTGGAGATCGTGAAGGTCAAGGCCGTGACGAGCAAGAAGACCGGCCAGGAGTTTGCCGTCATCACGTTCCGCGACGTGAACGACTCCTACGGCCAGGTGGAGAAGTGGCTTTCTCCCGACAACAAGCGGGACCAGCGGACGGCGATGGACCTCAACGCTGCTCTCGGCCGCCAGTGGGATGCCGACATCGACGATTCGATCGCCGGTCAGATCGTCGCGATCGCCACCAAGCGTGCCGTGAAGGACGGCGAACCGGTGCTCGACCAGGACGGCAACCAGCGGGTGTACGTCAACGGGTTTCTCCCGGCGACCGGCACGGTGGCGGCTGCACCCAAGCCGGCCGAGGCCCCTCGAGCCAACCGCACGCCGACGCAAAAGGCCGACGCGGCGACATCGTTTCCGAATGACGAAATACCGTTCCTCTGGCTTGTTCCCGTGCTGGCCGCTTTCGCGGCGGGGGGGTTCGCGTGATCGCGTGCCGAATCAAGAAGACTTGCATCGACTGCGGCGAGTCAAAACTGCTGGATGAGTTCTACAGCCACCACATGATGGCAGACGGGCACTTGAACAAGTGCAAGGAGTGCTGCCGGTCTGCCGCGATCAAGAACAGACAAAGGAGGGTTGATTACTACCGAGAGTACGACAGGCGGCGCTTCGGAACCGAGCGTCGGCAGGAGTGCCTCATTCGTCGCCAGCGTAGGTACCGGAATGACAATCCAGTGAAGACGGCAGCGAGGGCCGCCGTGAACAGAAGCGTTCGGTCTGGCGCGCTGAAGAAGAAGCCGTGCGAGGTATGCGGCGCAGCAAAAGTAGACGCTCATCACGACGACTACACAAAGCCGCTGGATGTCCGGTGGCTTTGCCGGAAGCACCACCTTGAGCTGCACGCCAAGAAGGCGGCAGCGAGTAACTGACAAACATTTCACTTTCCAGAAACGAGAAACCCACATGGCAACCGTCTACCACACATACGTCTTTCCCGACGGCCGCGTCAGCAAGGCGGTCGGCGAGATCGTCTTGGCCGGCGGCTTGACATACGTCAAGCGTGAGTACCTCGACGAGCTGCAGCCGGCCGTTGGGTGGTATCCGACCAGAGAAGCGGCTGACCTGGTCGCTGCGATCGAACTGGAGAAGAAGATCGCACAGATGCAGAAGACGCTCGATTCACTCCGGCCGCTCCCGGCCGCATCGGCTGCCCAATCATCGGCCGAGGGGAGAGCGCAAGCGGTGGTCGCGACGTAACTCCGCAGCCGAGGGCTGGGTGGCGAACTCCCTCCAGCATGACCAGTGACCTCGACCGTCAGCCGCACGACACGCGGCACCGCACAAAGGAGTGAGCGAGATGACAGACGGGCAGAAGGTATTTCGGTGGACGGTCTCGCCGGTGCTCACCGGCTTCGGGCTCTTCGTCCGCGAGGTGCCCGGGACGCTGGCGAAGCTGACCAACGGCTGGCTAGTGATGACCGATGGCGGCAACTCGGAGGCCGTCGGTGAGTGGCATGAGACGCGGGAGGCCGCGTTGCTCGCTGCAGCCGACGAGATCGAGCGGCTCATCGCACCGGCGGTGGCCCAAGTCGCGAAGCTGCGAAAGGAGGCCGGGCGATGAGGCTTTACCGGCAGTTCGACCAGATGCGTGGCGATCACTGCCGGACGTGGTTCCGGCGGTCCGACATCCTGGACGCCCTCCGCGAGCTTGGGTGCTCGTGGGCCTGGTACGAGATTTCGTTTGCTTTCGCGGGGCTGCCGGTGCCGGAGAAGCGGTACGGCCACTATCGGTACACGAGGGATCACCTGGACGCCGCCTTGGCGGCATGGAGGACTGCAAATGGCGAATGACGTTGTCGTGATTGCGGTGGTGAAGCAGGTGATCGCGGCGTGGGAGGCCGGCGACGCGCCGGCCGACGTGACCGTCGACCTGGTCGCGGATGCGGTGGGGTGCTCGCAGCAAATGGTGGCAAAGATTGATCGGTTGCTTACTACCAAAAACTGCAAAACGCAAGAAAAGGTAGTAGCCCCCGATTGGATCACCGACCCGCACCAGCAGGCGGCCTTCCGCAAGCTGCCGGCCGACGAGCGGGAGCGGCTTGAGGCGCTGCCGGCCGACGAGCGACGTGGTGCCGTTCGCCAGGCCGCGATCGCCGCCGGCATCGTCAAGGTGCCTAGCGTCTTGGATCAACTCCGCAAGCTCTGGGCGAAGGCAACTGAAGCCGACCGCCGCGCGTTCATGGATGAGGTGTCCCATGGCCGGTGAATGGATCGCCTACGACATCTCCCTCCCCTCCAAGCCGGAGGTGCAGGAACTTCTCGACACCACCGATCTCCCGATCGAGGTGGTCGTGTTCCGGCTCCTCCAGCTCTGGGGCTGGGCGTCGATCCACTGTGCCGACGGGACGGCCAAGATGACCGTCCGGAGGCTCGTCCGGACGTGCGGTGGTGACGAGGCATTCTGGCTCGCCGTGTCGGCGGTCGGGTGGCTGGAGATCGACGAGGACTGCGGGACCGTGGCCGTGCCCGGATGGGACCGGCGGTTTAGCCAGGCAGCCAAGTCGAGAATCCAACACCGGGACCGGGCGGCAGCCCAGGAAGAGACCCGCGGACGGCTCCGCGCACCTTCCTGCGCGGCAGCGCAGGAAGACCCTGCGCCCGAGCGCAGGAGAGGAGATAGAGGAGAGGAGAATTCCTCCTCCTCCGCGCGAGGCTTCGCGGTGGAGGCATGGGGCACCCTCCGGACTGCCTGGAACACCGGTGCCGGCAAAGCCGTCCGCCGGCAGCCCTGGAAGCCATCCAACCCGCCGGACCACGCCGCGACCGTCATGGCGGCCCCCGGCTGGCTTGCGGAGGCCCTTGAAGCGATCCCACGGCTGGCCGGCTGCCGGTATTTCGATAGCCCGGTGACGCTGCACCAGTTCACCGTCGATGGGTTCGTGACCAAGGTGCTTGGCGGGCAGTACGACGCCCCGAAGACCCCGAAGGGTGCCCCGGCGGCCGACGAGCGGCCCAAAGCGGTCGGGTGGACCGGCAGCGACGCCGCGAGGCTGCAAGCCACGATCGAGAAGCAACGTGCAACCGCCGGAGGCCCCGCATGACCACCACCGCCACCTCGATCCGCCGTGCCCGCTCCGCGGGCACCACCCCGAAGCAGCGTGCGGTCCTGGCCGCCATCGTCGAGTTGACTGCGGCCCGCGGCTACCCGCCATCCATCCGCGGCCTCGCGGACCACCTTGGCGTCAACGTCAACGACGTGTACCAGAAGATCGTGCGGCTGCAGCGGGATGGGCTTGTGGAGTGGGATCCGGGCGTGTGCCGGTCGTTGCGGGTGCGGGAGGTGGCGGCATGACCATCCTCGGCATCGACCCCGGCCTCTCCGGAGCCCTCGCCATCATCTCCGGCGACGAGCTGCACGTCCTCGATATGCCGGTCGCGGAGGTCCGCGGCAAGCGTGTGATCGACGCGGCCCGTCTGGCCCACCTCGTCAAGCTCGGCTTCCCGTACATGCCCAACCACGTCGTCCTCGAGCACGTCCAGGGCGTGCAAGGGTCCGGGGCGACATCCGCGTTCAACTTCGGCCGCGGCTTCGGGCTGGTCGAGGGCGTGATCTCTGCCCTTGGCTTCCCGCTGACCCTCGTCCGCCCGCAATCGTGGACGAAAGCAATCGGCGTCAGCCGCGACAAGGGCGAGCACCGGCTGGTGGCGTCGCGATTGTTCCCGCGGCACGCCGACCTCTTCGCCCGCGTGAAAGACGACGGCAGGGCGGACGCGGCACTCTTGGCACACTGGTACGCGAGGCATGGCAATGGGTAGACCCAAATCCGCCCCGGAGCAGCAAGCCGCAGCCGCCGAGCGGAAACGCGAGCAGACCATCGAACGTGGCCGCGAGCGGACCCGCCGCGGTGCCGACATCGGCGAGATCCCGCCGGTCGTGAACGCGGCCCGCCGCGAGTCGTGCCGGCTCGACCTTGAACTGTTCCTCACCACCTACTTCCCATACTCCACCGGCCTCTCGCCATTCTCGCCGGACCACAAGAGGGTGATCGCCCGCATCCAGGACTGCATCCTCGGGGGCGGGCGGTTTATCAACGCGGTGTACCGCGGCTTCAGTAAATCAACGATATCGGAGAACGCCCTTCTTTGGGCGATCCTCTACGGCCACCGAAAGTTTGGCGGAATATTCGCCGCAGAATCGGACCTCGCCGACAAGGCGATCAACTCCGTCCGCACCGAGCTATCCGACAACGACCTTCTCTTCGAGGACTTCCCCGAAGTCTGCCACCCGGTGCGGTGCTTGGAGGGCAAGGCCCAACGCTGCAACTCGCAGACCTACAACGGCGAGCGGACGCATATCGGCTGGCGGAAAGACACGCTGGTCATGCCGACGATCCCCGGATCGCCTTCGTCCGGGTCGATCATCATGAGCCGCGGCCTCACCGGCTCGATCCTCGGTCTGAGGTGGAAGACGCCGGACGGCCGGCAGCTCCGTCCAGACTTCACGATCGTGGACGACCCGCAGACTCGCGAGTCGGCCCGGTCGCCGGTGCAGTGTTCCTACCGGCTGGAGATCCTGACGAAGTCTGTGATGAAACTCGCCGGCCACACCCGCAGCATGGCGTGCGTGGTCAACGCCACGGTGATCTCGACTGGCGACATGGTCGACCAACTCCTCGACTCTAGCCGGTTCCCGGCGTGGCAGGGCGAGCGGATCCCGATGGTCCGCAAGTTCTCCGACAGTCACGACGACCTCTGGATGAGCCGCTATCGCGATTTGCGATGCACCTTCGCGAAGGACATTCCCGGCGACCAAGCCCGTGCCCACAAGGCGGCAAACGAGTTGTACCTGGCGAACCGCACCGCGATGGACGCCGGCTGCGAGGTATCGTGGGCGTCGTGCTTCGATCCCGACGCTGAGCACTCAGCGATCCAGCACGCATACAACGCGCTGATAGACGACGGGCCGGACGTGTTCGCGTCGGAGTTCCAGCAACAACCGATCAAGGACGAGGCGGCCAGCCTCGGCGTCACCGCGGAGGACGTTCGCGGCCGCGTCATCGAAATACCCAAATGGGTATGCCCCCGCGGGTGCGACACGCTGACGGCATTCGTGGACGTGCAGGAAAAACTCCTCTACTGGGCAGTTGTCGCGTGGGGCAGCCAACTCCGCGGGCACCTCGTGGCCTATGGGGCGTACCCAGAGCAGGGCCGGGCGTACTACACGCTGCGGGACGCCAAGAAGACTCTGGTGTCGGTCGCCGGCGGCGTGGCCCTCGAGGCCGCGATCCACGCGGGGCTGGAGTCGGTGGCGTCGATGATCCTCGGCCGGGAGGTCGGCCGCGAGAATGACGACGCGGTTCTCCGGGTCGGGCAAATGTTCGTTGACGCCAACTGGGCACAGACGCATGGGGTGGTAAGAGACTTCGCACGTCGGTCGTCGTGGGGGCCGCGGGTGCTGCCGACCCACGGGCGATTCGTCGGTGCGTCCGGCCAGACGATCAGCGACAAGGCAGCGGATCGCGGCGAGCGGATCGGTGCCAACTGGCGGACCTCGACGATTCAGAAGCAGCGGCACGTCTTGTACGACACGAACGCATGGAAGACCTTCGTGGCGACGCGATGCAAGCTGCCTGTGGGCGATCCGCTCGCGTTCACCATCCACGCCGGCCAGCACGAGATGCTTGCCGAGCAGATGAGTGCCGAGACCCCGGTGAGAGTGGAATCGAAAATGAGGGTCGTCGACGAATGGCGGCAGATACCGGGCCGCGATAACCACTGGTGGGACTGCCTTGTTGGCTCCGCGGTTGCGGCTTCGTTCTCCGGCTTGTCTGCGGTCGGTGCCGAGCCGCCGCGTGCCGCTCCGCGGAAAACGATCACCCGCGAGGAAATGGCCGCCAGGCGTGCCGCGCTGCTTGACAAGATGGGTAGATGAGGCAAGGTTGACGCATGTCCACTATCGGGCAGACTGCGGGCGGTTCGATTGCACCTTCGTTCCGAAAGGAAAACACGATGCGATTTCTTACGCTTCTCGCGGTTCTCGTGTGCTCGACGGCCGCGGCTCAAGAGCTGCGGTGCGCCAGCGGTCAGTGCCGGTTTGCCAGTGACACCTCAACGGCCCAAGGGGTCGCGGAGGCTTGTGCCCGCAGCGGCCGGCTGCAGCACCTCGGCGGCAACGGCGGACTCATGGAGGGCATCGGCATGGCTAGCACCCCCGATGCTGCCATCCGCAACTGCTGCTTCTACGGTCGGATTCGGATCGTTGACCAGGGCGTGGCCCGCGGCCGCAACGGCATGTTCTTTGCGTGCATTCGTGGTCGGTGATTTTCTCTCTCCAGAAAGGACGGTGATCGTGTCTCGTATCGTTATCGGGTGCTGGATCTTCACGGCGATTGCTCTCGTCGGAGTTGCCCTTGCCGGCGCTCCCGCGGAGCCGACCGCTGCCGCGGCCGGCTGCCACGGTGCTCCGGTGGCTTGCCACGGCGAGGCCACGGCGTGCCATGGCCGTCTGACGGTGGCCCAGCGGATCGCGTCCCGTCAGACCGCCCGGCAGGATGCTCGAGCGGCGAAGCGTGCCGCCAGGGCGTCGTGCCACGGCGAGTGACATTCACCCCTGCCGGCCGTCGCGGTGGCGGCCGGCAGGGGGTTTGTTCGCGATGATGGTCAAAAGTGACACATAACGCAAAGGAATCTGCGATGAGTGACAGAACTGGCCATTGTCCGGAGCCGGACAACGCGGCGAAGCCGGACAGGCTCACCGACGCGGAGCGGGAGGCGATCCGACGGCTCAGCCCTTGCGGCAATCCTTTGGCGAGCCGGACTGTCACTCTGACGCCAGACGAGCGGCGGGTGTTCCACGGCCTGCTGCAGCGGATGGGAGGTGGACGATGAGAGTCGATCCAGACACCTGCCGAGACGCTGACCTGCTCGCGGCAGAGGTGCGGCGATTGCGGGGCGTAATCGCCGCAAGCGAGCCCGAGATTGCCCACCTTCGCCTCGCCATTGCCCGCCTCGCCGATCAGGACGCCACGCTGTCGGTCTGCAACGGCAACGTGACGGTGACGATGGACGCCACGCTCACCGAAGAGGAGCGCGACACAGTGTGGACAGTAGCAGAGGCTTACGCAGGGAACGACGACGATCCAGAGTGCGAGCGGCTGGCCCGCGTCCTGCAAGGCATTTACCAGCGGCTCAAGTAGTCACAGAACACTCAAGATCAGGAGCATCGCAATGCAAAATGAAACTACACCGCAGGACTCGGCAGCGATGCCTCCTGCATCGCTTGGTTCTGTGCGGCCAGAGCAAGTGGAGTCAAGGAAAATGTCGCCAGACGAGTTCGCTGCCGCGATTGACGCCGAGGCCCTGACGCTTCCTGTGCTGAACACGCCGCCGGCCACGCTCACCGACGCGGAGCGGGAGGCGATTGAATATGCGTGGCGTGTCATGAGGGGGCATAGCAGCAGGCACTCAACCGCACTTCGCGGACTGCTGGAGCGAACGAAGTAGGACACAGAACACGGGATGCAAACGCCGGGCGAAAGCCGAACGGATAGGCCGCTGGTGGAACTCCAGCCCTGCATTGGGTAAGCAGGCTTTCCACACACAGAACGCCCGCGATCTGCGGCGCAGTCCGCAGCATCGCGTGGTTCTCACTGGTGGAG
>JBBAVS010000025.1:0-42373 GCA_040397585.1 Pirellulales bacterium
CACCGCAGGTTGCAAACCTGCGGCCACTGGCGATTGGGCTTCCTGCGGATGAGTGGCCGGGGCCGGGAATGGACAGGCCCCACGCCATCGCGGAGAATCCGCCCACGCCCGAACCTCTCCTGGAGTGATCGCATGACGAAGTGGCCCGTCCACGGCCGGATCGATGGCCCGATTGTGATGATTGGCTTCGGGTCGATCGGCCGGGGCACCCTGCCGCTCTTGGAGCGGCACTTCGAGTTCGACCGCTCCCGGCTGGTGGTCATCGACCCCGACGACAGCAGTCGGGAGATCCTCGACCGGCACGGCGTGCGATTCATCCATCAGGCGGTGACCCGCGACCGCTACCGGCACCTGCTCGAGCCCTTGCTCACCAGCGGCGGCCAGGGATTCTGCGTCAACCTCTCGGTCGACACGTCGTCGCTCGACATCATGCGGCTCTGCCGCGAGCTCGGGGCGCTCTCCATCGACACGGTGGTCGAGCCCTGGCCGGGCTTCTACTTCGACCGCAGTGCGGGCCCCGAGGCCCGCACCAACAACGCGCTGCGGGCCACGGTCCGGGCCGAGAAGGAACGCAGCCCGGGCGGCACCACGGCCGTTTCCTGCTGCGGCGCGAACCCGGGCATGGTCTCCTGGTTCGTCAAGCAGGCGCTGGTGAACCTCGCCCGCGACTGCGGCCGCCAGATCCCCACGCCCGCGCCGCACGACCGGGCCGGCTGGGCCCGGATGATGCGGGATCTCGGCGTCAAGGGGATCCACATCGCCGAGCGCGACACGCAGCGGTCGCGAAACCCCAAACCGATGAACGTGTTCGTCAACACGTGGAGCGTCGAAGGCTTTCTCTCCGAGGGCATGCAGCCGGCCGAACTGGGCTGGGGCACCCACGAGAAGTGGCTGCCGGAGAACGGCCGCCTCGAGACGATCGGCTCCCGGGCCGGTGCCTACCTGCTGCAGCCCGGGGCCAACACCCGGGTGCGGTCCTGGTGCCCGACGCCCGGGCCCCAGTACGGCTTTCTTGTCACCCACAACGAGTCGATCTCGATCGCCGACTACTTCACGGTGCACGACGAGTCGGCTGCCGTCCGTGACGGCGTCGTCTACCGCCCCACCTGTCACTACGCCTACCATCCCGCCGACGACGCCGTGCTGTCGTTGCACGAGCTCTTTGGCCGGGCCGGCGTCCGCCAGGAGCGGATTCATATCCTCGACGAACACGAGATCGTGGACGGCATCGATGAGCTCGGCGTGCTCCTTTACGGACACGAGAAGAATGCCTACTGGTATGGCTCGCAGCTCTCCATCGACGAGACCCGCGACCTGGCGCCGTACCAGAACGCCACCGGGTTGCAGGTCTCCTCGGCGGTCCTCGCCGGCATGGTGTGGGCGCTGGAGAACCCGGCCGCGGGCATCGTGGAGGCCGATGAGATGGACTTCCACCGTTGCCTGGAGGTCCAACGGCCCTACCTCGGGCCCGTCACCGGCCACTACACCGACTGGAACCCGCTGACCGGCCGTCCCGGCCTGTTCAGCGAGGATCTCGATCCCGAGGATCCCTGGCAGTTTCGCAACGTGCTGGTCCACGGCTGACGGACCGCTGGCGGCGGGCAGCCGCCAGGCCTGCGGCCACCAGGCAGCCGGTCGAGAGGATCGCCAGGGTCGAGGGTTCCGGCGTGACCACGAACGCCTGATGCAGCGAGGTCAGCGTAAACGGGTCGATGAGCTCGTTCCAACTGCCGGAGACACCGCGGAACGTGGAGTCGTCCTGGAAGGCGTCCAGCGAGGTCTTCCAGCCGACCAGCGACGTGCCCGAGATCTGAACCGACAGGCCGAGCCAGTAGGTGGTGTTCAGGGTCTGCGTGAAGGGATCGGGGATGTTCTTGAGGTTCAGCTGCCAGTAGTTGCTGTGGTCGTCGGGTATCCAGCCGGCGGTTCCCGACTGCGGGTTGGCGAATCCCTGGGTGCCGCTGCCATAGGGGATCACCGAAAAGGCGTTGCTGCCCGAGAAGGTGCGAGTCCAGAGGAGCTGGTCTGGCCTGCTGAACGGCAGTCCGGGCAGATCCGAGTAGATGCTCGTCGTGACCGACGTGATCGAGGTGCCGGGATCGTCGCCCTGCACGGAGTACCAGAAGTGAAGGTCCGAGACGGCGCCCGTCTCGGAGCACTTCCAGTCGTCCGCGACCTCATGGTTCGTGCCCGTGATGTTGATGTCCCAGCCGTTGGGATTGGGCATCTGCGGGAAGTGCATCTTGTGGGGTTCGCCGGGGAACCAGTCGGCGGACGCCGGCAAGGCCACGGCCGTCAGGGCCGCGACCACCATGAGCCGCACCAGTCGGCCCGCTACGACGCCCGCCTGATCCGTCGTGAAAGGCACTGGCACCGCCTCCGGCGCTTGGGCGGTGGTTGTCGCTGCCGGGGACGGGAAGGTGATGGCACGGGAAGCCATGGTTGGATCTCCTTCGGGAAGAACGAGTGGAATGCGTAACGCCGTGAACCACCGTGCCGGCCCGGGGGCCGTCAGCGGCATTCCATGTTCCCGAATGGCGTCGTCGTGCATGACGACGCAACGAGCAGAAGTCTTCGGACCGTCAGGCGGCCGCGGCAGGCGATGGCCGCTGCGGACGTCGGGGCCAGGCGAAGAGTCGAGGGCGGGCGCGGCGAAGACAAGGGCGCCGGCCGCAGGGCCCGCACAGTCCTTTTTTTGAGGGTCGCCGCGTCACTGGACACCCTGGTTCCGTGCCGCCGCGCGGTCCGCTTCGGGCTTCCTTCGGGGAAGATTACGCCGGCAGCGGCCGGGTCATCTCCACCGGCACGACCCACTGGTCGTACTGCTCCGGCGTGACGTACCCCAGTCCCACGGCCGCCTCCTTCAGGCTCGTCCCCTCGAGGTGGGCCTTTTTCGCGATCTTCGCCGCCTTCTCGTAGCCGATGTGCGTGTTGAGGGCCGTCACCAGCATCAGCGAGTCGTCGAGGTGGTGGCGGATGCGGGCGAGATTGGGCTCGATCCCGGTCGCGCAGTGGATCCGCATCGAGTCACAGGCATCGGCGACGAGGTCCGCGCTCTCGAGCACATTGTGGATCATGACGGGCTTGTAGACGTTGAGCTGGAAGTTGCCCTGGCTGCCGGCGAAGGCCACCGCGGCGTCGTTGCCGAACACCTGGGCACAGACCATCGTCATCGCCTCGCACTGCGTCGGATTGACCTTGCCGGGCATGATCGAGCTGCCGGGCTCGTTCTCCGGGATCGAAATCTCGCCGATGCCGCAGCGGGGCCCGCTCGCCAGCCAACGGATGTCGTTGGCAATCTTGAGCAGGGCCATCGCCAGACCCCGCTCCGCCGCGCTCACCTCCACCAGGGCGTCGTGGGCGGCGAGGGCCGCGAACTTGTTGGGGGCCGACACGAACGGGTGGCCCGTCTCCTTGGCGATGAAGCCCGCGGCCACGTCACCGAACCGAGGATGGGCGTTGAGGCCGGTGCCCACGGCCGTGCCGCCGATCGCGAGTTCGTAGAGCCCTGGGAGCGCCCGCTCGATGCCCGCGATCCGGTCGTCGAGCTGGGCCCGCCAGGAAGAGATCTCCTGGCCGAGCGTGATCGGCGTCGCATCCTGGAGGTGCGTGCGTCCGATCTTCACCAGGTCGGCGTGCTGCCGCTCCAGGCCGAGAAACACGTCGCGAAGCTGTCGCACCGCGGGCAGCAGCCGGTCGTGGATCACCTCGACGGCGGCGATGTGCATCGCGGTCGGGAAGGTGTCGTTCGATGACTGGCCGCGATTCACGTCGTCGTTGGGGTGGACCGGTTTCTTCGAGCCCATCGTGCCGCCGGCGATCTCGATCGCCCGGTTCGAGATCACCTCGTTGGCGTTCATGTTCGACTGCGTGCCGCTGCCGGTCTGGAAGACGACGAGCGGGAAGTGGTCGTCGAGCTTCCCGGCGATCACCTCGTCGGCCGCCTGCACGATCAGCTTCACCGTCGCGGCGGGCAGCTGGCCGAGCTCGCCGTTGGCGAGCGCCGCGCACTTCTTGAGGATTCCCAGGCTCTTCTTGACCGCCCGACCCCACTGGAACCGGTCGACGCCGATCTTGAAGTTGTCGCGCGAGCGTTCCGTCTGGGCGCCCCAGTAGCGGTCGGCGGGAACCCGGACCTCTCCCATGCTGTCGGACTCGATGCGGAAGGCGGGCTCGGCGGACATCGGCGTGGCTCCGGGAGGGGGGAATGCGCAGCCGCATTGTAGATGGAGCCGGAGCATCGGCAACGCGGTTCGTGAGCCGCGCGAGATGGCCCGGCCGCCCGGGCATCACTGCATCCGCCGGTAGCGCTCGACGGCGTGGTGCCGCGAGTGGACGTGGAGCTTCTTGTAGATGCGACGGATGTAGGTGATCACGGTGTTGCGACTGACGCCGAGCTGCTTGGCCACTTCCTTGTACATGGCGCCCGCGGCGAGCAGGTCGAGCACCTCGCGCTCGCGGGGGGCGAGCTCCAGCATCTCGCTCCCCTTGGGCAGCGGCGCCACGTGCACCGGGGCATGCCGCTCGAAGGACCGCACGATCCGCCGCGCCACCATGCTCGACATCGGCGACCCCCCCTCCACGACGTCGCGGATCGCGGCGAGCAGCTCGTCCACCCGGACCGGCTTGATCAGGTAGCCGTGGGCGCCGGCGGCGAGCGCGTCGAAGAGGATGTCGCCGTCCTGATAGAGCGTGAGCATCACGAACTCCGTGGCGGGCATGGTCGGCGCGAGCTTCCGCACGCAGTCCACGCCGGTTCCGTCGGGCAGGTTGACGTCGACGAGCACCACCTTCGGGGCGACGTGCGGGATGCCCGCGATGGCCTCGGCCACCGTGCGAAACTCCCCGACGCAGCGGCAGTCGGCGGCGCTCGCGATGATCTCCCGGAGGCTGGCCCGCGTGCCGGAATCGTCCTCGATCAGGGCCACGTCGATCGGCTCGGCTGCCGGGGGCTGCGCCGCCGGCTTCGAGGCTCGTTCAGCGGTCATGCATCGTCTCCACGGGGGTGGTGCCGACGGTCCGCCGGCGGAAGTCAACGGGTACGCGGAACGTGACGGTCGTCCCGCCGTGCGGCGCCGAGGCGATCGTGACGCTGCCGCCCACCTCGCCGATCCGGTGCCGCATGTTGGCCAGGCCGTCCTGCTCGGCCGCGGGCGGCCGCTCGGTGGCGAAGCCGACGCCGTCGTCGCGGATGGCGACGGTGATCGATGCATCGTCCACCCGGATCGCGAAGTCGACGTGGCTCGCCGCGGCGTGACGGAGCACGTTCTGCAGGGCCTCGCGGATCGCCAGGCAGACGTGATGCCGCACGTGCGTGGGCAGCGGCCGCTCGTCGGGCGGACCGTCGGTCACGTCGAGCCGCAGCGACAGGTCGCCGGCGTGCACGAACTCCTCCACATCCTGGACGACGTAGGACACGAACTGCGCCACGTTGTCGTTTCGCGGATTGACCGCCCAGACGATCTCGTCCACCGATCGTGCGAGGCTTCGCGCGTTGCGGTAGATGGCGTCGAGCCGGTCCGGCAGGTTCGTCTGGGGAGTGGCCCCCGTGCGGGCGAGGTCGCTCATCATCGCCATCCGGGTCAGCCCCGCTCCGAGGCTGTCGTGGATGTCGCGGGCGATCCGGCCCCGCTCGCGGTCCATCGCCCGCTGCCATTCGAGCGCCTCGATCACCCGCCGGGACCGCCGGCGGGTCACCTCCCGGGCGATGGCGGCGGCCGTCGCGGCGAGGGCCAAGCCGAAGGCCACCAGGGTGCCAGGCCTCCGCCACCACGGGGCGGCGATCGTGACCGGCAGCGACGCAGCCGGGAAGTTGCGGTCGGTCTCGCCGGCGATCGACCGCACCTCGAACAGGTGCGTGCCGGGCGGCAGCGTCGCGTAGTCGCGGCGGCCGGCGGCGGTGGGGGCCGACCAGGCGTCGTCGACGCCCGACAGCCGCGTCTGATGGAGGGGCGGCAGGGCCCAGTGGAGCCCCGGCGTCGTGAACCGGAATCCGAACGGCGCGGCAGGATCGCGGATCACGCGCGGGCTGGCCGCGGCCACCGTCGTCGCCGGCGCGGAGACGATCGTCTCGGGATCGAAGCGGATCACTCCGGTGGAGACGGGCACCGTGATCCGCGCCAGTCGCCGGTCTCCGGGGCGGACCGCGCGGCCCATCCGGCCGATGCACTCGGCATCCCCGACGCCGTCGAGCGGCCCGAGAATCACCCCGCGGACGATCGCGAGTTCGCCGCGGGAGAGCCGGTCGAGATCGTCGAGCCGCAGCCCCTGGAGGTGGCCGCTGCGAGTGGCGAGCCAGAGCCGTCCGGAGCGGTCCTCGTCGATCTGCCGGATCGTGTCATCCACCAGCCCGGTGGCGGTGGACAGCCGCAGCAGCGGCCCGTGGGGGGTGTGGCGGACGAGGCCCCGCTCGCCCCCGATCCAGAGGCTGCCGCGGGAGTCGCGGTGGAACACGATCATTCGCCGCCCGGGCAGGTCGGCCGCGCCCAGGATCGGGCCGGTCGTGCCGTCGGCGGCGATCCGCTCCACGCCCCGGCTCTGGATCGCGGCGAGCATCGATCCGTCGTCTTCCGCGGCCAGCCCGATCACCACGGTCTGCGCCGTCTTGTCATCCGGGGTGATCGTGCGGAACGAGTCGCTGGCGTCGTCGTGGACCGCCAGGCCGTTGGCCGTCGCCGCCCAGACGCGGCCCGTGGCGTCGCAGGCGAGGGCGTTGATGTTGCGGAGCTCGCGGAACGGCTCGGCCGGCTTCGTGACCTGCGTGACGCGGCCGTGGTCAACACGGAGGATGAAGTTGTCCTGCGTGCCCACCCAGACGCGGCCTGCCGGATCCTCGACGAGCGCCGTCGGCACCGAGGCGGCCGTGAGCGTGCCGAGCGGCTGTCCCGATCCGGACCGCGTCGGGGCGAGTCGGGCCACGATTCCGGGGCTGCCCACGAGGAGCGAGCCGTCCGCCCGCTCGAACGCGGTCCGGCAGTCGGCGACGGGCTCGACCTCCAGTGCCGTCCGCCGCACGGCGAGCAGGCCGCCGAAGCAGGCCGCCCAGATGCCCCCCTGCCGGTCGGCGACGATCGCCCCGGTCCGCAGCGAGAAGCCCGGCAGCCCGCTGGTCACCTGTTCGGCCACGCCATCCCGGCAGGCGATGATGCCGTTGTGGCTCGAGATCCACACCGTGCCGTCGGCTGTCCAGGAGATCTTGCCGCTGCGGCGATAGTCGGCATCGGGCAGGATCGGCGGGAGCCGCTGCCAGCCGTCGGTGCCGCGGAGGGTCCCGCAATCGGGCAGGAGCGCCAGCGGTCCTTTCGGGCAGAAGCCCATCGAGATCACGTCACCGCCGGGTGCGAAGTCGGCAACGACCTCGAGCGCCGCCACGCCCCCGGCCGGAATCGTCGCCCGCCGCAGGTCGCCGGGGCGGAGCGTGTCGCCCCAGAGCCAGAGTTCTCCTGAAGCAGGATCGATGTCGCCGTAGCGCCACAGCACCCGCCGATCGTTGCGGACGACGGTCGCGACCTCGCGAAATCGCTTCCCGTCGAACGCGAGCACCTCGTTGGGGCCCACGAGCACGGGCCGCCCCGCCGCGGTGAACGCCAGGCTGTTGAACCGGCCCTGACGATGCACATGCACCGTCCACCGCCAGCGGTTCGGGCGCCGGTGGTCGTCGTGGAGCATCGCTGCGGCCCGACCGCCCTGCACCCAGAGCCGACCCTCACGGTCGAACCCGACGTTCGAGAAACCGCCGATCGCCTCGCGGACGGGATCTGTCAGGAGGGTGGGAAGCGGCTCGAACGAGACGCCGTCGAAGCGGGCGATCCGCGTCGGCGTGGTGCAGTAGAGTGTGCCGTCCGGGGCGAAGGCGACGCCGTTGACCGGCGCCTCGGGCAGGCCGTCGTCGATCGTCCACCACTGGATCGCGAACCGCCCGGTGCGATCGAGCGTGGAGGCGGCCGGGACGGGCGTGGCTCCTGGCAGCGCGGCTGCGGCCACGATGCCGGCGCACAGCACCGCCGTCAGCCGGGCACCGTGCGTTGCACACCGCATGTCCACCGCCTCGTCTCACGCGACGGCCGAGCGTCGATCCTGCGAAACACCCATTGTATCGCGCCGTGAGAGGCGGTCGGCGGCGGTGCCGGCACGCGCGCGGCGTCGCACCTTTATGCGACGCGGCGCCGCACCGCGGGTGGGCTCAGCGACGCAGGATCCGCTGCGGAAGGTCCGCGGACTTGGCGGCCGTGGCTGGCGGCTTGCCGGCGGGCGGCGCCGATGAAAGGGCGATGGCGAGCCAGCCGTCGGCCGTCACGGCCTGCACGGCCTGCACGCCGACGAAGCGGCGATTGGCCACGAGGGTTTCGGGAACGAGCTGCACGGGACGCTCCTTGGGAAACATCTTCCCGAAGATCGTCCGCAGCCCGAACTCCATCCGTCCCTTCTGGCCGGGGCCGCTGAGCTGCACCGGGCCTTCACGTTCGAGCGCGACCCGGATGCCCGTGACCGTCGGCTTGTAGGCGACGTGGGCCACGATGTCGTACCAGTTGCTCCGCCGGCCGCTCTCCAGCGCCGCCAGCGACACATGAACGTGCACCAGCCCGTCGCGGCACTCCACCCGTACGGGATCGTCGGCCGCGAAGGTCACCTCGACGCCCTCGGGCAGGTCGTCGGGCACCGTCGGGGGCAGCCCCAGCTGGGTGCAGACGTGGTGGGTCAGGGCCTCGAGGCCCATCTTCTGCCCCGCGAGGCCGAGGCGGCCGCAGGCGTTGTTCACCGTCGACTCGTGGATCTGGATGCTGAACAGCGCGTCGTCCGGCGCCCGCGGCCGCGGAGTGTGCGCGGCGAGTTGGGTGGGGGCTGCGAGCCGCAGCCGCGCCGTCGCCGCGCCGGCCGTCGTCTCCAGGGCCACCGCGGTCGGCTCGAGGCCGAGCCGCTCCATCGGCGCCCAGAACCGCTCCCGCACGCGCTTCGCCGCGGCGGCCAGCTGCGGCTCGGTCTGGGCATCCACCTCACGGCAGGCGCGGCTGACGATCTTCACGTTGACCTCGCGGGTCGCCTGGTCGAGGTTCTCGTCGTGCTGGTTGCGGGCGATGGTGCGGACGAGCGAACCCATCAGGGGCACGGAGTCGAAGCCGGTCTCGATCCCCGCCAGCTGCGACTGATTCGAGGCGGAACCGCGGGCCGCGTCGAAGGCCAGTCCGCGCGGCGACACGTGGATCGGCTTGGAGACGGTGAAGCTGGACTGGCCGCGGGAGTGGATCGAGACGGAACCGGCATCGGTGACCGTCCGCGAGGCGACGGCCCCGCTGACGAGGAGATCGAGGCGGATCTCGGACGGATGAGGTGCGAACCGCACCGTGGTGGACTGCTCCACGGTCTTCGTGCCGCGGACCTGGCGGCCGAGCACGTAGTCGTGGAGCGGGCTCGTGGTGACGGTCGTTTCCGGCAGCAGCTTCTCGACGAACCGCTCGTTGACGGCGATGCGGACGTTCGGCGAGAGATAGTGGTCATGGACGGCGCGATCGATCGCCTCGGTGGTCGCCAGCGGCGTGGCCGCGACGACCCGGGCCGCCTCCCGGACGGCGCGGGCGTCGGCGGGATCCCGCGACGACTCGAACCGTTCGATCGCCGCGAGCAGCGCGGCCACCTCGGCAGCCGAACTGGCCGCGGGGCTCTCGCCGCAGCATGCAGCCGCGGCCCGCCACACCGCCACCCGCCGCGCGATCGCCAGGGCGGCCCGACGCATCCGCGAGGCGAGGCCATGGTCGGGAAGCGCGTCGGCGGCCTGCATGCCCTCGGTGACCCGATCGCCGAGCGCGATCAGCGCGGCTTCGCCGGCGTCATCCCGCGGACCGCCGGTCGCCAGCACGTCGGCGAGGCTGCCGAGTGCCGCGGCGGCCCAGGTGGCGGCGGCGTCGCCGCCCCGCGTCTTGGCGAGCGCGTCGAGCTGCCCGCGCAGCGACACAGGCTCCGGCCAGCGGAAGCCGTCGGGCACGGGTTCGGTGGTGGCGGGCGCGGGAGGCTCCGCCTCGCGCGACGTATCGTCGGGTCGGGGTGTGAACCGTTCCCGGACGCGGTCGAGCAGGCGGCTGGTGGAGGGGGGCCCGGCGGCGGTCGGGCGCTGATCCACCTCGCCGCGTCGCTCGATCAGCCGGCCGAGGAGCCGGCCGCCCCGCGCGGCTCCCGCCGCCCGCGGTTCAGGCGTCTCGTCGGGAGACTCGGTCCAGTTGCTGCCGTCGGGATCGGTCCAGGCTTCACCCGGAAGCGGTGCCGCCGGTCTCGTGGGCGGAGTCGAGTCGTCTGGGGCTGCCGCGGCCACGGGCTCCGAGACGGGTGCCGCGGTCGCTTGGAGCCGCGAGACGAGGGCGCGAAGCTCCGGCGACTCCTCGGGCACGGGCGGCGCTGACTCGGCCTCGGGCACGGCCACGGCTGCCGCCGGCGCCGGCGTGGGCACGAGATCCGCTTCCATCGCCGCAGCGGCCGCGGCGGGCTGCGGCGCTGCCTCGCGGGCAGCCTCGCCGCCGACGGGCCGGTCGCCGGATGTCGGCAGAGCCTGGGCCACGATCGCCGTCACGATGGGCGCGGCGGCATCGGCCAGCGCGAGCCGTTCCGGCGACACGGGCACGGCCGTCGGCTTGGCGGCGAGCAGCACGGCGGCCCGGGGCAGGTCGTCGGCGACCTCGACCGGCGGCCGCTCCGCCTCGACCGCAGCGTCGTCGATCCGAAACGACGATTCGGGGGGCGGTTCCCAGATCGCCGGGCCCACGACCAGAATCGCGACCGCCAAGCCGGCGAAGAACGCCGACGCCACGATGAAGCCGGCGCGGCCGTGGGCGGTCCGCTGGGTCGTCGCCATGGTCGCTGGTGTCCGCCTGCCGAACGAGCGGGGCGTGTCGAACCGGCACGACCCCTGCGGATGGATCGACAGGCACGCCCGGAAAAATCGATCCAGGATGGCGTGCGCGGCAGGGTCACCGGCGCCCGCCGCGGGCATCCGGCAACCTGGGCAGGCTGCGAAACCGGGCGAAGGCTGCGCCGGCTCACCGCAGTCGGCCGAGCCTGGGTTCCTCGAGCACGGCGGTCCAGCCATCCACCAGCACGCCAAGGTTGGCGTTGCGATCGACGGCGTCGGCCGCATCGAGCGTGCGGTCGATGGCGGCGGCGGTCGCATCGGCGTCGGTGGCCCAGGCGGCGGCGGCCCGGTCGATCGCGGGATCGCCGGCGGCCACCCCCGCGCCGCGGCGTGCCGCATGCCGCAGCACGTCCAGCGTGGCGTCGAGCACGAGCCTCAGCCGGGCCCGCCGCGGCGGCGCCTCCTTCCCGGCAGCTTCCACGAAGGCGAGTGTTTCCCGGGAGAGATCGACGCCGTGCAGCGGCCGCGCGGTGAGCAGGTCGAAGAGCCGGCTGCGAAAGGCCGTGACCTCGGGATCGAGCAAGAGCCGGCCGTGCGACAGGCTCCCGCCGGCGGAGCGACTGCAGCGGTCGAGCGTCGCCGCGTCCACCGGCGCTCCGGCGGCGGTGGTCTCGCGCTCGAGCAGCTTCCGCACGACATCGGCCGGCAGCGCGGCGAAGCGGATCACCTGGCAGCGGGAGCGGATCGTGGGCAGCTGCCGTTCCAGGGCGGTGCCCACGAGGATGATCGCCGCGCCGTCCGGCGGCTCCTCGAGGGTCTTGAGCAGGCAGTTGGCCGCTTCCTCGGAGAAGTGATCGGCGTCCATGATCACCGCGACCTTCCGCGGGCCGAGCACCGGCTTGAGCAGGATCCGCCAGCAGAGCCCCTCCCGCATGCGGTGCTCGTCAGCGCCGATCAGAAGCTCCAGCGGGATCGTCGAGCGGTCGTCGGGCTTGCGGACGACGTCGATGTCGGGATGGCTGCCGGCCATGGCCTGCACGCAGGATCCGCAGCCACCGCAGGCCACGAGCCCCGGCAGCGGGCGTTCGCAGGTGAGCGACCTGGCCAGCGCCAGCGCGAACGTCCCCTTGCCCACGCCGGGCGGCCCGACGAACAGATACGAGCCCGACACCCGCCCCCGCGCCTGCGCGGCGACGAACCGCTCCGCGATCGCGTCGTGCCCCTCGATCCCCTGCCAGGCCATGCGGCCTCCTACGCCCGTTCGCCGAACCGCGCGATCACGGCGGCGCGAATCGCCGCCGCCACGTCGTCGATGCCCGCGGTGGCATCGACCGTGACCACCGTGTCGGCGTGGCCCGCCGCCTCGGCGTGGTAGCCGGCTCGCAGCCGCTCCCGGTATGCGCCGCCGCGGCTCTCGAGCTTGTCGAGCGGCCGCGCCAGCCGTCGCGCGCTCGTCTCGAGGTCCACGTCGAGCAGGATCACGAGGTCGGGCATCCGCCCACCCGTCGCGATCCGGCCCACCCCGCGGATCGCCTCGGGATCGAGTCCGCCGGCATGCCCCTGGTAGACGACGTTCGAGAGCAGGTAGCGGTCGGACACGACCCACTCGCCGCGGGCGATGGCCGGCTCGATCACCTCCGCCACGAGCTGCGCCCGGGCGGCCATGTAGAGGAACATCTCCGCGGTCGCCGCGAGGTGCAGGTCGTGGCGATCGAGGAGGATCGCGCGGACCGCGTCGCCCGCCGGCGTGGAGCCCGGGTCGCGGCAGGTGGTCACGCGGCGTCCCGTGGACCGCAGCCAGTCGGCGAGCCGGCCGATCTGCGCCGACTTGCCGGCGCCGTCGATGCCCTCGAGCGAAATGAAGCGGCCGGCCGCCGCGGCGTCGTGCATGGGTGGTCAGAAGCCTCGCGCGGCGAGCCAGCGGCGGCATTCGCCGGTCCAGGGATGGAGCGTCTGCGTGGGATCGTAGGGACGGACCCCGAGGCCGAGGCCGTGGCTGCCGGTCTCATAGACATGCAGCTCGAAGGGTCGGCCGTGCGCCTTGAGCCGCACGCCCAGTTCGAGAATCGGCTCGAGTTTCACCGCCTTGTCTTCCCAGGTGTGCCAGATGAACAGCGGCGGCACGTCGTCGTGCGCGGCGAGTTCGCCGGAGAGCTGCCGGGCGACCGCCTCGTCGGGGGTGGCGCCGAGGAGGTTCTTCCGCGAGCCGCCATGGGTTTTCTCCGGGAGCATGCTCACGACCGGATAGCAGAGGATGCCGAGGTCGGGTCGGGCCGACACCCGGTCGATCGCGTCGGCGGCCTGCGGGTCGCCCGCGGTGCCGTGGATGCAGGCGGTGAGGGCGAGGTGGCCGCCGGCCGAAGAGCCCATCACGCCGACCCGCGCGGGATCGATGCGAAAGCGTTCGTGGCCCGCCCGCACGAGGCGGATCGCCCGCGACACGTCGCCGAGCATCACCGGATGGCGGTAGCCCTTGCTGCCGAGCCGGTAGCGGAGCACGAAGGCCGAGATGCCCTGGGCGTTGAGCCAGCGGGCATAGTCGCTCCCCTCGTGATCGGCGAGGCCGCCGTAGCCGCCGCCAGGACAGATCACGAGTGCCGCGGTCGGTGCGGCCTCCTTCGGCGCCGGCCACCAGGCGACGACGGGCACGTCGTGGTCGGCGGTGCCGAGGGCGCCGGGCGGCTCGGCCTCCCAGAGGCGAATCGTTTCGGCGGCTGCGGGGGGCGTGGCCTCGTCGGCCCGCAGGCCGCTCGTCGCGGCCAGGAAGCCGCTCGTGGTGGCCACGAGGGCAACGCACGCGAAGTGGGCGAGTGCACGACAGCGCGGAATCACGTCAGGTCTCCGAGGGCGAGGTTCCGCCAGGGGGCGGGGTTCCGGAAGCCGACATCATACGGCCGCCGCATCGGCCCGGCCCACCGCCGGCCGTCACCGCTGGGCGATCCGCTGGATGCCGAGCGGGTCGGAGGGATCGAGCGGCGCGATCCGCTGGCAGACCTCCTTGGCGGCCTGCTTCCGCCCCAGCTCCATCAGGCTGTGCACGAGCCCCTTCGCCGCCTGGAAGAACGGCTTGTTGCCATCGAGCTGATACGGGAGCGGCTGCGGCCCACCGGCGGCGTCGAGGGCGCGGAACGCGAGTTCGTAGGCCCGGCCGAAGTGGCCGCGGGCGAGTTTGGCATCGTCTTCCTCCAGCGCGATCAGGCCGAGTTGCACGTGGGCCTCGAGGAAGTCGGGGCACTCCGAGAGCAGCCACACGAGCTCGTCGTGCGCGATCTCCGTCTCGCCCGCCTCCACCATCGCCTCCACCTCCGCGATGTCGTCCCGGCGCTTGCGGCTGCAGCGGGGATGGACGAGCTCCCAGACGGGGCCCGCGGGGGTGTCGCGGCGGGCGACGGCGAGCTTTTCCTGGCCCGCTCCGCGCCGCCGCCGTGGGCCCTGACCGCCGGGGGATGACTGGTGGCTCATGCGGATGCGATCGGCGACGGTCGGGCTCGATCCGGCGCCGCCGCGGCCAGGGCGCGGCGGTTTCGGCGGCGGGCGGTTTTTTCTGGGTTACGACCGGCCCTCAGGGAAGAGTCTAGCGAACCGCCCGAGCCGCCCCCAAGCGGCGCCCACCAAGCTGCCCGCGATCGACAGCCACTCCCCGTGAGGCCGAGCCGTGTCCTGGCGGCGTCGAGGACCTCGAAGCCCGCCCTGCGAATCATTGATCTGTCTCGTGGGTGCCGGTACAACGCTTCCGCCCAGGTCCACGGACCCTTCGTGGCATCTCTTTCCACCCCCTGAGGCCACGCATGTCTCGCACCCTCTCCGCAACCGTCGCTCTCGCGGTGTTCCTCGGCTCGCTAGGGGGCGTCATGGCCGTCGTCGCGGGTTCGCCCCGCGCGGCCGACGGGCCAGGCGGAACGCAGTTGCCCAGGCCCGATCCGGTGTTCACGGGCACGATCGGCACGACGTACAAGGATTCGACCGCCAGCTTCCCCCTGCCGCTCGAGGCGCCGCAGGGAAGTCCGAACGTCTTGCTGATCTTGCTCGACGACGTGGGCTTCGGGATGTGCTCGACGTTCGGAGGCCCGGTGCCGACGCCGCACATGGATCAGCTCGCCGCCAACGGCCTGCGCTACACGCGGTTCCACACCACGGCGCTGTGCAGTCCCACGCGGGGCGCGTTGCTCGCCGGCCGCAACCACCACTCGGTCGGCACGGGGGTGATCATCGAGATGGGCACGGGGTTCCCCGGCTACACCGGAATCCTGCCGCGCAGCACGGCGCTCGTATCGCAGATGCTCCGCGACAGCGGCTACGCCACGGCCATGTTCGGCAAATGGCACAACACGCCGGAGCCCGACATCAGTCCCGCGGGCCCGTTCGACCGCTGGCCCACCGGCCTCGGGTTCGACTATTTCTACGGCTTCAATCAGGGCGAGACGCATCAGTACTATCCCACGATCTACCGCAACACGACCTGGGTGCCGCAGCCGAAGACGCCCGCGCAGGGCTACCACTTCACCACCGACATGACCGACGAGGCCATCGCCTGGACCCGGAACGTCCGGGCCGCCGACCCCGGCAAGCCCTGGTTCAACTACTTCAGCACCTCCGGCGTGCACGCGCCGCATCACGCCCCCGCCGAGTGGCGCGCGAAGTTCAGCGGCGCGTTCGACCACGGCTGGGACAGGCAGCGCGAACTCACGCACGCCAGGCAACTCGAGATCGGCGTCATTCCCCGGGGCACGAAGCTCACCCCGCGGCCCGGTGAGATTCCCGCCTGGGACACGCAGCGTGCCGACGCCAGGAAGGTGTACACGCGCCTCATGGAGAACTACGCCGCCTACATGGCCTTCACCGATCACGAGGTCGGCCGCCTGATCGAGAGCCTGCGCGCCTCGGGCGAGCTCGACAACACGCTCGTGATGTACGTGGTGGGCGACAATGGCGCGAGCGCCGAGGGGGGGCTGGAAGGCACGTTCAGCGAGGTCGCCAGCCTGCTCGGCCTGCAGCTGGGTCTCGAGAGCACGATCAAACGCATCGACGAGATCGGCGGCCCGACCAGCGAGCCGCACGTGCCCGTCGGCTGGGCCTGGGCCATGAACGCCCCCTTCCAGTGGACCAAGCAGGTGGCGAGCCACCTGGGCGGCACGCGCAACCCCTTGGTCGTGCACTGGCCCAAGGGGATCAAGGCGCGGGGGGAAGTTCGCACGCAGTTTCATCACGTCATCGACGTGGTGCCCACGATTCTCGAAGCGTGCAAGATCAGCGCGCCCACGGTCGTCAACGGTATCGAGCAGAAGCCGATCGAAGGGGTCTCGATGGCCTACTCGTTCGACGACGCGAAGGCCAAGAGCCGCCGCACGACCCAGTATTTCGAGCTCGCCACCAACCGCGCGATCTACCACGACGGCTGGATCGCGTGCAGCCGCTACGGCCTGCCCTGGGAAACCGCCGGCCGCGGCGACGGCTTCGTGAGCACCCCCTGGGAGCTCTACAACCTCGAAGACGACTTCAGCGAGGCCGTCGACCTGGCCAGGGAACAGCCCGACAAGCTGGCCGAGCTGCAGGGACTGTTCTTGGAAGAGGCCAAGACATACGACGTCTTCCCCCTCGACCCGCGATTCTCCGAGCGGTTCGACCCCACGCTCCGTATCGCCGGCGCCCCCCGGACGAGCTGGACCTACTTCGGCAACGACGTCTGGCTGCCCGAGCCGATCGGCCCCCAGCTCTTCCCGCGACCCCACGGCCTGACCGCCGAACTGACGATTCCCAAGGGCGGCGCAGAGGGCGTGGTGGCCTGCGTGGGCGGCTTCTCCTGCGGCTGGTCGCTGTATGTCAAGGACAACAAGCCGGTCTTTCGCTCCACCTTTTTCGACGTGGCCGATGTCACGATCCCCGGCACCGAGCCGCTGCCCGAAGGCAAGGTGACGCTCGAGACCAGGTTCACACCCGACGGCTCGAAGACCGGCGGCGGCACTCTCGCGCTGTTCGTCAACGGCAGGCCCGCCGGCGAGGGCATGCTCATGCGCACCGCCTTCCGCCACGGGCTCGAGCCGTTTGAAATCGGACGAGACTCGATCACCCCCGTCGCTCCCGACTACACGACTCCGTTCGCCTTCACGGGAACGATCGACAAGGTCGGGTTTGCCCTCGCGCCGCCCACGAAGTGACCAGCCGACCGCTACCAGCGGGCGGGCGGTTTCCGCTCTGAGACGCGCCGGCGCCACAGCGCGAAGGCGAGCGCCGCCGAGAGCCCCGCCCATCCGGCCGGCTCGGGAACCGCCGCCACCCCGACCTGGGTCGCCGTGTTGTAGGGGCCGGCGTCGAACAGGCCGTTCGAAAGGAAGCTCGCCGCGTCGAGGATGTCCACGACCCCGTCGTAGGTGAAGTCGCCCTCGTTCCAGCTGGCCAGACTCCCGGAGTCGAACTTGCCGCCGGCGAGGAAGTTGCTGGCATCGAGAATGTCCACCTGCCAGTCGAGGTTGGTGTCACCCGCGGCCGCGAAGGCGAAGGTCACCGAGCCGTCGCCGTTGTCGAGCCAGCCAACCGTCCGATCTCCGCCACTGGCGGCTGCGGCGGACGAGGTGATCCCGCTGGGGCCGGTCCAGGAACCGTCTCCGCGGCCGGAGTTCAGGGCCACGAGCAGGTCAGCCCTGGAGAGCCCCGCGGCGACCGTGACGAGGCCCGTGCCCACGTCGACGAGACCACCGTCGTTGGCGGCGAGGCCACCCACCGTCGCCTGCAGGCCCGGCGAGAGCGTGACGGTGCCGCCGGCCGCCGGCACGAGCGTGCTGCTCGACAGGGCGGCACCATTGGCCAGTCGGAGAATCCCGGCCTGCACGGTCGTCGTAGCCGTCAGCGGGTTGGCCTGGTCCAGAATCAGCGTCCCATCCCCGGTCTTCAGAACCGGTGAGCCGCCGGAGAGCGACGGATAGCCGGCCGCGGTCTGAGTCTGGGTGACGCCGGAGGCGACGTCGATCGTGATCCCGGAGAACGCCGGTGAAAACACGAGTTGCAGATCGTTGCCCGCCTGGGCGATGCGGAAGGTGCCTCCCCCGAGGTCGTTGATGAAGCCGGCGGTGCCGTTGGCCGAGCCGGTGTTCACGGTGAACTTGTTGGCCGCGAAGCCGCTGATACCACCGGTGGTGGTGAGGAGCGTGTAGGTCGAGGAGACGAGCGAATCGAATCCCAGGGCGGGCCCGCTCGTGCCGTCGGGCAGCACGCTCCAGAG
The DNA here is from genome assembly GCA_040397585.1 of Pirellulales bacterium. GTDB lineage: Bacteria > Planctomycetota > Planctomycetia > Pirellulales > UBA1268 > QWPN01. Next base: position 18,054 of record JBBAVS010000025.1, read on the forward strand.
GTTGACCTTGAACGTGTTCGTCGGCGACGCGGTGATCGCGAGCCCACCCAGCACGCTCACGAGGTCGTACGACCCTGGTTGACCGGCGGGCAGCGAGCCGTCGTCAATCTGCCAGTTGTAGTTGCTTCCCCCTCCGAGCGCCAGCGACCCCGACATCGTGATCGTGCCGCGGGCCACGCCCGGCGAGACGGTCGCGCCGCCGCCCAGCGTCGTCGTCCCGATCACCGTGCCGCCGCCCACGAGCGTCTGTCCGTCGGGCACCGCGTAGCCCCCCGCCACGCCCGACACGTCGAACGTGCCGTTGGACCCGGTGTTCACCCGCACCGATCCGGCCACCGCCGCGGCCGACGTGATCGCCAGCGTGCCCGTGGACAGGATGCCGGTCTGGCCGGTGTAGCTGCCCGGTCCGGAGAGCGTGGTGCGACCGTCCCCGGTGATGAAGACCGCTCCGCTGCCACTGATCGCCCCGGAGAACGCCACGGCGCCGGAGCGATTGAACTCGAGTTCCCCGTTGTTGACGATGCTCGACGCGACGACCGCGCCGCTCGTGCCGCCGGTGCCCACCTGGAGCACACCCCGCGAGATGGTCACCGGACCGGTCGCCGTGCCGGTCAACCGGAGGATGCCGGGGCCCGACTTCACGAAGCCGCTCGCCGCCGAGAGATTGGCCCCGATCGTGGGGGCGATGCCCGGACCGACATAGACGTCGTTCGCCGCCAACGACGTTCCCGTCAGCGTGATGGTCCCCGGACCGTCCACGACGTAGCCCGACGCGTCGAAGGCCAGCCCGCGAGCCACGGACACGCCGGCGGCGTCGACGGTGACGGTGCCGTTGGTGCTGGAAAACACCGCTCGCCGCGCGGAGTTCCACGCGCCGATCGACGTGCCCGACGCTGCCCAGTTGGACCCCGCGGCCGACCAGACGCCCGAACCCCCGAGCGTGGTCGCACTGCCGGCGGCCGACCAGAACTGCGCGATGTCGGCGAAGGCCGCGGTCGTGATCGGCCCCATGTTGATGTAGACCTCGGTTCCGGGTGGATACCGCGGCACCACGAGCCCGCGGATCGCGCGGCCTGAGTCGGCCACCGAGAGCCCGAAGAAGTTCGGACCTCCCGAGCCGCCGGTGTTCGTCGGCACGCTGCCGGTGACCAGCGGCACGCTCGCGCTCTCGCCGTCGTAGAACTGCACGACGACGTCGCCAGGGTAGGCGGCGCCGTTGAAGTCGGAGAAGAAGAACGTCGCCCCCACCTGGCGGACGTTGTTGCTGCTGAAATCGACGAACAGCGAATTGCTAAACGCGTAGTTGCCGATGCCGCGGACGGACTGCCCGCCGATCGTGTAGTTGTCACCGAAGAGTCCGACCGGGGAGTAGACGTTGTACGACGCGTAGGGCGCGCCCAGCACGTATCGGCCGGGAGCCGCCGGCGTGGTGTAGTTGCCAACCGGCAGGTCGGGAAACGCGTTGGTCGCGCTGCCCGCCGGCAAGGCAGCCTGGAAGGCCGGCTGGCTGGTGTAGGTCGTGACCTGGCCTGACGCTGCCGCGGCCCACGCCACGACACCAACGAGCGTCAGCAGCCGCGCGGTGACCCGAGAAAACCGCCCTTGTGACGACGCCGTACGCATGACGCTGCTCCCTGGTGACGCCGCCGGTCACCGGGGAGACACATTATCTCCCGCACGTCACCGTCGACCTGATTCCGCCACCCGCCTCGTCCGCCCACCGCCTGCTTCATCATCCCGCCGACCGCGCGGCCCACTCCGCCGTCGATGCTCACGCCCGACGCCGGAGGGCCGCACCTGCGAGGGCCGCCACCGCCAGGGCCGTCGCAGCGATCGACGAGGGCTCCGGCACCGCGGCGACCGAAAAGTTCGACATGTTGAGATAGCTCGACCCGCCGAGTCCCACCACGGTCATGGAGGTGAGCGGGGCGGAGTCGGTCGTGATCCCGGCGAAGCCGAACGCACCGGAGGTCGTGCTCGGCACGGCGACGGTCGAGCCATCGCTGAAGTTCACCGTCACGGTCCCGGCCAGCCGGTTGCCATTGACATCCGAAATCCAGATATCACCGCCGGCGGAAAACACGTTGCCGGTGTTGAAACTCACGATCATGCTGTTGGACGACCCCCAGTTCCCGATGGCCGTGAATCCCGCGTCCGGGAACGCGGCCACTCCGGCGGTCGGCGCCGTGATGGTGTAGCCGATCGAAGGCGTGCCGCCGGTTCCGGAAACACCACCCAGGATCGGAGCGAACGTCGGAGTAGTGCCGTTGAAGTTGTTGAAGTAGTTCCCCGCAGGAAGCGACGACTCGAACGACGAGCGGCTCGTGTAGGTGGTGGTGGCGGCGGTCGCGGTCTGGGCCAGCAGGCCGGCGCCGATCGCGGCTGCGACGCAGCCCATCAGGCCCGAACGGATGATCCGATGAATGCGACTCATGAGCAGCTCCTTCGCAGAGGTGACTTGGCTCGAGCGGGGCGGGCAGAACGACCCGAAGTTGCCAAGCGTTTTTGCAAACGGCGTGCCGCGATCGACGCAGGTGGCGGTTTTTGCTTCAAACACCTGTATTCCTCGGGACAGACGATGGATGTGCCCCCCCGCCGGTGATCCCCCGTGTTTCGTAGTCTCTGCGAAGTTTCGCCAGATTGGGGAAACTCGATTCGTCATTTCTGCGAAATGCCACACCGGCAAACGCAGCGCGATGAAGCAGGCGTGCGCGATTCCGCGGCAGTCCAGACCGCGTTCACTCGGCCTTCCGTCAGGGCTTCGCCTTCCTGAGCGCCGCGAACTCGTCGGCGGTCACGTGCCGAATCGTGCCGTCCTGCGTCAGCACCTGGCCGCCGGCCGTGGCGGCCGCTGTCTCGAAGGCGAGCAATCGGCTGGCGGCATCCGGCCCGTCCGCCAGGCCGGCCCCCCAGACGTACTCGATGACGCCGCTGCCGATGAACCGGCCGGCGGCAGGGTAGGCGGCGTCGAGCGCTCGGAGGTCGGCGGCGGACGCGGGCACCGCCTGGCCCGCGGCCTTCCTCTGTCGGAGCATCTCGCGGAGATCGACGAGGCCGGCGTCCGGCCCCGGAGCGCCGGCCGGTGCCGCGCCGCGGCCACAGCCGCCCGCAGCGACCGCAACCACGGCCAGGAGCGTGCACCGGAGAATCCCCTCGTGAAGGCTCATGGGAGTGCCAGCGGCTCTCCACCGGCGCGGCTGCCCGCGGCCTGCCAGACGTCGAAGTCGATCGTCTCTTCGATGAAGCGGACACTGCCGTCGGCGAGCCCGAGATTCGCACCACCGGGATGGTAGCTCGACGCCGCGACGTGGGCCACGCGATAGCTCACGTCCCCGCAGTTGAAGGTCTGCTGGGTGGGCGACGCCGACCGTCGGTTCCAGTTCACCGGCAGCGTGTGGGTGACCATGAACATGTTGGGGATGTCACGGTAGAACTCGTGCCCCGTGTAGCGGATCCAGTTCGTCGAGCGGGCCTGGCCGTTCGGCATGCACTCGGGCACCCGCCGGCCGTCCACGAGCCGCGTGCCGGTGAGCGCCCCCGACGACATGAACGCCGTCGTGTTGTCGAACTGGCCGCTGTCGTTCCACGACAGCGTGCCCCGCATGACCTCGGCGAACAGGGCGGTCTTCGACAATCCGTCGGTCACCTGCGAGGTCCTGTAGCCGTTCATCGGCCGCCCGGGAGCAGGATCGGGGATCGCGAAGATGCCGTCGAGCGCCGTGCCTCCCCTCATCGCGGCGCCCCCGGTGCACGCGAAGTAGTTGTCGCGGCCCATCGGCCGCCCGGTCACCCACTCGGCGACGAACTTCTGCGAGGAATCCGACGGGCAGAGGAGCGACGGGATGTCCTGCTCCCGGGCCCGCGAGTTGGCCCCGGGCTTGGCCGGGATCCCCGGCTTCACGGGCGTGTCGAGGTTCGTGTCGTAGTTGAGGTCGAAGAGCTGGAAGCGGCTCGCCTCCTCGTAGAACGGCAGGATCAGCACCTGAGGCGGCGCCCCGTTGTCACCGCTCGCGGGAAACGTCGCCGGCGCGCCCGAGGCGTCCACGCCGACGGTGGTGTAGCGACGCGGGGGAAGCATTCTCTTGCCGCTCTCATACGCCAGCGTTGCCAGGCACGTCTGCCGGAGGCGGTTCTGGCATTCGGTCCGACGGGCCGACTCCCGGGCCGTCTGCACCGCTGGCAGGAGCAGGCCGATGAGCGTCGCGATGATGGCGATCACCACCAGGAGCTCGACTAGCGTGAAGGCCCGGCGATGCGGCGGCAGCCGGGAATCGTAGCGGCGGTGTGCGGGCGGGTTGAAGGTTCCCATGGGCGTCTCTCCGGTAGGGACGGGTGTGCCAGGATGTTCTCCACGGGCTGGCTCCTCGGGCCGGATCAGGCCGAGGCCTCCGCCAGCGCTTCCTCGATCACGGCGAGGCCCTCGTCGAGTTGCTCGACGGTGATCACCAGCGGAAACAGGAACCGCATCACGTTTCCGTGCGTGCCCGAGCCGATCAGGATCACGCCCCGCTCCAGCGCGCGGGCTGCGACGGCCGCGAAGGTCTGCTTCGCCGGCGCGCGGCTCGCGGCATCGGCCACGAACTCCACGGCCAGCATCGCCCCGAGCCCGCGGACGTCGCCGATGCTGGGGAATCGCCTCTGCCATCCGTGCAGCCGGGAGCGGAGCCGGCGGCCGAGGTCCGCCGCGTGGGCGGCCACCCTTTCCCGCTCATAGACCTCGATGGCCGCCAGGCCCGCCGCGCAGGCGACGGGGTTGCCACAGTAGGTGCCCCCCAAACCCCCGACGGGCACCCCGTCGAGCAGGTCGGCCCGGCCCACCACGGCCGAGAGCGGCAGGCCGCCGGCGATCGACTTCGCCACCGTTACCAGATCGGGCTCGATCCCGTACTGCTCGGTGGCGAACATCGTGCCGGTGCGGCAGAAGCCGGTCTGGATCTCGTCGACGATGAAGATGATGCCGTGCTCGGCGCAGAGGGCCCGCAGGCCCTGGATGTACCGCGGCGGCGCCACCAGGAAGCCTCCTTCCCCCGCGACCAGTTCGATCCAGAGGCAGGCGACGTCGCGGGGGTCGACATGCGTGCGGAAGAAGTCGCGGACGCCGTCGAGCAGGTGGTCGACGTAGGCCTCCTCGTCGGTGAAGCCGCTGCGGTAGAGGTAGGGATAGGGCAGCCGGTAAACCTCCGGCATGAAGGGGCCGAAGCCGGCCTTGTAGGGGACCACCTTGCTGGTGAGCGACAGGGCCATGTAGGTGCGGCCCGCGAACCCGTGCTCGAAGGTGAGCACCCCGGCGCGGCCGGTCACCCGGCGGGCGATCTTGACGGCGTTTTCGACCGCCTCCGCCCCCGTGTTGAACAGCACGCTCTTCCGCGGCCCCGCCGTGGGCACGATCGCGTTGAGCTTCTCGGCGAGCGCCACGTAGGGCTCGTACATCGCCACGTTGAAGCAGGTGTGGAGGGCGCGGCCCGCCTGCTCGCGGATCGCCGCCACCACCTCGGGCCGCGCATGGCCGACGTTGACCGTGCCGATCCCGCCGGCGAAGTCGAGGAACGTGTTGCCGTCGACGTCGGTGAGGGTGGCCCCGTCGGCCCGCTCGACGAACAAGGGCGTCGTCATGAACGGGCTCGAGGAGACCGCCGCCTTGCGGCGCTCCAGCAGGGCCCGCGACCGCGGCCCGGGCACCGCCGTGCGGATCACGATGCTCGGCATGCGACTCCTTCCCGCGCCGGGCCCGGTCAGTACCAGGCCAGCGGCGCCTCGCTGAGGTTGATGTGCACCTGCTTCGTCTCCAGGAACTCCTCCTGGCCGTGGAGGCCCATCTCGCGGCCGTGACCGCTCTGCTTGTAGCCGCCCCAGGGCGACTCCACGTAGCAGGGCTGCATGGTGTTGACCCAGACGATTCCGGCCCGCACCGCCTTCACCACCCGCAGGCAGCGGAAGATGTCCCGCGACCAGACCGCCGCCGCCAGGCCGTAGGGCGTGTCGTTGGCGATCCGGATCGCGTCGGCCTCGTCGGTGAAGGGGATCACGGTGACCACCGGCCCGAAGATCTCCTCCCGGGCGATCCAGGCCGAGTTGTCGCTCTCGAAGATCGTCGGCTCCACGAAGCAGCCGCTCGGCAGCGCGGCGACCCGCCGGCCCCCCGCCACGAGCCGCGCCTCCGCGCGGCCCCGCTCGATCGCCGCCAGCACCCGCTCCATGTGCTCGCGGCTCACGACCGGCCCCATCTTCGTGTCGCGGTCGAGCGGGTCGCCGAGCCGGATGCGGGCCGTCTTCTCCTTCATCCGCGCGAGGAACTCCGCGGCGATCTCCCGCTGCACGAGCACGCGGGAGCCCGCCGAGCAGACCTCCCCCTGGTTGATGAACACGCCGAACAGCGCGCCGTCGGTGGCCGCCTCGAGGTCGCAGTCGGAGAAGAAGATGTTCGGCGACTTGCCGCCGAGCTCCAACGACACCTTCTTGAGGTTCGAGCGGGCGACGCCGTGGAGCACCTCGCGGCCGGTCTCGGTGCCGCCGGTGAAAGCGATCTTGTCGACCTCCATCGACTCCACGAGCGCCCGGCCGGCCACGGGGCCGTCGCCGGTGACGACGTTGAAGACTCCGGGCGGCAGCTCCGGCAGGTGCTCGTGGACGAGGCGGGCGAACTCCAGCATCGAAAGCGGCGTCTGCTCGGCCGGCTTGAGCACGACCGTGCAGCCGGCGGCCAGGGCGGGCCCGAGCTTCCACATCGCCAGCAGCAGCGGGTAGTTCCAGGGGACGATCAGCCCCACGACGCCCACCGGCTCCTTGAGCGTGAGGTTCAGCGCGTTGTCCGGGACGGGCAGCGTCTCGCCGTGGATCTTGGTGGCCAGGCCTCCGTAATACTCCAGGCAGGTCGCGGCGTCCTGCACGTCCATCTCGCTCTCGACGATGGGCTTTCCGCAGTTGCGCGTCTCGAGTTCCGCGAGGGCTGCGGCGTGCTGACGGAGGAGCCCGGCCATCGCGAACAGGATGCGACCTCGGGCCTGTGCCGTTGCGGTCCGCCAGGGGCCGGTGTCGAACGCCTGCCGCGCGGCCCGCACGGCGGCGGCGACGTCGGCCGCCGTCGACTCGGCGACCGTGGCGAGCACCGCGCCCGTGGCGGGGTTCACGACCTCTCGAGCGCCGTCCGCGGCGGCCCACTCACCGGCGATGAAGTTGCGGTGCCGCTTCACGCTGTCTCTCCCCCGCGCCACGAATCCCCGGAGTTTTCCTTCGGTTCGCGACACGGTCCTTTCGGGGGACTAGGATACCCTACAGTCATAAAAGTTTCCTCTCCACGAGATCGGTGGCTCCCCGTGAAAAACATCCTCGTCATCGGCGCCGGCGGCGTGGGGGCCTCGATGGCGTCGATTGCCGAAACCCGCCCGTTTTTCGACAGGTTCGTGCTCGCCGACGTGAGCAAGCAGCGGGTCGAGGCGGTGGTGGCCGAGCTCGACGACCCGCGGCGGTTCTCCACCGCCGTCGTCGACGCCACCGACCAGGCGAAGGTGGTGGAACTGGCCCGCAGCGTCAAGGCCGACGTCATCGTCAACGCCTGCGACCCCCGCATCAACGAGCCGATCTTCGCCGCCGCCTTCGAGGCCCGGTGCCGCTACGTCGACCTGGCGATGAACCTGAGCAAGCCGCACCCGACGCATCCGTACGAGCAGGTCGGGGAGCCCCTGGGCGCCGGACAGCTCGCCGCCGACCAGGCCTGGCGCGACGCGGGGCTCCTGGCGCTCGTGGGCATGGGCGTGGAGCCCGGACTCAGCGACGTCTTCGCCCGCTACGCCGCCGACCACCTGTTCGACGAGATTGACGAGATCGGCGTCCGCGACGGGTCGAACCTCTCGATCGACGGCTTCGATTTCGCCCCGACGTTCTCGATCTGGACGACCATCGAGGAGACGCTCAATCCCCCGCTCGTCTGGGAGCGGGGCCGCGGCCTGTTCACGACCGAGTGCTTCAGCGAGCCGGAGATCTTCCACTTTCCCGCGGGCATCGGCCCCCAGGAGTGCGTCAACGTCGAGCACGAGGAGGTGGTGCTCATCCCGCGGGAGATCTCCTGCAATCGGGTGACGTTCAAGTACGGGCTCGGCGCCGAGTTCGTCGACTGGCTGAAGACGTTCGCCTACCTCGGCCTCGACAGCAAGCACAAGATCCGCGTGGGCGATGTGTCGGTGGCGCCGCGGGACGTGCTGGCCGCCGTGCTCCCGAATCCCGCGAAACTCGGGCACTTGATGCACGGCCGCACCTGCGCCGGCACGTGGGTGAAGGGCACTCACGACGGTCAGCCCCGCGAGATTTACCTCTACCACGTCGCCGACAACGAGACGACGATGCGGCAGTGGGGCTCTCAGGCGGTGCTCTGGCAGACGGCCGTCTGCCCGGTGGTGGCGCTGGAGCTGCTGGCGAACGGCACCTGGAACGGCACCGGCGTCCGCGGCGCCGACGCGTTCGACGCGGTCCCGTTCCTCAACCTGCTCGGTGACTACAACACGCACCACGGGATGATCGAAATGGGTTCCGGACTCTGGCCGAGCCCGCGGCCGACCGGGCAGCGGGGCTGGGACCGCCCGGTGCGGCGGGCCATCGTGCCGGGCGTGTGAGCGGGCGATTTCGCTGCCCTGCGGCGTCCGGAAGCCGAATGCGTTTCTGGTGGTCAGTTTCGCCGCTGGATTTGATCGACGCCGCTGGCCTCGATTGAGGCGAGAGCCGGCCGCCTCCGGGCCGCGTCTCGCCGCAGCCCGAGCAGATCGCCCGGCTGTTGGCCCGGGTCTCGAGGTCGACCTCGAGACCCGGCTCGTTAGACTGCCGATGCTTGACCGCGGAACACCGAGGATTGCACGTGGCGCGAGTCCGGAGAGCGGCCGGGAAGCAGGGACGGGCGGTGGCTGCGGTGCCGGCGGTCGCCGATCCGGCCGGGGTGCGGCGGCGGCTGGTGCGGTGGTATCGCCGCGCGCGGCGCGACCTCCCCTGGCGGCGGACCCGCGATCCCTACGCCGTCTGGGTCAGCGAGGTGATGCTCCAGCAGACGCAGGTGGAGCGGGTGAAGGAGTTCTTCGCCCGGTTCCTGCGCCGGTTTCCCGCAGTCGGCGACCTCGCGGTCGCCCGCGAGGCCGAGGTGCTCAAGCACTGGGAAGGGCTCGGCTACTACCGCCGGGCGCGGCAGCTGCATGCGGCGGCGCGGGTGGTGGTGGCGGACCACGGCGGCGAGTTTCCGCGGTCGCTCGCGGGGCTGCGGTCGCTGCCGGGGATCGGCCGCTACACCGCCGGGGCGATCGCCTCGATCGCCTTCGACCTGCCCGCGCCGATCGTCGAGGCCAACTCGCGGCGGGTGCTCGCGCGGCTCGCCGGCCACGATCGGCCCGTGGGGGGCGCGGGAGACGAGCCGATCTGGGAGCTCGCCGCGGCGCTCGTGCCGCGGCGGGCCGCCGGCGTCTTCAACCAGGCGCTCATGGATCTCGGCGCGCTGGTCTGCACGCCGACCCGGCCGCTCTGCGACCGCTGCCCGCTGGCGGGCGACTGCGCGGCGGCCGCCCAGGGCCGCGTGGCGGAGATCCCGGTGATGGCCGCGCCGCGGGCCACGCAGCAGATCCGCGAGACGGCCGTCGTGACGCGGTGCGGCGGTCGCGTGCTCGTGGTGCAGCGCGGTCCCGGCGAATGGTGGGAGGGGCTCTGGGATTTTCCCCGCGCGCCGCGGGGCGCCGCGGGACAGCGGATCGGCCGCGTGGCCTACGGCGTCACCCACCACCGGATCGAGTGCCTGGTGGTCGAACGGCGGCTGGCTCGGGCCGTGCCCGCCCCGCCCGACGGCCGCTGGGTGGGCCGGGCCGCGCTCGACCGGCTCGCCATGACGGCGCCGGGTCGGAGGATCGCCGCCCTGATCGCTGCGGACGAGGCCGGCTGAGTCCACGTCGGGGCCGAGCATCGGCGGCGGCCCGCCGGGGATCGACCAAAACGGGCTTCTGAACGAGACGGCCGGTATGATTGCTCTCATGGGAAGGTCTCGATGTCATCGGGTATCGGCCGCGGCGCTCCTGGCGCTGGCGATCACGGTCAGCGCGCAGGCCCAGAGTTCGGGCAATCGCCTGCTGGGGCTCGACGTCTCGGCCTGGCAGGGAAACATCTCGCAGACGACGTGGAACAACCTCCGCAGCGTCGAGAACCGGCAGTTCCTCTTCGTACGATCCAGCCGCGGTGGGACGACCGGCGTCGACAAGCGGAACGGCGGCTATCCGGCCAACGACGACACGGACGCCACGCTGTCGCGGCGGTACGACGACCCGTATTTCGTCCAGAACATGAACCGGGCGACGGCCGCGGGCATGTTCGTCGGCTCGTACCACTTCGCGAGGCCGGACATCATCACCACCACGTCCAACTCGGGCGGCATCGCCAACTCCGCCGTGGACGAGGCCGACCACTTCATCCAGATGGCCGGCGCCTTCATGCGGCCGGGCTACCTGCCCCCGACGTTCGACCTCGAGGCGGGCGACACCATCCGCACCGACAACGAACTCGCCCAGTACTCGATCGACTTCTCGAATCGCGTCTACGACGTGATGCGGATCCGTCCGATGATGTACATCAACGGCAACTATGCGCAGAACGTGCTGGCGGGGGCCACCGTCGCGCGGCGCGATCAGCTCGCCAAGCCGGCCGCCGCGCCCCCGAGCCTCGCCGGGCCGGCCTATTCGCAGCTCTGGATCGCCCGCTATCCGAACCCTGACAACCCCGACGCGATCAACGTGCAGACGGGCAATCCCAGCGACGGCCTCTCGACGGTCTACGGCCCGTGGGATGATTATGGCACCGCGCAGCCGTGGACCTTCTGGCAGTACGCGAGCACCGGCCGGCTGGCCAGCTTCAACAGCGGCAACAGCAACCTCGACTTCAACGTCGTCAACGGAGGCGTGGAGTTTCTCCGGGACCAGCTCGTGCCGGCCGTCTGGTGGACCGACACCGGGGGCAACTGGAGCACGCTGGCCAACTGGAACAGCGGCCAGACTCCGGCCACGCCGGTGAGTGCCGCCGGCCAGCTCACGCCCATCGGCACCCAGACGCTGCCGACGCCGCGGCTGCCCGGCGTCTCCGGCACGGCCCCGACCTCCGGGCAGTTCGACACCGTGATCCTCGACCGCCCGGCCGCCGACATCACCGTCACCCTGAGCAGCGGCAGCTTCGCGATCCGGAAGTTCTATGTCCGCGAAGCGTTCGCCATGACGGGTGGCTCGCTGGCCGTGAACTACGTCCCCGTGGCCGAATCAACGCCCCTGTCGGTGCAGGTCTCGGCATCGACGTCGATCTCCGGCGGGGCGAGCTTCTCGGCCCACACGATCCAGGTCGACGCCGCGCGGCGGCTGACCGCCGGCAACGCGACCCTCACCTTCGACACGCTCACGCTCGGCCGCGGCACCACGCCGGCGACGCTCGCAGTCAACGGCGACGTGACGATCGTGGGCACCTCGGGGAGCACGGCGAAGATCGGCACGAGCTCCGGCACCGCCGCCAGCGGCGTGGTCGATCTCGGCGGCGGCACGCGGACGATCAGCGTGGCCAACGGCGCGGCTGCCGTCGATCTGCAGGTGGCCGTGCCGCTCGTCAACGGCGGGCTCACGAAGTCGGGCTCGGGCACCATGCTCCTGACCGCGGTCAACACCTACACCGGCCCGACGACGGTCCGCGCGGGCACGCTCGTGCTGGGGGCGACCGCGACGATCGCCTCATCGGCCAGCGTGAGGATCGACGCGGGAGCCACGTTCGACGTCAGCCAGAAAGCCGGCGGCTACGTGATCGCGCCGGGGCAGACGATCAGCGGCTCGGGCACGCTCGTGGGATCGGTCACCCTCTCCGGCGGCGTGCTCGGAATGTCGTCGCTCGCCATCGGGTCGGCGTCGGGCCTGAGCCGGCTTACGAAGACGAGCGGCACGATCGCCGGGTCGCCGGTCGTGACGGTCGGCGGCGGCGGGGCCTGGATCCTGCCGGCCGACTCGTCCGCCAGCGTGGATGTGGGCAGTCTGGTGGTGAACTCGGCGCTGGGCGGCGGGCAGCTCGATGTCGGCACGAGCCTGGTGAACGTCGCGGCGGGAGGGATGTCCGCCGCGCAGCTCGTCGCCGCCCTGACCGCGGGGCGGAACGGCGGGTCGTGGGCCGGGGCTCCGGGAATCACATCGCGGAGCGTTGCGGCCGACGTGGCCGGTGGGCTGTCGCGGTCGGTGGGCTGGATGTCCCGTGGCGACGGCGGCCTCACCTTCGGCTACGCGGCGCCGGGCGACACCAATCTCGACGGGTTGATCGACGTGGTGGACATGGCCACGTTCATGTCGGCCGGCAAGTACGAGTCTGGCCTGCCGGCCATGTGGGCCGAGGGGGATTTCAACTACGACGGGTTCGTGGACCTGCTGGACGCGGCAGACTTCATGGCCGGCGGCCTGTTCGACGCGGGCATCTACAGCGGGCCGTCGGGGGGCATCGCCGCCGTGCCGGAGCCCGCCGGACTGGGAGTTATCGGGTTTCTCGTCGTGGCGCCGGGCCTGGCGCGAGCCGCGATGCGGCGGCGCGATCGACGTGCAGCCGGCAGTCTCGGTGCCGCTGCAGGATCGACGCGGGCACGGCCGGCGTGACCGGTCCCTCCACCGCGTCGCGAACCGCGATCGCCTTGCGCTCGTCGGGCACCGAGCAGATGATCGTGCGGGCCGCCATGATCCGCGGGATCGACATCGAAATGGCGTGCGTGGGCACGGCGTCGAGCTTCGGGAACCAGCCTTCGCCCACCTGCTGCCGCCGGCAGGCCTCGTCGAGCGCCACCACGAGATAGGGATCGCTCGCGGCGAAATCGGCGGGCGGATCGTTGAAGGCGAGGTGGCCGTTCTCGCCGATCCCGCAGAGCACCAGATCGAAGTCGCCGGCCGGCACGAGCCCCGCGAGTCGCCGGCACTCCGCCTCGGGATCGCCGTCGGCCGCGATCGAGTGAAAGGCCGCCGGCTTCGCCGGCAGGAGGTCGAAGAACCGCTCGCGAAGATAGCGGCGGAAGCTCGCGGGGTGAGCGGCGGGGATCCCGCAGTATTCGTCGAGGTGAAACACGACGACCCTGTCCCAGGCGATCCCGGGAGCGGCGGCAAACGCCTCGAGCATCTCGCGCTGCGACGTGCCGGTGGCGACCACGAGCGTGGCCTGGGCGTGCGCGGCGAGCGCGTGCCGGAGCACGTCGGCCGCCTCGGCGGCGGCGGCGGTGCCCAGCGCGGGTCGGTCGGCGTGCACGGCGAGCTTCACGGCGCGAGGTTCTCCGGGGTGAGTCCCACGGCGCGCCGCGGATTGGTGGCGGTGAGGCGTTCGATGGCCGCGTCGTCGAGGCCGAGGTGCCGGCGGAGATGCTCGCGAACCCGCCGCATCGAGATCGTGGAGCCGGCGAGGTTTCTCTGGCCCGGTCGGCGGGCCACGCCCGCGGCGTCGACCTCGACCTCACTCTCGCCGCAGGCGTAGCGGCCCGGCGGCAGCTTCGCCGCGAGGATTGCGTCGCTCACCATGATCGTGCGGTCGAGGCCCGACACGGCCAGGTAGTTGGCCAGCGCGAAGAAGGGAATGTGCACGCCGTCGGGGATGTAGCAGATCCAGAGCCGTTCGCGGAGAAAGAGCGCCCGCTGGATGAAGTTGTCGTGCCGCGGCAGGTCGAGCGCGCAGCCGTTCCCGAGGTGCGTGACCATCGAGAGCCCGGCGTCGATCGCCGCCCGGAGTTCGTCGAGCGACGGGTCGCAGTGGCCGGCCGACACCGTGACGCCGTGCCGCGCCAGGTAGGTCGTGGTCGCCAGGCCCGCGTCGCACTCGGGGGCGAGCGTGACCAGCCGCACGAGGCCGGCACCGGCCTCGAGGATCCGCTGCGCGTCGGCGACGTTCGCCGGCACGATCTTCGCGGGGTCGTGCGCGCCCGGGCAGCCGGGCTTGCGGCTCAGGAACGGACCCTCGACGTGGAAGCCGGCGATCATCCGGGCGATCGCGGGATCCTGCTCGCGGAGCGCCGCGAGCCCGGCGAGCTTCGTGCAGATGCCCTCGATCGAGTCGGTGATCACCGTGGCTAGGATACCGGCGGTGCCGTCGGCGGCGAGCTCGTCGCAGGCCCGGCGGCACTGTGCGAGCGTGAGATCGCGGGAGCAGAAATCGGCCCCGGCGTAGCCGTTCACCTGGATGTCGAAGCTGCCGGCCACGGAGTGATTTCGAGGCGCTGGAAGAACGGGTGTGTCGGTGTGCACGGGCAAGAAAGACGCCGACAGCATGCCCGAGATCAAAGGCTGATTCGAGACCCACCCGTTGACGGCGGGGCATTGGCAGTGCCCGCCTTGAAGAGGCCACTGGCTTGAAAGTTCGCAGCGTCGAGAACGTCGACCGTGCCGTCGTAGGTGAAGTCACCCTGATTCCACGACGCCGGAGTGCCGGAGTCGAACCTGCCGCCCGCGAGGAAGTTGGCGGCATCGATGATGTCCACCTTCCAGTCGAGGTTCGTATCGCCGGCCGCCGCGAAGGCGAAGCCCGTCGCCGAGGCGTTGTCGTTGTCGATCCAGCCCACGGGCCGGCCGCCGCCGGCGGCCGCCGCGCTTGAGGCGATCGCGCTCGTGCCACTGCCGATCGACAGGCTCCCGCTGCCGAACGTGCGATCGCCCGCGATCTTCAGCCAGTCCGCATAGCTGATGGTGACTGTTCCCGTGCTGGCTCCCGTGCCGCTGCCCGAGAGCACGAGCGTGCCCGTGCCAAAGGAAACGCCCGATGTCACACCCGACGTCGAGGGCTGGTTCGGAACCAGGCTGCCCCCGTTCGTCGTCGCGGGGTCGAGCGTGACCTGCAAGACGCCGGAGGAGCTGCCCTGGTTGGGCGTCGATGGGATGGACGTCGACGTGCCTGGGCTTGGCGTCGTCCAGGTGGGCAGGATCGCCAGACTTCCGCCCGAGAAACCGCCGGCGATGTTGCCACCCATGACCGGAGGGTCGAGGCGACTGAGCACATACGGGATGCGGAGCGGCAGCACGTGAGACAAGGACGTCGTGGTCGGCCAGGTGCCGATCACCGGCGACCGGTCGAACCGCGTGCCGTTGCCTTGCAGCAGTCGCCAGATGCCGGTCACGTGATTGCGACCCGCGATGTCGGTTTTGCCGTCGAAGTTGAAGTCGCCCACTACGAACGACCGCGAGATCTGCGGGTTGGCGAAGCCGCGGAACGTGGAGGTGGTGAAGGCCGTGCCGGTGCTCCGCGACACGAGCCACTCGCCGGAGGTCGGGTTCCGGCCAAGGAGGTCGGATCGGCCGTCGCCGTCGACGTCGCCGATCGTCGCGTCGGCCCAGGGCACGTCGGTGGTCCATGTGCCGAACACGCGGCCCGCCGCGAATCGATCACCCGCGCTCGTGAACACCCGCCAGCGTCCCGTGGCAGGATTCCGGCCCGCGAGGTCGGACCGACCGTCGGCGTTGAAGTCGCCGACGAAGCATTCGCTCCACGGGACGGACCGTGCGCCGAACCGCGCGGGCGTGAAGCCGAGGTCGGTGCTCAGCGACACCCACCACTCTCCCGACGTCGGGTTGCGGGCGGCGAGGTCGGCGGAGCCGTTGCCGTCGAAGTCGCCCGCGACGACGTGCTCCCAGGCGACGCCAGGCGACCAGTTGCCGAACCGTTGCGGATCGCTGAATCGAACGCCGTCGCTCTTCAGCAGCCGCCAGTTGCCGTTGCGAGCGTTGCGGGCCGCGATGTCGGCGCGGCCGTCGCCGGTGAAGTCGCGCACCGTGATCGACTCCCAGCGGACGTCGCTCGGCAGGCGGCCCCAGAGCTGAGGCGGCGTGCCGGACGCCACGCCGAGGCTCCGATTCACCCACACGCCTCCGGTGGCGTCGATCCAAGCGAAATCATCGCCGAGGTCGCCGTCGAAGTCGCCGCTCTGGGCCAAGACCGGGGACGCGGGTTGCCCGACCGCGACCGGCTGAAGGAAATCCGCCGAGACGCCGTTGGTGATCCGGGTCTGCGTGACCCACGTGTTCGTCCCCGACGTGGCGACCATGGCGTTGGCGAACCGCGTCGGAGCCTTCTGGTAGACGGTGAACGCCGCCTCGCGGAACTCGGCGGTGGTCGACGAGGTGGCCCGCACGACGAGGTTGTCGGTGGCGATCGTGTACCCCGGCTTCACGAGCGACGAGGCCTTGATCGTGAGCAGGCCTTCCGCATCGATCGTGGCCGCGGCGAAGCCGGAGCTGGTCGTCACGGAGTAGGTGAGCGGGCTGCCGCCCCCGTCGAAGTGGTCCGCAAGACGGATCACGACCGGCTGGGTCGCCGAACCGATCGGCATCACGAAGCTCTCGATCGCCGCGGTAGCGGTGACTGCGAGGGCGCGGCGGTGCTCGAGCGACTCGGGGCCGCGGAGCCGGCAGTGGCTTCGCCCGGTCTTGGCTCGGGGGGCCGCCGTCGATGTCGATGCCTGCAGCAAGACCACGTGTCCCCGGGGATTCGTCGACGTCGCCTTCGCGTAGCATACCACCACTCGGGAGAAGGGCCACGGCCCGACGCGCCCCGCGGGGAATTCGGCGACGGCTGGTTGCCGCGGCGGCGGCCCGATGGGAACCTTGCCTCGTGCGGGCAGGGATCGGGCCACCCCGGGTGTAACGTTTTCGCCGTTCGCCCGTTGTCCTTGTGTGCCCCTCGTCAGGAGCTCCACCATGCCGACTCGCCTGCCTGCGCTGCTCGTCTCGTGCATCGGAATGACCCTCACGGCGGTCGTCGCACCGGCCGCCGACGCCCCGCTTCCGCTGGAGCGCGTGGTGCTCTTCACCTCCGGCGTGGGCTACTACCAGCACGACGGGAAGGTGGTCGACGATGCGACCGTGGAGATGCAGTTCGCCGCCGACGACGTGAACGACCTGCTCAAGAGCATGGTGGTGCTCGATCCCGCCGGCGGCCCGCCGACGGTGAGCTACGCCTCCCGCGACCCGGTCACGAAGACCCTCGGCACCTTCGCCGTCAACCTCACCGACAACCCGTCGCTCGGCGATCTCCTCGGCCGGCTCCGCGGCCAGCGAGTGGAGCTCGATGCCGCCACGCCCGTGGCCGGCACGATCGTGGGGGTCGAGAAGCGGCGGGTGGAGATCGGCAAGGAGCAGGCGGTCGAGAAGCAGTTTCTCACCGTGCTCACCGCCGACGGCCTGCGGACGCTCCCCCTCGACGCCGTCTCGCGGGTGAAGCTCGCCGACCCGCGGCTCCAGGCCGAGCTCGAGCAGGCGCTGGCGGTGCTGGCGCTCGCCGCCGACAACGAGAAGAAGGGGGTTGCGATCGCGTTCTCGGGCAAGGGGGAGCGGCCGGTGACGGTGGGCTACGTGCGGGAGTCCCCGATCTGGAAGACGAGCTATCGCCTCCTGCTCGACGCCGACACGGCCATCACGAAGGCGGCGCTGCAGGGCTGGGCGATCGTGGAGAACACGACCGATGCCGACTGGAAGAACGTGCGGATGTCGCTCGTCAGCGGCCGGCCGATCTCGTTCGTGATGGATCTCTATCAGCCGCTGTACGTGCCGCGGCCGCTGGTGGAGCCCGAGCTCTACGCGGCGCTGCGGCCGCAGGTGTATGGCCAGAGCATGGCGGATGCCGAGCAGCAGCTCGCCCAGGCCGGACGCAAACTGGGGGAGCGATCCAATCGCGATCTCGCCCGTCGCGAGCTGGCGAAGGCCGCGGCGCCGGCGGCTCCCGCAACGATGATGGCCGACGGGGGGGCGATCACCGGAGAGGCGGCGGTCTCCGGCGGCTTCTTCGGGCGGAACGGCGCCCCACCGGCGCTGGCTCAGGGCAGCGACCTGGGTGAGCTCTTCTGCTACGAGATCGAGAAGCCGGTCACGCTCGAGCGGCAGCGGTCGGCGATGCTGCCGATCGTGGGGGGCGAGATCGACGCCGAGCGGATGGCGATCTACGACGACCGGGTGCTGGCCAGGCATCCGCTCTCGGGGCTGCGGCTCAAGAACACCACCACGTTCCACCTCATGCAGGGCCCGGTCACGGTCTACGACCAGCGGGGCGGCTATTCGGGCGACGCCCGCATCGAGGACATGGCCCCCGGCACCGAGCGGCTCGTGAGCTACGCCGTCGCGCTCGACGTGGAGGTGGCGCCGCGGGTGGAGGGCCGGCCGGAGGAGATCGTGGCTGTGCGGCTGGTGAAGGGCACGCTCGTCGCCACCCGGAAGCTTGCCCGGGCGAAGTTCTTCGAGGTGAAGAACTCGGGCAAGGATGCGGTGAACGTCCTCGTCGAGCATCCGCTGGAAGCGGGCTGGAAGCTCGTGAAGCCGGAGGCACCGACGGAGAAGACCCGCGACCGCTATCGCTTCGCGGTGCCCGCGGAGCCGGGCAAGGCCGTCACGCTCGAGGTGGTGGAGGAGCTGCCGATCGAGGAGACGCACGCGATCACGAACCTCGACGACGAGCGGATCCTGTTCTACGCGCGGGCCAAGGCGACGTCGCCGGCCGTGCGGGAGGCGCTCGCCGGCGTGATCCGCCGCAAGCGGGAGGTCGAGCAGCTCGCCCGCGACCGGCAGGTCCGCGAGCAGGAGATCGCCACGATCGACCAGGAGCAGGCCCGCATCCGCGGCAACATGGAGGCGATCGACCGGGGCAGCGACCTGTTCAACCAGTATGTCAAGAAGTTCACGGAGCAGGAGCAGCAGATCGAGGCCCTCCGCGGGGCGATCGCGGGCTTCGCCGCCCGCGAGCAGGAGGCCCGCAAGGCGCTCGACGACGAGCTCTTGGCACTGGATGTGAAGTGACTGCCGGGCCTCGACGGGAATGACCTCAGCGAGGGGCTGCCCGTGCCCCGGGAGCCGGGCTATGGGAGCAAGCGAAGCCAGGATGGCGAAGCGCAGCGGACATGCAGAGAGCCGAGGCCCGGAAGGCCGAGGCGAACGTCCGGCGACGGGGCACGGGCAGCCCCTCGCGGCGCGGCCACGTTTCGCCCCGCAGGTTGAAAACCTGCGGCCACTTTGAAAGCGTGCGGCCACTTTGAAAGCGTGCGGCCACTTTGAAAGCGTGCGGCCACTTTGAGAACGTGCGGCCACTTTGAGAACGTGCGGCCACTTTGAAAGCGTGCGGCCCACGTTACGCGAGGATCGGTTTCACGACCTTCGCCGGTTCGACGCCCGTGAGTTTGGCGTCGAGTCCCATGAAGGGGAACGTGAATCGCAGGTGGTCGATGCCCAGCAGGTGGAGCATCGTGGCGTGCAGGTCGCGGACGTGCACCGGATCGGCGACCGTGAAGTAGCCGAAGTCGTCGGTGGCGCCGTGGGTGATGCCCCCGCGGACGCCGCCGCCGGCCAGCAGCATGCTGAAGCCCTTGATGTGGTGGTCGCGGCCGATCGCCTTGCCCTCCCCCTGCCCCATCGGGGTGCGGCCGAACTCGCCGCCGATGATCACCAGCGTGTCGTCGAGCATGCCGCGGCGGGCGAGATCGGTGAGCAGGCCGGCCGCCGCGGTGTCGGTGGGCGGGCAGATTTCCTTCATGTAGTCGTCGATGCCGCTGTGGTGGTCCCAGTCGCTGGCATAGACGTGCACGAACCGCACGCCCCGTTCCACAAGCCGCCGGGCCATCAGGCAGTTGGTGCCGACCGTCGCCTTGCCGGGCTGGGCGCCGTAGAGGGCGAGCGTCTCGGGCGTTTCGTCGGAGAGATCCGCGAGCTCGGGCACGCTCGTCTGCATCTTGAAGGCGAGCTCATACTGCCGGATGCGCGTGGCCACGTCGGCGTCGGGCAGCGACGCGAGCCGGTGCCGCTCGAGGGCGGCCACGGTGTCGATCAGGTCGCGCTGCTGGACCGCCGACACGCCCGGCGGGTTTTCGACGTAGTGCACGGGCGACCCGCTGGTGGAGAACTCCACGCCCTGAAAGTGGCCTGGCAGGAACCCCGAGTGCCACTGCCGGGCGGCGATCGGCTGGGGGTTGCGGCCGACCTTGCTCGTCATCACCACGAAGCCGGGGAGGTCGTCGGCCTCGCTGCCCAGGCCGTAGGTCACCCAGGCCCCCATGCTCGGGCGGCCGGAGAGCTGCGTGCCGCAGTTCATGAAGGTGTGGGCCGGGTCGTGGTTGATCTGGTCGGTGACCATGCTCCGCACGATCGCGTAGGAGTCGGCAAGGGTCCCGAGCTTCGGAAAGAAGTCGCTCACCTCCGCGCCGCATTGGCCGTAGCGGGAGAACTTCGTCCGGGGCCCGAGGCAGATCAGCTTCTTGCCCTGGAGCTGCGCGATCGGCTGGCCGGCGGTCACGCTCTCGGGCATCGGCTGGCCGTCGAGCTCGGCGAGCTTCGGCTTGGGGTCGAAGGTTTCGAGGTGGCTCGGGCCGCCGGCGAGGCAGAGGAAGATCACCGACTTCGCCTTGGGCGGATGATGCCGCGGCCAGATCACGCCCTGGAACCGCTCGGCCGCCGGCGCCGCGATCGCTGCGGTCGCGTCGCGGGCGAGCAGCGACGAGAGGGCGGCGCCCCCGAGCGAGAGGCCCGTGCGGGCGAGGAACGTGCGGCGGTGGATCGAGGGGTCGGTCACGTCAGTACCTCGCGATGGCTTCGTGGAGGTTGAGGACGGCGCGGGCGGTGGCGGTCCAGGCCGCGAGCTCGACCGGGTCGAGCGACTCGTCGTGCGGGGCGATGCCCACGCCGAGCAGCGCCGTGGCCGCCGCGGCGTCGCCGCGGTAGACCTTCCGCTCCCGGTCGAGCAGGCCCCGCACGAGGGCGAGTTCCTCGGTGTCGGGCACGCGGGAGACCGCCCGCTTCCAGACGAGCGCGATCCGGGCGTTGTCGTCGCCCGCGCTGTGGAGGGCGATCTCCGCGAGCTTCCGCGCGGCCTCCACGAACGTCGGGTCGTTGAGCAGCACGAGCGCGGCCTTGGGGGTGTTCGACTTCATCCGCAGCGCCGTGCACTCCTCCCGGTTGGGCGCGTCGAAGGCGAGGAGCTGTGGATGGAGGAACATCCGCTGCCAGTGGACGTAGAGCCCGCGGCGCCACTGGCGGTCGTCCGTGTCGACCTTGTACTCCCGCTGCGGAAAGTTGAGGTGCCGGTAGTAGCCGGCCGGCTGGTAGGGATGCACGCTGTCGCCGCCGAGCCGCTCCACGAGCAGGCCGCTCACGGCGAGCGCCGTGTCGCGGACGTTCTCCGCCGGCAGCCGCCAGCGGCCCTGGCGGGCGAGCAGCCGGTTGTCGGGATCGCGGACCTGGAGGTCGGCCGCGCCGGCCGACGACATCCGGTAAGCCCGACTGGTCACGATCGCACGAACGAGGTGGCGGACGCTCCAGCCCTGCCCCATGAACTCCAAGGCAAGCTCATCGAGGAGCTCGGGATGGTCGGGCAGCTCCCCCTGGCCGCCGAAGTCGCCGAGGCTGCGGCACAGGCCCGCCCCGAAGAACAGCGCCCAGAGGCGGTTGGCGATCACCCGCGCGGTGAACTCGCCGTGGCCGCCGGCGGTGAGGGGCGCGACGAGCCAGCGGGCCAGGTCGGCGCGGGTGGCGCGGCCGCCCGCCGCCGGCGCGAGCGTGCCGAGGAAGGCCGGGATCGCCGACTCGACCACCGCGCCCGAGTCGTCCATCCAGTTGCCGCGGGGCAGGATCCGGACCGTCCGCGGCTCGTCGAGCGACTTCGTGATCATCAGCGTGCGGTCGAGCTGCTTCCGCTGCTTGAGCTGCGCCGTGAGCCGCTTCCGATCGGCGACCACCGCGTCGGGCTCAGGCTCGGGCGGCTGGGCCCGCGGGGGCAGCACCAGCGGCGGAAGCCTCTTCTCCAGCGACTGGATCTCGGCGTCGAGCTGCTCGGCCCGGCCGCGGTCGAACGGGCCGACGACGTCGAGCTCCGGTGAGCGGATCGTCGGCAGGGCGTTGAGGTTCTGCTTGCTGAAGCCGGCGTTCTGCAGGTGCTGCTCGTCGTCGATGTCGGCGAAGAAGGCCCCGAGGCGGTAGAAGTCGGCGGTCGTGTAGGGATCGTATTTGTGGTCGTGGCACTGGGCGCAGCCGACCGTGGCCCCCATCCACGCCCCCGACACGTTGCGGATCCGGTCGGCCTGGTAGATCGCCCGGTATTCCTTGGCCTGCAGCCCGCCCTCGTGGGTCGTCTGCAGGAGGCGGTTGTAGCCGCCGGCGAGCACGCGGTCCTCGGGGTGCTCGCCCTCCCGCGGGCCGATGAGGTCGCCAGCCAGTTGCAGTTCGGTGAACCGGTCGAAGGGCACGTCGTCGAGAAATGCCTGGATCACCCAGTCGCGATAGGGCGCGATGCTGTGCGTCTGGTCGCCGTGGTAGCCGACGGTGTCGGCGTAGCGGACGAGGTCGAGCCACCAGGCGGCGAGCCGCTCCGCATGTCGCGGCGAGGCGAGCAGCCGGTCCACCAGCTGCGTGAAGCGGTCGGGCCGCGAGTCGGCCAGATAGGCCTCGACCTCGGCGGGCGACGGCGGCAGCCCCGTCAGGTCGAACGTCACCCGGCGGAGGAGCGTGAGCGGATCGGCGTCGGTCGCCGGTGCGAGCCCTTCCGCCTCGAGCCGGGCGAGCACGAAGCGGTCGATCCGGTTCGCGGGCCACGAGGCATCCTTCACGGCCGGCGGACCGTGCCGCTCGGGCGGCACGTAGGCCCAGTGCTGGGCGTAGGGGGCGCCTGCGGCGATCCACGCCGCGAGGAGTTCCTTCTGGGCCGGCGTGAGCACGTGGTTGCTCTCGGGCGGCGGCATCACGACGTCGGGATCGGTCTCGTGGAGCCGGGCCACGAGTTCGCTCTCCTCGGGGTGGCCCGGCACGATCGCGCGGGCACCGCTGTCGAGTTCGGCGATCGCAGCCTCACGGTCGTCGAGCCGCAGCCCGCCGCGGCGATCGTGCTCGTCGGGGCCGTGGCAGGCGAAGCAGTTGTGCGAGAGGATCGGCCGGATGTCGCGGTTGAAGTCGGGCGGGCGATCCGCGGCGGCGGCCGTGGCGGCGGCCAGCGCCCAGACGAGCGCCACGTGGATCGCGGCACGGCATCCCCGCGCGGTGGCCGGCGGATCGGGTGTGAACGGCATGAATCCCCTCGAATCCTTCGATTCTAGCGTGGCGGGGCCGCTGCGGTGCCGCGGGGGCACGCTCGTTGACGGTCTCCGACCCCGAACGTAGATTCGGGCGGCTTCCGCGGAGAAAAACCGCCGGTTTTTCCCCTACACACCACGAGAGGGATCGTCCTGCCCATGGCCACGTCGACCAAGAAGTCCGCCGCCAAGAAGTCTGCCAAGAAGTCGGGAGCCAGCGGTGGCAAGGCGGGCAAGATGACCTACTACTTCGGGGCCAAGAAGTGTGACGGCGACGGCACCATGAAGGCCCTGCTCGGCGGCAAGGGGGCCAACCTCGCCCAGATGACCAAGATCGGGCTGCCCGTGCCCCCCGGCTTCACGATCACGACGCAGGTCTGCATCGACTACTACAAGCACGGCAAGAAGTTCCCCAAGGGCCTCGAGGACGAGGTCGCCGCCGCCATGAGGCTCATGGAGAAGGAGACGGGGAAGAAGTTCGGCGACATGAAGAACGCGCTCCTGGTCAGCGTTCGTTCCGGCGCCCGCGACAGCATGCCGGGCATGATGGACACGATCCTGAACCTCGGCCTCAATGATGAGACGGTGAAGGGGCTTGCCGAGGCCACCGGCAACCCACGCTTCGCCTACGACTCCTACCGCCGCTTCATCCAGATGTATGGCGACGTGGTGATGGGCGTGCAGAAGCGGCACGAGAACGAGCACGACCCCTTCGAGGAGACGATGGAGGGGCTCAAGCACCAGCTCGGGATCCACGACGACACCGACCTCACCGAGGCCCACCTCCGCGAGCTCATCAGCCGCTACCTGCGGCTCATCAAGGAGCGGACCGGCAAGACCTTCCCGCAGGAACCCTTCGGGCAGCTGATGGGCGCGGTGGGCGCCGTGTTCGGCAGCTGGATGAACGAGCGGGCGATCCTCTACCGCCGCAAGTACAAGATCCCCGACGAGTGGGGCACCGCCGTCAACGTGCAGAGCATGGTGTTCGGCAACATGGGCGACGACTGCGCCACCGGCGTGGCCTTCACCCGCGATCCTGCCACCGGTGAAGACGTCTTCTACGGCGAGTATCTCGTCAACGCCCAGGGTGAAGACGTGGTAGCCGGTGTGCGGACGCCGAAGCCAGTGGCCGAGATGAAGCACGAGGCGATGTTCGCCGGCACCTACAAGGAGCTGGAGAAGGTCCGCCAGACGCTGGAGAAGAAGTTCGGCGACGTCCAAGACTTCGAGTTCACGGTGGAGAAGAAGAAGCTCTACATGCTGCAGACGCGGCACGGCAAGCGGACGGCGCTGG
>JBBAVS010000026.1:0-39893 GCA_040397585.1 Pirellulales bacterium
CAGGGTTTTTTCGTGGGGGCAGGTTTTCAACCTGCCCAGCAAAGTGGGGGCAGGTATTTAAACTGCCCAGCAAAGTGGGGGCAGGTTTTCAACCTGCCCAGCAAAGTGGGGGCAGGTTTTTACCTGCCCAAAAAAGTGGGGCAGGTTTTTACCTGCCCGAAAAAGTGGGGGCAGGTTTTCAACCTGCCCAAAAGGGGCCTGGCCTGGACACCGCAGGTTGAAAACCTGCGGCCACTTCAGACACACAGGTTGAAAACCTATGCCACGTGAAAACCTCAGGCCACTCTTGCAAACCTGTGCCAGTCGATGAGGGGGACGCGACGTTCAGCTGCCGGCCGAGCGGGCGTCGGAGAGGAATGCGTCGATCTCGGCCGCGGTGGTCGCCCAGGAGCACATCAGGCGAACGCCGCCGGCTCCGATGAAGTTGTAGAACTGCCAGCCTCGCGCCCGGAGGCGTTCGGCCAGCGACACGGGCAGGTGGGCGAAGACGGCGTTGGCCTGTCGTTGCCCCAGCACCTCGATGCCGGGGATGGTCCGCAGGCCAGCCTCCAGGGCGGCCGCGGCGGCGTTGGCGCGGCGGGCGTTCTCCAGCCAGACGTCGTGCTGGAGCAGGCCCATCCACGGGGCCGTCAGGTAGCGCATCTTGGAGGCGAGCTGGCAGACGAGCGGCATGGTCGTCGACGATCGGCGCATCCCCTTTCTCGATGATCTCGAACTGGACGCGGCTCATGGCAAGCTCCGTTGCGGATGTCGGGTGATCTGCCGTGTCGAACAAGGATCGCTCCCGTCCCCTTATCGAAGAGTCGCGTCGAGAAGCACGAGTGGCTCACTGCCGCGTGCGGTGATCGTCGCCGGCAGGTCTGCCGGGATGCCGAAGTGATCGTGCGGCGCGATTGCAGCCTCTTCGCCGGCGAGCCCCAGCGTGCCGCGGCCGCGCACGACCGACACCGCGCGAAACCGCTCGGCCTCGAGCACGAGCGGCTCGCCCACCACCGCAGCCAGGGAAAGTTCGAGTCCGCCGGTGCCGTCGCGGCGGGTCCGGTCGGCTGGGATGAGCGTGCGGCGCAGCGTGGCCCGCGCGGTTGCGGCCGCCGCGATCTCCCGCTCGAGAAACACCGTGCCGTTGAGCTCGGCCGCAATCACGGTCAACGCCTTGAGGTCGCCCGCCTCCGTGGGCCGGGCGTCGACGTCGAGAAACACGCCCCAGCCGCCGAGCGTGAGCGACCCGAAGATGAACGGCACGTGGTGCGTAAGGCTGCCGATGTTCACATACCCGTGCCGCGTGTCGGGCGGGATCGGCATCGCGTAGCCCTCCGTCACCTCGGCCTTCACGTCGCCGAGGATCGTGTGGCCGTGCAGCGGCCCGTAGCCCAGGTGGATCTCCACGCCCTCGCGGTGGACGTGGCAGGGGACGTCGGATTTCGCACCGTCGAGCCACGCCAGATTCCACGAATGGTGGTCGCCGTAGATGAGCGGCACGATCGTGATCCCCAGGTTCGGCACCTGGAAGCAGCCCTGCGCAGGGGCGGCGTCGTCGCGGGTGAGCGAGAGGCCGTTGCCGGCCGTGATCGCCTCCATGTGCGCGATGAACCGTTCACGGATCACCGCCAGCGGGGTGCCCGCCGCAGCGTCGGCGAAATCGCAGGCCCGAGCCAGCGACTCGACCGCGCGCCCGACGTGCGTGGCATAGTGGTGGAACGAGGAGATCAGCGCCTTGACGTCGCGCTCCACGGGGTCCATCGAGCGGTCGGCCAGGTCGGCGAGCGACTCGGCTGCGCGGGCGACGTGCGGAGCGGCAGGGCCGGCGACGGCGATGGCCGCGAGCTCCCGCCGCGTGGCGTGAAACGCACCGATCACATGGCGGCGAAAGGCATGGCAGTAGAGCCGGGCCAGCGCGATGTCGCGCGGCGCGGCGGCAAACGGATCGCGGCCGCGGGCGTGGCTCTCCGCGGCGAGCGCCACGAGCCGCTCGTAGTTGGCGTGCGTCCGGAGCCGGGGCATCGAGGAAGCGTGGCTCACCGTGTCGCCTCTACATCCGCTGCGACCGTGGCCAGAAAATCGTCGGTCATTCGCTCGAGATTCCACTCCGGCCGCCACTGCCAGTCGCGGCGGGCCGTCGAATCGTCGATCTGGCCGGGCCAGCTCGCCAGCACGCGGTCGACGGCATCGTCGGGCTGGAAGTCGAGCACGGCGTCGGGCAGGCGGCGTTGGATCGCCGCCGCGATCTCGCCAGGTGTCACCGTCATCCCGGCGATATTGTAGACCCGCTGCGAGAGCCCGGCCGCCGGCGCGGCGAGCAGGCTCACGAACGCGCGAAGCACGTCGCGGACATAGATCAACGCCAGCGGCGTCTCGGGCCGGGCGGTGAACGTGAAGCGGCCGGCGCGGGCGGCCTCGAGAAACGCGTGCGAGGCGATGGCGCTCGCCGCCCCTGCGGGCGCGTGACGGGAGACCGTGATCGGGAGCCTGAGGCAGCGGAAGTCGAGCCCGTGCTTTTCGTGGCAGTAGGCCCCGAGCCGCTCCGCGGCCATCTTCGTGACGCCGTAGAGCGAGGCGGGCCACTGGGGCGTGTCGTCGGTGAGCACGGCGGGGAGCCGGCCGCCGAACGCCGCCACACTGCTCGCAAAGAGCACGGTCGGCCGGCCGTGCCGCAGGGCCGCCTCGAACAGACCGAACGTGCCGTCCATGTTCACCCGCCAGGCGAGAGTGCGGTCCTGCTCGCAGCTGCCGGAGAGCAGCGACGCCAGATGGATCACCGCCACGGGCGCATGCCGCGCGAACAGAGCGTCGAGTCCGGGGCCATCGAGCAGATCGCCCCGCTCGAAGCACGCGTTCGGCGCCGTGGGACCGACCGGCCGGGCCGCCACGTCGAGGAGCACCACGCGGTCGAAGCGGTCGGCGAGCGCCCAGGTGAGCTGACAGGCCAGATTCCCGGCGCCGCCGGTGATGAGGCACGTGGCCATGGGTCTCCTGTCGACGTTCCTCTTTCCCTTCGGCGGAGGCTATCATGCCACGCTGAGGCTGTCGACAGAAGCGTCGCTCGGAGGCCACGTGTCCATGACTGCAGCATCGTCGTCCGCCTCCCGGGAAACGATCGACGTGCTGCTCGTCGGCAGCGGCATCATGTCGGCGAGCCTCGCGGCGATGCTCAAAGGGCTCGAGCCGCGGCTCTCGATCCGCGTGGTCGAAATCACGCCCGAACTCTCCCGCGAGGCCTCCGACGGCTGGAACAACGCCGGCACCGGCCACGCTGGCCTCTGCGAGATCAGCTACACCCCCGCCCGCGAGGCGGATGGCAGCGTGAAGATCGGCCGGGCGCTGGCGATCTTCGAGCAGTTCGAGCACTCGAAGCAGTTCTGGGCGCATGCGGTCGCGAGCGGCATGGCGGGAGAGCCGGGCGGATTCATCCATGCCGTGCCGCACATCTGCTTCGTGCAGGGAGCGGCCGACGTCGACTTTCTCCAGGCGCGGCAGGCGGCGCTTCGCGAGCACCACTTCTTCCGGTCGATGCAGATCACGGCCGACCCCGCCACGATCCAGGCCTGGGCGCCGCTCGTGATGGAGGGGCGCGGGCCCGTGCCCGTCGCGGCCACGCGGGTCGACGGCGGCACGGAGGTGAATTTCGGGCTGCTTGCCCGTCGGCTCCTTAGCTGGCTCGGGAGCCAGGAAGGCTGCGACGTCGCGACAGGCTGCCGCGTGACGGGCCTGCGGCAGGAGGCGGGCGAGTGGCGGGTCGCCGTCACGCATCTCGCCTCGGGCGAGCGGCTCGTCCACCGCGCGCGGTTCGTGTTCGTGGGGGCCGGCGGTGGTAGCCTGCCGCTCTTGCAGTCGACCGGCCTCCCGGAAGTTGCGGGGCTCGGAGGATTCCCGATCGGCGGACAGTGGCTCGTGTGCAACGATCCAGCGCTCGCGGCCCGCCACGAGGCGAAGGTCTATGGCCCCGTTCCGCCATCGTCGCCGAGCCTGGGCGCGCCGCATCTCGATCTCCGCCGGCTCGACGGGCGCCGACAGTTGCTGTTCGGGCCCTTCGGCTCCTGGACCACCCGGTTTCTCAAACAGACCGGCCGCTGGACCGACCTGCCAGCGTCGCTCCGCCCGGGCAACCTCACCACGCTCCTGCGGGCGGCGGTCCACAACCGGCCGCTCGTGCAGTATCTCGTCGAGCAGGCGCTCCAGAGCATGGAGAGCCGCATGGGGGCCCTGCGACAGTTCTATCCCCTGGCCCGCACGGCCGACTGGCGGCTGGTGGAGGCGGGCATCCGCGTGCAGACGATCAAGAAGGCCGACCGCGGGGCCGTCTATTTCGGCACGGAGGTTTTTTCGGCGCCTGACAAGTCGCTCGCCGCGCTGCTCGGCGCCTCACCCGGCGCCTCGGTGGCGGTGAACATCGCGCACGAAACGATCAAAACCTGCCTGCCCCACCTCCTCGCGACGGCCGAGGGGCGGGCCCGCATGCAGCGGATGATTCCCACGTATGACGAAGACTTGAAACTGCCGGCGAACGCCGGGCTCTTCGACCGCACCTCGCGGGCCGCCGAGGAAACGCTCGGCCTCGCTCCAATGCCCTCATGACTGCAGCTTCCCCTCCGAAGATGATCGCTGTCGGCGGCGTCTGTGCCACAGGGATTTTCCGCGTCGCGACGGTGCCCACGCTGCCGGCCAAGACCCTGGCGAACCGGATGTGTCGCGTCGCCGATGGCATGGCCGTTTCGGCGGCCTGCGCGTTCGCGCGGCTGGGAGGGAGGGCTGCCGCCTGGGCCCGGGTGGGAGACGATGCCGATGGCGCATTCATCCGCGACTCGCTCGCCGCCGAGGGGCTCGACGTCTCCGGCCTCCGCGTGATCCGAGGCGGCCGGTCGTCACAGGCGGCCGTCATCGTGGACGAACTTGGCCAGCGGCTCGTCGTACCCTTCCACGATCCGGATCTCGACGCCGCACCGGACTGGCTGCCGCTCGAGATGCTCGAGGGCGTGGGCATGGTGCATTGCGACGTCCGCTGGCCCGCCGGGGCCGAGGCTGCCCTGCGGGCTGCGCGGCTCCGGGGCATTCCCACGATGATCGACGGCGACGTAGCCCCGCCGGAGATCCTCCGGCGTCTCGTGCCGCTGGCCGACTACGCGGTGTTCTCCGATGCCGGCCTGCTCGCCTGCACGGAGAAGAGCGATGTGTCCGCCGCCCTGCGGGCCGTGGCCGCGACGCACCCCGGCCACGTCGGGGCGTCCTGCGGCCCTGAGGGCTACTTCTGGGTGGAGGGCGACGCCATCCGCCACGTGCCAGCCCAGCCGATCGCCGCCGTTGACACGCTCGCCGCAGGCGATGTCTTCCATGGAGCGCTGGCGTTTGCCATCCTCGAGGGAACACCGATGGCCGCAGCCGTGCGGTTCGCCTGCACCGCGGCGACGCTCAAGTGCGGTCATTTCGGCGGGCGGCTTGGCTGCCCGACGCGGGCCGAAGTCGACGCGGCTCTCGCCGCGGCGGGCTGAGGCCGAGCTGGCGAGAAACTGACTTCGGCTCGCGACAGCCGAGGGCCGGCCTCGCCTTGCCGGCAGAGATGTCGACAGTTTAGGCTCCCGGTCATCCGGTTCGATCGTGCCCGGAAGCGTGCCGCATCGTCCATCTTCACGGAGAATATATGTCTCGCTTCACCCGGCTCGAGATCTATGGGCGGCTGCTCGACGAAGGTCTCGTGCCGATCTTCCACCACGCCGATCCCGACATCGCCTGCCGCGTGGTGGCCGCGGTCGCGGAGGGGGGCGGCACGCTCTTCGAATTCACCAACCGCAGCGCGATGGCGATCGAGGCCTTCCGCGCGGCTGCCGCGCACTCGAGCAAGCACCTGCCGCGGATGATCCTCGGCGCGGGCTCGATCGTCGACGAGCCGACGGCCGCGCTCTACATCGCGCACGGGGCGCAGTTCATCGTCGGCCCATCGTTCAACGAACGCGTGGCGCGGCTCTGCAATCGGCGGCGCATCGCCTACCTTCCCGGCTGCCAGACAGCGACGGAAATCGCGACGGCGGAAGAAATGGGGGCGGAGATCATCAAGCTCTTTCCCGCGCTGGCCGCCGGCGGGCCCGACTTTATCCGGCAGATCCTCGGGCCTTCGCCCGCCACGCGGCTGTTGCCCACGAGCATCGGTGAGGTGTCGGCCGCGGCGCTCGCGACGTGGTTCAAGGCGGGCGCCTGCTGCGTGGGGATCGGTGGCGAACTGTTCCCGCCAGATCGCATCGCCGCGGGTGATTTTGCGGCTCTTGCCGCCCGCGTGGCCGACGTTCGCGAGATGGTGCGGCAGGCGCGTGCGAGTGCTTCGACTGAAGGCCTTCGTCCACCGGGCTCCCGCCCATGACCTGGACGCTCTCGTCTGGCGTTGTCGCTCCGGCCGGCGGCGAGCCGCTGCTCTTCGACATCGCCGCCGAGCCGTTGCCCCAAGACTGTCGACAGAGTAGTCTATCGGGGGTGGGAGTCCGGCACCGTCGCTGACGAATCCGGGGCCGACGCGTTGCCAAGGACCATGGGAACCACGCCATGAAAATCGTCGTCACGGACCATGCCTTCCCCGACCTTGCCACGGAGGAGGCGGTTGCGACCGCGGCAGGAGCGAGTCTCGTGGGCGCCCAGACGAAAGACCCCGCAAGGCTCGCCGCAGCGGTGGCCGATGCCGACGCCGTGATCACGCAGTTTGCGCCGGTAAACGCTGATGTCATCGGGGCGATGCAACGGGCCCGCGCGATCGTCCGCTACGGGATCGGCGTTGACAACGTGGATCTCGCCGCCGCCCGATCCCACGGCATCCCCGTCTGCAACATCCCCGACTACTGCATCGACGAGGTGGCCGACCATACACTCGCCTTCATCCTTGCCCTCACGCGCCAGGTGCCATCGCAGAGCCGGTTGGTGCATGATGGCGAGTGGAAACTCGCCGCGCCGCCTGCGGCCTTTCGCACGCTCGCCGGCATGACCTGTGGCGTCGTCGGCTTCGGCCGGATCGGCCGGGGCGTCGTGCGCCGGCTCGTCGCCTTTGGCGGCCGCGTGCTCGTGAGCGATCCGGTCGCCTCCGCCGATGCGATTTCCGCCATCGGTGCCCACGCTGTTCCCCTGCCTCGGCTGCTCACCGAAAGCGATCTCGTCACGCTCCACTGCCCGTCGCTGCCCGAGACGAAGGGTATGATCAATGCCTCGACGCTCGCAACGGCCAAGCCGGGGTTGCTGCTCGTGAACCTGTCCCGCGGTGATCTCGTCGACCCCGACGCGCTCGTCGCCGCGCTCGACTCGGGTCGCGTGGGCGGTGCCGCCCTCGACGTCTTCGCCCCGGAGCCGATTCCGGCGGGCCATCCAATTCTCGGCCGCTCGAACGTGATCCTCGCCCCGCATATCGCCAGCGTGAGCGCTGCTGCCGTGCACCGCCTCCGCACGACGGCCGCCGAGCTGGCGGTGGCGGCTCTCGCGGGCGGTCCGCTCCCGTCGATCGTCAATGGACTCGCCGGCCCGCGCGATTTTTCCGCCTGAGGGTGAGGGAGTCTGTGATGACGCCGCATCCACGCGCCATATCTCGCGGAGAGTTCAAGCATGGCTGGATCGGCATCGCCGTTTTGTGCACGGCCACGTGCCACGCCGCCGAGCCTGGTTCGCCGCCGGCCGTCGCAGATCTGTCACTCACCGTCGCCCCCGATCTCCCCTGCGTGTGGCCGGTGGGGATGACGCCGCTGGCGATCGTGCCCACCGCCACGTTTGGCCGCACCGGCCGGCACCGCGACATGCTCGTGATCGACGAGCACACGGGCACCCAGTGGGATGCGCCGGCCCACTTCGTGCCGCCCCCCGACTCCGGGCTCGACGGCGCCGGGCCGATGGGCGTCGTCACGGGCGAGAAGGTGCCGGCCTGGCAGTTCTGCGGCGAGGCCTGCGTGATCGACCTCACGAAACACCGCGACGAGGCCGCCCCCGGCGAAAGCTTCCTGATCGGGCCCGAGCATGTCCGCGCCTGGGAACTCGCCCACCGGCCGATCGGCCCCGGCGACGTGGTCTGCTTCCGCACGGGCTACACCGACGCCTACTACAAGCCGTTTCCCGCGGGCGAGCGGTTCGTTTCCGAGGCGCTTCGCAAGCAGGCCCCGGGCTGGGCGGCGCCTCGACCTGAGACGATGACCTACCTCGCTGACAGAGGCGTGAAGACACTCGCCGTCGACGGCGCGAGCATGGGGCCGCTGCCGAACCTCGCCGTGGCCACGCACCGGGCCGGCAGCAATCGTGGGATGGTGTGGGTGGAGTGCGCGACGAATCTCGGCAGCCTGCCGACGACCGGCGCGTTCGTGGCGCTGCTTCCCGCCAAGCACGCCGGCGGCTCGGGGGGCGAGTGTCGGATGATCGGCATCACCGAGCCGAGCCTCGCCGCCGCGCTCATCGCCCGCGCGAAGGCGAAGGCGGTCGTCGACCTCTCCGTGACGCTCGATGAAAACCTGCCGATCGTGTGGCCCGGCTGGGGGCCCGGCGAGGAGGGCGGCCGCTACATCGCGAAGGTGCTCAATGCCTTCTCGAAAGAGCGCGGCCCGTTCTTCGCGCTCGGGCATCTCTTCGACAGCTTCGCCGGCACGCACGTCGTGCTGCCGAGTTTTTCGCTGCCGGCCGACCGGACCGAGATCGCCGCCGCCGATCCCGCCATTCGCGAGGCCGTGGCCGCCTACGAGAAGCTGCACGGGCCGCTCGGTACGTCGACGATGCGCACGTCTGACGCACCACTCGCGAGCATGATGGGCCCGGCGCACGTGGTCGACGTCCGCGGGCTCATCGGCACGGCCACGTTCGCCGAGGGCAAGCCCAAGAGTCCGCTCATCACCCGCGCATTCCTGGAGAAGCATGCGGCCATGCGACCCTTCAAGCCTGGCGAGGTCGTGCTCTTGTTCTCGGGCCACACCACCAAGCACCTCGCGCCCCTGCCGGCGGCGCCCGTGCTCGACCCGTGCCTCGCGAAGCCGCTTGCCGGCGCCGCGGAGGGCTGGCCGGCCATGGCAGCCGATGCCGTTGAATACCTCGCCGCCCAGGGCATCCGCTGCATCGGCACCGACGGCCCGACGCTCGGCGGTGTCGATCCCGAAGTCGCCCGCGAGGTCGACTGGCTGGCGGGCTCGAAGGGGATCGTCGTGGTGGAGATGCTCACCGGCCTCGAGGCGATTGCCGGCCGCGACGCCTTCTTCCTCTTTGCCCCGATCAAGATCGCAGGCACTCGCGGCGGCTACGGCCGGGCGCTGGCCCTCGTCGCGGAGGAGCCGCGCACGAAGCCATGAGCGACCTCGGCCAGCGGACCATGCGGAAGGTGATCTGGCGGCTGGTGCCGTTTCTGGCCCTGCTCTACACCTTCAACATCATCGACCGGGCCAACGTCGGCTTCGCCCGGCTGGGGATGGTCGGTAGCCTCGGCTTCTCCGACGCCGTGATCGACTGGGGCTACGGCATTTTCTATGTCGGCTATCTCATCTTCGAGGTGCCGAGCAACATGCTCCTGCGGCGGTTCGGTGCCCGGCGGTGGATCGCGCGGATCATGATCTCGTGGGGATTCGTGTCGGCGCTCACCGCCTGCGTGGTCGGCACATGGAGCTACTTCGGCGCCCGCATCCTGCTCGGCGTGGCCGAGGCGGGCTTCTTCCCGGGCATCATCTATTACATGTCGGCCTGGTTTCCAGCCACCGTGCGGGCCCGCGTGGTGGCGTGGTTCATGCTGGCGATTCCCGTCGCCACGATTCTCGGCAACCTCGCCTCGGGGCTCATTCTCGATTCCATGGAGGGCGCGGCAGGCCTCACCGGCTGGCAGTGGCTGTTCATCATCGAGGGGATCCCCTCCGTGCTGCTCGGTATCTCGGTGCTCTTCCTGCTTCCGGACGGGCCGCGCGACGCGGCCTGGCTCACCGCGGAGGAGCGGGAGTGGCTCGAGGCCGAACGCGCGCAGGAGGACGGACGGCGGCTCGAGGCCGGCGGCAGCGAGAAGCTCTCGGCGTTGGCCGACGCGCGGTTGTGGATCCTGATCGGCCTCTATATCACCGTCGCGATCGGCACGAACGCCACGGGCGCCTATCTTCCCAAGCTGGTCAAAGACTCCTTCCAGACGCAGCTCGTCGGCCCGGGGGGCGACACGACCGGCCTCTACTGGAAAGTGGGCCTGCTTTCTGCGCTTCCGCAGGTGGCGGCGGTGATCGCGATGCTCACAGCGAGTCGTGTGTCCGATGCGAGCGGCCGCCGCACGCCCGTCGTGCTGGTGTCGCTCGCCGTGGCGGCGGCCGGCTGGCTTCTCGCCTGGCTGCCCTCGGGCCCCTGGGGCCAACTCGTCGGGCTGTCGTTCGCGCAGGCCGGCATGATGGCCGTATTGCCCGTCTTCTGGGCGCTGCCGCCGCTGTTTCTGGGCGGTGTCGCCGCGGCAGCTGGGATCGCGCTGATCAACTCTGTGGCCAACGGCGGCGGCATTTTTGCGCCCAAGCTCGTCGGTAGCTTCGGCGTCGGCCCGATGGCGGGCCTGATGGTGTGGGGCATGCTCATGGCCCTCCTCACCTGGTGGTTCATCGAACGCCGGGCGGCCGCCGCCTCCAAAGCCTGATCGATATCGTCTCATTTCCGCTCTGCCGATCCACGGAACCTTGATGTCTCTCAAACCTCCTCCGCTCTTCGACCTTTCCGCAAAAATCGCCGTCGTCTCGGGCGCCGCGAGCGGCATGGGCAAGGCCTCCGCTCAGGCCCTGGCCGCCCATGGCGCGATGGTGGTGATGCTCGACCGCAACGAAGACGGTCTCGCCGCCGCCGCGAGCGAGATCGCCGCGGCGGGAGGCCGGGCGGTGCCGCAGGTGCACGACGTGGCGAGCGTCGATGCCGCCGCCCAGCTCTTCGACTGGATCGACAAGGAGTTCGGCCGCGTCGACTTCCTCGCCAACGTGGCCGGCGAATCGATCATGGCGGATCCGCTCGCGATCACGCCCGAGCAGATCCGCCAAGTGCTCGAGAATCTCGTCGTCGGCCGGTTCGCCCACTGTCGGCAGGCGGCCTGCCGCATGTTTCGCCAGGGGGGCGGCTCGATCGTGAACATCGGCAGCATCGGCGGCATGTCGTCGCTCGGCCGTGGCCACATCGCCTATTCGATGGCGATGGGAGCAGTGGCCCAGATGACCCGCGAGCTCTCCACGGAGTGGGCGGGGCGCGGCGTCCGCGTCAACGCGATTATCCCGGCGCAGGTGATGAACCCCGGCATGGAGCAGCGGATCGCAGCCGATCCGGTGATCGAAAGAAAATGGCTCTCAGGCATCCCGCGCGGGCGGCTCGGAAGGCCCGAGGATATCCAGGGCCTGATGGTGCTGCTCGCTTCCGACGCCTCGTCTTTCATCACGGGCGCGCTGATCCCGATGGACGGCGGCAACCTGGCGATGAACGCCGGGGGCACGATCGGCCCGCGCCCGACAGGAGAAGACGCATGAAACGCAACACTGAACGATCCGCCACCGCGGCCAAGCCGCGACGCCCGCGGGCCGCCGGAGCAGCCGCAGCCCTCGGGCCCGACCGCGAAGCCTTGCTCGGCCTCTTCCGCTCGATGCTCGTGATCCGACTCACCGAGGAGGAGCTTGCCCGCTGCCATCAGCGCGGCCTGATCCACGGCGCCTGCCACACCTACGTGGGCCAGGAGGCGATCGCGGCCGGCGTCTGCGCGCACCTCGAGCCCGCCGACGTCATCTTCAGCACGCACCGCGGCCACGGCCACGCGCTGGCCAAGGGGCTCCCGCCCGGGCAGCTCATCGCCGAGCTCTTCGGCCGGGCCACCGGCTGCTCACGGGGCCGCGGCGGCAGCATGCACCTCTTCTCGCCGGAGATCGGCCTCCTCGGCACGAGCGGCATCGTGGGCCCCTGCATCCTTCAGGCGGCCGGCGGCGGCTACGCCTTCAAGCTCGCGGGCAATGGCGGCGTGGCGGCGGCCTTCTTCGGTGACGGCGCGGTCAACAACAGCGCCTTCCACGAGGGGCTCAACATGGCCGCCATCTGGAAGCTGCCGGTGCTCTTCATCTGCGAGAACAACCAGTTCGCCACGGAGGTGCCCTTCTCCGAGGCCAGCGGGATCCCCGATGTGGGCCGCCGCGCCGCCAACTACGGCCTCGCGGGCGAGGAGGTCGACGGCAACGACGTGCTCGCCGTGCACGCCGCGGCAGCGCGGGCGGTCGAGCGGGCACGGGCCGGCGAAGGAGCCACGCTCATCGAGTGCAAGACCTACCGAACCCGGGCGCACGCCGAGGGGATGGGCGACTTCGACTACCGCACCCGCGAGGAGGTGGCAGAGTGGAAGAGCCGCTGCCCGATCGCCACCTTCCGCCAGCGGCTCGAAGAGGATCACGGCATTGCAGCCGCGGATCTCGATGCGATCGAGAAGGAGGTGGCCGACGAAGTGGCCCGCGGCCGCGCGGAGGCCGAAGCGGCGCCGCCGCCGACCGCTGCCGACGCGACCACGCATGTCTATGCCGCACCGCGCGACGTGCGCGAGCCGGCGGCTGACCCCGCCGCCCGGCCGCTCTCCTTCATCCAGGCCACGGTCGAGGCGCTCGAGTCGGCGATGGCAGCCGATCCGTCGGTGTTCGTGCTCGGCGAGGGGATCGGCCGCCGGGGTGGCAACTTCCGCACCACGGCCGGCCTGTACGCGAAGTACGGCCCCGACCGGCTCCGCGACACGCCGATCTGCGAGCGCGGATTCACGGGCCTGGCCTGCGGCGCGGCGATGGCCGGGGCGCGGCCGGTGGTCGACTTCATGTTCGTCGACTTCGTACTCGATGCCTGGGCCGAGATCGTCAACCAGATCGCGAAGGTGCAGTTCATGTCGAGCGGGCGACTCAAAATGCCGCTCGTGCTCCGCGGCTGCATCGGCATCGGCCACTCGGCGGCCACGCACCACTCCGGCAGTTACTACGGCATGCTCGCGCAGGTGCCGGGCCTGCGGGTCGTCGTGCCCTCCACGCCGCGGGATGCCAAGGGGCTCTTCGCCCATGCGCTCCGCGGCGACGATCCCGTGCTGTTCCTCGAGCACCGCGAACTCCTGCAGCTGAAGGGGCCTGTCGACGAGGGCGACTTCGAGATCCCCTTCGGGAAGGCCCGGATCGCGCGGGCGGGCACCGATGCCACGGTCGTGGCGGTGGGCCGGATGAACCATCTCTGCCTGGCGGCCGCCGAGGCGGTGGCGAAGGACGGGGCGAGCGTCGAGGTGATCGATCCGCGGACGGTCTCGCCGCTCGACGCCGACGCGATCCTCGCATCGATCGCAAAGACGGGCCGGCTGCTCGTGGTCGACGAGCCGGCGGGCCCCTGCGGCCTCGCTGCCGAGATCGCGGCGTTGGCCGCCGACCGGGGCTTCGACGACCTCGACGCGCCGGTGCGGCGGGTCACGGGCGTCCCCTCGCCCACTCCCTATTCCCCCGTGCTCGAGGAGCAGGTGGTGCCGAACGTCGCGGCGATTGAGGCAGCGCTCCGCGGGCTGTTGGCGGAATGATTCGAGAACTTTTCATGATCACCTTTTCGGAGCATGCGACACGATGGCTGCTGACGTGACGATCCCCCGGCTCGGCTGGTCGATGGAGGAAGGTGTGTTCGCCGGCTGGCTCAAGAAGCCGGGCGACACCGTCAAGCCAGGCGAGCCGCTGTTCATGCTCGAAGGGGAGAAGGCGACGCAGGAGATCGAGGCGGTCGACGGCGGCGTGCTGCATTTCGCGCCCGACGCGCCGTCGGAGGGGCAGACCGTGCTCGTGGGCCGCAGGATCGGCAAGCTCTGCGCGGCCGGAGAATCGCCCACATGGTCGGCAGGGGCGGCTCCCGCGGCCCCGGCTGCTTCTGCGGCCCCGCCGGCCCCGGCTCCCGCTGCCCGAGCCGCATCGCCGAGCCCGCCCGTGCAGCCCCCACCGGCCCCGAATGGCAACGGATCGCAGGTGCGGCCGATTCCTGCCGCGGCGTCGCCGAGCGTGCGCCGCCTGGCCCGGCAGATGGGGATCGATCTCGCAGCCGTCGCGCCCCAGTTGCCCGGCGGCCGGCTGTCGGCCGACGATCTCGCGTCGGCTCGCAACGGCGGCGCGCCGGCAGCCCGCGTGTCCCCTTCGACACCGCTCTCGAGCAATCCGCGTAGTTCACCACGGGCCCGCCGCGCCGCGCGGGAGCGGGGCGTCGACGTTGCTGCGATCCACGGCAGCGGAGCGAGCGGACGCGTGCGCGAGCGCGACGTGTTGGCAGCGGCGGCCGCGGGAGCGGCGCAGCGCGGCACCGGCGCTCCCGTCGCTGCGCTGCCAGGCGCGACCACGATGCCGATCACGCAGATTCGTCGCACGATCGCCCGGCAGATGGTGCGGAGCCGACAGGAGACGGTGCCCGTCACGCTCACGGCCTGGGCCGACGCGACGGCGCTCCTCGCGGCGCGGTCGGCCCTCAAGGCTGCCGAAGGCCCAGAGGCGGCCACGCTCAATGACATGCTCCTGAAGTCGCTCGCCGATGCGATCCTCGCCCACCCGCTGCTCGCGGCCCGCTGGGAGGAGACGCAGCTTTCCCTTCCCGGCAACAGGATCGACATCGGCCTGGCGGTCGACGCGCCGGGCGGCCTCGTGGTGCCCGTGGTGCGCGACGTGGCGGCATCGCCGCTGGCCGAAGTGGCCCGGCAGACGCGGTGGCTCGTCGAACGGGGCCGATCCGGCCGGCTTACGGCCGCCGACATGCACGGAGGCGTGTTCACGCTCACCAGCCTCGGCTCGTATGCAATAGAGTTCTTCACGCCGGTGATCAACCATCCCGAGGCTGCGATCCTCGGCGTGGGGGCGATCCGGATGCAGCCCGTGCCGCCTCCCGGTGGCCAGGAGGGCTTCGTGCTCCAGCGCCAGTTGCCGCTCTCGCTCACGTTCGATCACCGGATCGTCGACGGCGGCCCCGCCGCCCGGTTCCTCGGCGACCTCGCCGCCCGGATCGCAGCGTTTGACGCTACTTCGGCGCCCGCGGCATCAGCTTGATCCAGCCGGCGACGTGGCGGCGACCCTCCTCGGACGCCTTCTTCGCGTCGCCCGAGCAGATCACATCGAGCAATTTCCGGTGCGAATCGACCGTGTCCTGACGCGCGCGGTGTGTCACCGCGTCTTGCCGTAACTGCATTTGCGTCAGCCACAGGGCGAACTGGTCGCGGAGCGAGTTCCAGCAGAGCAGGAGCCGCCGGTTCCCCGCTGCACGGACGATCCTATCGTGAAATTCCGCATCGAGCCGCGATACGTCGGCAAGCGTCTTGGCCGACTTCGTGGCGACGATGTTCGCCTCGAGCACCGCAAAGTCCTTGGGCTTGCCTCGCTCGGCCGCCAGCCCCGCCGCCACCGGATCGATCATCAGCCTCACGGCGTGGATCTCCTCGATGTCGCGCGGCGTGAGTGCCGGAATCCGCGTGTGGCCGGTGGGGTCGAACTCGACGAGGCCGCGGA
The DNA here is from genome assembly GCA_040397585.1 of Pirellulales bacterium. Lineage (GTDB taxonomy): Bacteria > Planctomycetota > Planctomycetia > Pirellulales > UBA1268 > QWPN01. Next base: position 15,450 of record JBBAVS010000026.1, read on the forward strand.
GTTCGAGCTCGATCAGCGCCTCGCGGATCGGCGCCCGGCTCACGCCCAGCATCGTCGACAGCGTGGGCTCAGAGACCCTCGATCCCGGCTCGAACTCGCCGGCGATGATGGCGCGGGAAAGTCGGGAAAACACCGTCTGAGATAGGCGGACGCGGTCCACGCGGGACAGAGCCGTCGATGATGCACTCTTCGGCACGGAAACCGCTAGCAAGGGAGGGAATTCAACTTAGCGTGACGGCCAACGCCGACACCTTGATACTACCGTCGCGCATACGGCCCCGTCGACGCCCCCCGGCTGGCAAGCGAGAGCCGCGGGAAATCCCGCCACTCACGCGGCCGACTCTTCCACCACCGGGTTGGTGAGCCTGCCGATCCCCTCGATCTCGATCGTCACGCTGTCACCCGCCTTGAGGAACACCGGCGGCTTGCGGGCGAAGCCCACGCCGTGGGGCGTGCCCGTGAGGATCACCGTGCCGGGCTCGAGGATCATGCTCGCCGAAAGGAATTCCACGAGCGTCGGCACGTCGAAGATCATGTCGCTCGTGTTCCAGTCCTGGAGGGTCTGGCCGTTCAGGATTGTGCGGATCGACAGCCGGTTGGGATTCGTGATCTCGTCGGTGGTCACGACCGCCGGCCCAAGCGGGCAGAACGTCGCGAACGTCTTCCCGCGGCACCACTGCCCGCCGCCGCCGTTTCGCTGCCAGTCGCGGGCCGACACGTCGTTGGCACAGGTGTAGCCGAGCACGTGCTTCAGGGCATCGGCCCGGCTGACGTTGTGGCATGTCTTCCCGATCAAGACGGCCAGTTCACACTCGTAGTCGACTTCGTCGCTCCGCAGCTTCCGCGGCAGCACGATCGGGTCGCCGGGGTTCTGTAGCGTGCCCGAGTTCTTCATGAACAGCACGGGATGGGCCGGCGGCTCGACATTGCTCTCGGCGGCGTGCTGCTTGTAGTTGAGGCCGACGCAGAGGATGTCGCGCGGCACGAGCGGCGCGAGCAGCTTGTCGACGGCGGCAGGCTTGCCCGTGTCGCGGACGCCGCCGAAAAGGTCCCCTTCGAGCAGCGTGGTGCGGCCATCGTCGTGGAGCCGGCCGAGGTGCTCGCGGCCGGCGGAGAGGAAGCGGATGATTTTCATCGGAAAACGGTTCACACCTCCTCGAGCGGGGCCGTGGCGTCGCCGAAGGTCTTCTCGCGGACGCCCATCTTGTCCATGAGCGAGAGATAGAGCCGGCACATCTGGCGGTCGGGCTTGCCCGAGTAGTCGAGCACGCGGCCCGTCTCGATCGTGCCCCCTGCACGGCCGAGCACCACCATCGGCAACTGGTCGTTGTCGTGTTTGGCACCCGCCATCATGCTCGAGCACATCATGACGATCGAGTTGTCGAGCGCCGTCCGCTCCCCTTCCTGGATCGCGTCGAGCCGGCGGGCGACGTGGGCCATCTGCTCCATGAAGAAGCGGTTTACCACGAGCCAATCGGCACCGTCAGAATGCGAGAGCAGGTGGTGGATCATGTAGTCGATCCCCTGGGACGGATTGTCAGTCCGGGGCAGGTTCGGGAACCGCAGGGCCGAGTGGTCGTTGTTGAGCTTGAGCGTGACGATCCGCGTGGTGTCGGTCTGGAAGGCGAGCACGAGGATGTCGCACATCAGCCGCATGTGCTCGGCGATGTCCTGCGGGATGCCGTCGGCCGGCCGCGGGATGTCGGGCTTCTCGAGGGCGGGCCGCCAGCCCTGCAATTCCCCCTTCTTGCCGGCCGCCTCGATCCGAGCCTCCACGTCGCGGACGCTGTCGAGGTATTCGTCGAGCTTCCGCCGATCGGCCAGGCTGATCCGGCGGCGGAGGTCGTCGGCCGTTTCGAGCACCGCGTCGAGCACGCTCACGTCGCCGGCGTGCGCCTCGTCCTTGAACAGCCGGTCGAAGGCCAGGGCCGGATAGATTTCGAGCGGCGTGGGCGTGGAGGGGCTGCTCCAGGAAATGTGCGAGCTATAGAGCATCGAGTAGTTCTTGTGGACGCTCGGGTTGCTCTTCTCGCAGCCGAGGACGAGGCTCGGCACCTTCGTGCCGCGGCCGTAGGTCTGGGCGAGGTGCTGGTCGAAACTCGTGCCCGAGCGGATCTCGCCGCCGGAAGCGAGCGGGGCGCCGGAGAGCAGGTTTCCCGTCTGCGAGGAGTGGATGTTGCCCTTGCGGGCCTGCTCGTTGTAGAGCCCCTTCACGAGCAGCATCTTCTCGCGGAAGTCGGCCACCGGCTCGAGCACCTTGCCGAGCTTCATCTCGCTGCCGGAGCCCTCGGCCCACCACTCCTTCGAATGGAATCCGTTGCCGGCGAAGAGCACGGCCAGGCGAAGCGGCGGGGCGGCGGCGGCCGCGCCGGCCACGGCCGGCTCACCGGCGGCGGTGAGCGACTCCATCCACGGCAAGGCGATCGACACGCCGAGGCCGTGAAGCATCGCGCGGCGGGAAAGTTTTGGATTCATTGATCGGATTCTTTCCTGTGGAACCTTATTCACGTGGCGTCGTCGGCTGCGTCGCGGCCGCGGATCGAGAGAAACTGCGGGCTCGTCACGATCGCCTCGATGGCGACCGAGATCTTGTAATCGGCGGCCGCCAGCCGGACCGCCATCTCGTCGAGCAGCGGCTGGTCGGAGAGCTGCACGCCGCGGCCGAGGGCATAGCCGAGCAACTTGCGGCAGAAGACGCGGACGAACTGGTCGCGGCGTGGGCCGAGCAGATACGCCCGCACGCTCTCCTGCCCGTCGAGCGTAACGCCATCGGGCAGCGTGGCCTTGGTGTCGAGCGGCTTGCCGGAGGCGTCGGCGGTGCGGAGCCGGCCGATGGCGTCGAACTCCTCGAGCGCGAACCCGAAGGGGTCGATCCGGCGGTGGCATTTCGCGCAGGCGGCATTCTCGGAATGCATCGCGATCAGCTGCCGCTCGCTCAGGCCCGTCGGCACCGTCTCGGCCAGCTGTGGCACGTCCTTCGGAGGCTTGGGGAGCTTTTCCCCGAGGATGGTCTCGTAGAGCCAGTTGCCCCGGAGGATGGGGCTCGTGCGCGAGGCGCCGGCCTGCGTGGAGAGCGTCGTGGCCAGGCAGAGGATGCTGCCGCGACCATGCTTCCGCACGCCCTCCACCCGCCGCCACGCGTCGCCCGTCACACCCTCGATCCCGTAGTGCTTCGCCAGCCGCTCGTTCAAGAACGTGTGGTCGGCGTCGATGAGTGAGAGGATCGAGCGGTCGTTCCGGAAGAAGTCGTCGAGGAACCGCACCGTCTCCTCCTCCATGTCGGCCCGCAGGTCGGCGAACGCGGGGAACAGCTCGGCGTTTTTCTCGTCGAGCGTCGAGAAGCCGTGGACGTGGAGCCACTGCGTGCCGAACTCCTCGGCCAAGCGCCGCGAGGCCGGGGCGGCGAGCATCCGCCGGACCTCCGACTTGAGCACCTCCTGATCGTGCAGCCTCCCGCTCTCGGCCGCCGCGAGCAGTTCCGCGTCGGGCATCGACGACCAGAGGAGGTAGGAGAGCCGCGTGGCCAGCTCGTAGTCGGACACCGGATTCGCCTCGGTGCCCGGCCCGGCCACCTCGATCTTGTAGAGGAAGTCGGCCGACACGAGGATGTGGGCAACGAGCGCCCGGATCGCATCCTCGTGGGCCACCTCCTTCTTCCGCAGCGTGTCGTAGAGCGTGCGGAGCCGGGATTCCTCCGCGGGCGCGAGCGGCCGCCGGAACGCCCGCCCGGCGAGGGCCACCACCGCGTCGATCTGCCGGGGCTCGACCTCCACGAGCCGCTTGCGAAAGGCCTCGGCATAGGCGTCGACGGCCGGCCTGAGTGGTGTCCACCGTTCTACGAGATCGGACCGGTCTTGGGAGGCGTAGCCCAAGATCTGCTCGTAGACGTCGTCGAACTCGAGCGGCTCCTGGGCGATGAACAACAGCTCGTCCCAGAGCCGGTCGAGCTCCCTCGCCTCGGCCTCGCCGAGCATGAGCCGACGGAGGTGATCGTCCTCGCGATGATAGAGATTCAGCGTGACCACCTCGTCGACGGGCACGACGCGGCCGTAGCAGACGGCCTTGGGGAAAAACGCACGAACGTCGGCGAACGCCTTCTCGAATCGCCGCCACGCGGCGGACTCTCTGCGGGCCACCACCGGGAGCGACGGCACGACGCCGCCGGCCGCAACACCGGCGACTGCGTCGGCCTTGGCCTCGAGCTGCACGCTTGCTTCAGCAGCGGCCTCCGGATGGATCGCACCCGCCGTCACGAATTCACATCCTTCGGCCAGTTCCGCCGGGATCGCGACCGTGATCGAGCCGGGCGCCTGCAGGCACAGATCTCCTGCCTCGACCGCGAGGCCCTGTGGATGCCGACCGAACAGCGCGGCGTCGAGGCCCACGGCGACGGCCTGTTGGCCCGCCTCGTCAGCGCTCGCAACCTTGTCCTGCGGCGGCTTGATCCCGGCCAGGAGCGGGCCTGTTGCGGAGCGGAGCAGCTGCCGGAGCTGGGCGTCGGGGGAGCCCTGTTCGAGATCGGCGCCGTCGCCGGCAAGAAGCCGCTCGAGGTCGGTGGCGAGCTTTTCGCGGTCCTCTTCCCCGGTCGCAGAGATCCACCGAGCCAGGAGTGAGCCGGCTGGAATCGTCCAGCCGGTGGCCGAGCCCTCGGGCTCCGCCGCGAAGTGCCAGACGTTTGCATGGCCCTGACCGTCGGCATGGGGATTCGCCGCGAGGATGTCGCCCGACACGTCGCGGGCCAGATCCCACTCTCGGTCGTTCGAACGGATCGTGACATTGATGCGGGTGAGGTCGCAACTGTGGTCGCCGTCACGGGCGCCCACGACGACGCTCAGCACGTCTCCGCGCCGCACGACGAGCGGCCCGACCGGACCGAATGCCGTGCCTTCAGCCTCCGCACCTTCGCTCGAGCCGTTCGCGAGGATTTCGCGGGTCTTCCCGCGCCACACCTCGACCGACCACAACGTGCCATTGCCACAGAGCTGCGGTGAATTCGCCATGGCCCCTTCCATTCGCACCACGCCCGTGATCGGACTCCGCCAGCCGACGACCACCCGCTGCTTCACATCGGGATGAACGGCCACGCCGTGCGGATGGACCGTGCCAGGGATGCGATACTGCTCGTCCGACGAGTTCGCGACCACCCGCAATTCACCCTCCCCCCGCCAGCCGTTGACCGCGTCCCAGCCCTCGACCTTCTCGACCTTCTTGTCGAGGAGCGCGGCGAACGCCGCCTCGGGCGCCCCGATGCCGAGATACGAGAGCCATCCCGCGAGCAGACGCGGATCGACGGCGTGTTTTTGCGCGAGTGTGGCGACCGTGGCGTCGAGGCCGGCGGCCGTCACCTCGGGGCCGGCCCGAGCCTCGTCCACGGCGGCAAGGCATGTGGCCGCAGTCGCAGCGAGCCGCTCTCGCTCCGCAGCGAGCATGCCGACCATTGGCCGCACCAGCGCCAGTGGCAGATCATCCCGGCCCGCGGCCACGAGCCGCGGGTTCTTCCAGACGACGACGTCGTGATCGCGGCCGTCGCCCGCATCACCAGCCGCGAGATGGATCGTGACCGTGTTCTTGTCTTTCGGCACCGCCAACTTCACGCGGAATTCCTGCCGGTCGACGAGCGGCGTCACCGACTCCATCCAGGCGGCCGGGCCGTCGGTCGCGCCAAACCGGCTCACGATCGCGCCGGCCGCATTGAACTTCCATAGCGCCGTTTGCCATTCGGAGACAGCCGCCGTCAGCGCCGCGGCATTGCCGGGCGTTGCGGTCTTCCAGCAGGCCCGCAACGCGTCGAGGATCAACGAGGGCTGACTTGCCGCAGCATCACCAGCCGGGGCTGCTTCGGGAGCCGACAACGCGGCGAAGAGCGCTCCCAGGTATTTCGGGCTCAGGCCCCGCTCGCGGGCCACCGCGGCCACGGCGTCGACCCCTTGCCCGAGCCGCTCCCGCTCGGCGAGCGTCGCGAGCAGGTATTTTTCAACCGGCAAAAATCCGTCGTGCCCGGTGTCGAGCTTGATCCCCTGCTTGACGGTCTGCTGCGTCGCGGCCGCGGCGGCATCGAGCGGCTGCGTGTACCGCGCGTAGAACTGCTTGATGCGGACGACCGCCTCGTCGGCAAAGTCGCGGCGGGAATCGCCGGCTGAAAATCGCAGGCCATCCGGCAGGAGCACGGTGTGGGCCGCGATCCCCTTGGCTGCGTCGAGGTACTTCATCGCGAGGCTCGGCGACATCACAAGCGACTGGCCGGTGTTCGTGAAGCCCTCGCCCGCGCCGCCGTCGGCGGGAAACTCCTTGACGGGGTCGAGCGAATCGACGCCCGTGAGGTCGCGGATCGTGTGGGTGTATTCGGCGTTGTTGAGTCGCCGGAGAACGACGCGGCCCGGATCGCCGGCATGCGCCAGCGCCTCGGCGGCGAGGAACGCCCGCAGCCACTCGCTGAGCGCCCGCCGCTCCTCGTCGGTGGGCTGGTTGGATTCAAGGGGCGGCATCTGGCCGCTGGTCACCATGTCTTCGACGCGCTGCAGGAGCTTGGCATGCTTGCCGAGCGTGGCGGCGTCGTGGGTGAACGAGAGGTTCACTTCCCCCTCGGCCGCATCTCCCGCGTGGCAGTCGATGCAGTAGCGGGTCAGCAGCGGCTGGGCGGCCGCGAAGCCTACCGATCCGGCAGCCTCGGCGGCGAGGCCGCGCGATGCGGTCACGGCCAGAACCCACGTGGTGACGGCGAGGCCGGCTGCAACGCGTTGCCGACCGTAGGCGATGTTCATACCAGGATTTCCGTGGCCACCTCGCCGGCCACGTCGGTGAGCCGGTAGTCGCGGCCGGCATGGCGGTAGGTGAGCTTCTCGTGATCCAGCCCCAGCAGGTGGAGGATCGTGGCGTGGAGGTCATGGACGTGCATCCGCTTGTCGACGGCCGCGCTGCCGTATTCGTCCGTCGCGCCGTAAACGATGCCTCCCTTGACCCCGCCCCCGGCCAGCCAGCTGGAGTAGCCCTGGTGGTGATGCTCGCGTCCCGCATGGTCGGCCTGCGTATGGTAAGGCGTGCGACCAAACTCGGTCGTCCACACGACGAGCGTCTCGTCGAGCATGCCTCGCCGTTTCAAATCCATGACGAGGGCCGCGATCGCCTGGTCGACGTTCTTCGCCAGCGGCTCGTGGGTTTTCATGTCGCCGTGCGCGTCCCAGTTGTTCGATGAGCCCGTATCGATGAGCTCGATGAACCGCACACCCCGCTCGGCCATCCGTCGGGCCACGAGGCACTGCCAGCCGAAGCCCGCGTTCTCGCCGGGCTTCAGGCCGTAGAGGGCGAGCGTCTCGGCCGATTCATCCGCAAGATCAAATACCTCGGGCGCCTCCGCCTGCATGCCGAAGGCCGTCTCGAACGAGCGGATCCGCGCCTCGAGCATCGCGTCGAGCGCTCGCTCGTCGGAATGGCGCCGGTTCATCGACGCCAGCCGCTCGAGTTCGAGGCTCTGGAGCGCCGGCGAGACGGTGCGACGGTTCATGTTCGCCACCGGCACGGGGCCGGGCACGATGTGTGTTCCCTGGTGGCAGCCGGGGAGGAAGTCGGAGCCCCAGGTCTGCGTGCCGGCATACGGCGCATGCGGCGCGATCGCCACGAACGAGGGAAGGTTTTGATTCTCGGTGCCGAGGCCGTAGCTCACCCACGAGCCGATGCTCGGCCGGGCAAACGTGAACGAGCCGGTGTGGGTCTCGAGCGTCGCCTCGTAGTGGTTGGTGTGGCTTGAGTGCATCGAATTGATGACGCACAAGTCGTCGACGATCGCCCGCGCATGCGGAAACAGATCGCTCACGTGGATGCCGCTCTTGCCGCCCGGCGAGAAGTTCCAGTGTGGCTTGATGATGTAGCGCTCATACTTGCCGGGCGCCTGACCCCAGTGCTCGGTGGTGATCTTCTTGCCGTGGTCGGCGAATAATTTCGGCTTGTAATCGAACGATTCGATGTGCGACACACCGCCGGTCATGTAGAGAAAGATCACCGACTTCGCCCGCGCGGCGTGGTGGGCCGGCTTCGGTGAGAGGGGGCCGGCGGCCAGCCCGGCGGCGGCCCGGGCCTGGTCGGCGAGCATCCCGGCGAGGGCCAGGCTGCCGATGCCGCCGGCACTGCGGCGGAGCATCTCGCGGCGGCTGCAAGGGAACGGGCTCACGATGTGCCTCCGTGGCTGGAGCGGGTCAGTCGACGTGGAGAAATTCGTTGGCTGCGAACATGGTGCGGGTGAAGCCGGCCCAGGCCTGCCGGTCGCGGTCGGCGGTGGGGATGTCTGTCGAGTCGAGGGCAGCGCGATACTGCGCCACGAAGTCTGCCACCTCGGCCTGCTCGGCCTCGGTGGGCCGCCGGCCGAAGGCCTCGCGATAGGCGAGGGCGACTCGGGCGGCGGCATCGGGCTCAGCGAGCAACCGGGCGGCAAAAGCGAGCGACTGTTCGTGGACGAGCGGTGCATTCATCCAGAAGAGCGCCTGCGTGGGCACCGTCGTCGCCGCGCGGTGGGGCGTCGATGCGTTGGCGTCGGCGCCGTCAAAAAGGGCGAGGAAGGGGTGTCGACCGAGCCGCGGCGTCATCAGATAGATGCTCCGCTTGGGCGAGTCGTAGAGGCCGGCAAACGGGTTGTGCTGCGTGAAGCTCCATTCGGGAACCGGGGGGAAGGGATGCCCCTCCCCCGGCGCCTGGTCGAGCGTCCCGCCGAGCACGAGCAGCGAATCGCGAATCTCCTCGGCCGAGAGTCGGCGGCGGCGGAACCGCCAGAGCAGAGAGTTGTCGGGATCAGCCGCGGCCGCATCGAATGTGCTCGCTCTCGCGTAGGTCTCCGACGAGAGGATCAGGCGGTGCAGCCATTTGATCGACCAACCGTTCTCCACGAACCGGCAGGCGAGCCAGTCGAGCAGTTCCGGATGCGTCGGTGCGACCCCGCGGACGCCGAAGTCGTTTTCCGAAGCGACGAGCCCCTCGCCGAAATGGTGCTGCCATACGCGGTTGACGATCACACGGGCGGTGAGCGGATTGGACGGGCTCGTGATCCACTCGGCCAGTTGGCGACGGCCGCTCCCCTTCTCCTCAGCGGGCACCGTTTGGCCACCGAGCACGGTGAGAAACCGGCGCGGCACCTCGTCGCCCAAGCGGGTGGGCTCGCCGCGCTTCTGGATCTTCGCATTCTTCGGCGTGCCCTCGACCGCACCGTAGGCAGTGGGAAACGGCGGAGCGAACTTCAGCGACTCGTGCTGCTGCGTGAGCTCCTTGACTTTTGCCTCCAGAGCCTTGGCCTGCGCCGTGAGGGCGGCGACGTCGGGCTTGTCGGCGGCGGTAGGCTGCTGGGCTGCCTTCTTGGCGTCTACGACCGCCTCATCGACCGCCTTCTTCTCCGCTTCAGCCTCCTTGAGGAGCCTTTCGGTCACCGCGAGCCGGGCCTCGAAAGCCCGCTGCGGGGCGGCGAGCTGGTCGGGCGGCAGGAGCGGCACCATGTCGCGCGGCCGCTTCGTCTGCTCGTCGCCGGGGAACGACAGCTTCGTGCTCTCGAAGATGCCGTAGAGGGCGTAGTAGTCGGCGGCCGTGATGGCGTCGTACTTGTGGTCGTGGCAGCGGGCACAGCCGACAGACAGGCCGATCGTGGCCTGGCTCACCGTGTCGATCATGTCGTGGTAGGCGAGGTGCATGTATTCGACGGTATCGAAGCCGAACCGCCGCGTGATCGCGAGAAATCCGGTTGCCGTGACCGCCTCGGCGAATGCCGTGGGATTCGCTGGGTCGGCAAGCAGGTCGCCCGCGAGCTGCTCGCGGAGGAACCGATCGTAGGGCTTGTCGGCGTTGAAGGCTGCGATCACGTAGTTGCGGTATTTCCAGGCCAGCGTCGCGGGATAGTCGCCCGTCTCGCCGGCCGTGTCGGCGTAGCGCACCAGATCGAGCCAGTGCCGCCCCCACCGCTCGCCATAGGCCGGCGAGGCAAGGAGCCGCTCGACGACGTGCGTGAAGGCGTCGGGGGATCTGTCACCCTCGAACGAATCGAGGTCGGCGGGTGCGGGCGGCAGGCCGGTGAGGTCGTAGGTCACCCGCCGCAGCAGCGTGCGCTTGTCGGCCGGGCCGACCTGAGCGATTCCCTTCTCGGCGAGCTTCACGCGAATGAACGCGTCGATCGGATGGACCGCGGCACCGCCCGCGGCGGCCACCTGCGGTACCGGCGGATCCACCGGGGCGTGGTAGGCCCAGTGCTGCCGCTCCTCGTCGGTCGGCTCGCCGCTTCGGGTCTTCCGCGGGCTGCCGCCGATCGCGTCGCCAGGCCAGACGGCGCCTGACTCGATCCATTGCTCAACGGCAGCAACTTCCTCGCCTGCGAGCGGGCCATCGGGGGGCATCTCGAAGTCGCCCCCGGGCTTGATCACGCTCACGAGCAGGCTCTTGGCAGCCTCGCCGGGCACGATCGCCGGGCCGCTGTCGCCGCCGGTCATGAGGCCCTGCCGGGAGGTGAGTTTCAGCCCCGACTCCGACTTCTCGTCGCTGTGACACTTCGTGCACTTGGAGAGCAGGAGGGGCCGGACGTGCTTCTCGAAGAGATCCCCCGGCGTCTCGGCGATGGCAGTGGCCGGCAGGAGCAACGCGAGGATGCACTGCACCAGCCCGCCGGCAGAACGGCGGGGTAGATTCCGGGCGCTCGCTGCGCCGGGAGCGCCGTTAGCACACGCCACGATCGCCGCGGGGGGCATGGTCGAACCTCCAACCTTGACTATATCGCCCGATCGGGGGCCCTGTCGACAGTTTTGTTGAGAACCGGGCTCGAGCCCTGAAAACCAGGTCTCAAGAGGCGCCCCCCTGCTGCGGGCCGAGGTCGCAGACTCACACGGGTCACACGTGATCCTCGCGCGTTTGAGGGCCACCGCAGCCGGCCGGCGACATGCTCGGCGCCGGCGGGACGTGTGAGTGCTCTGCTCAAACGCTTTGGAGCGACCGCCGCGGGGCACACGTCTCACCGGCTTCTGCGCGTGCCTCCGATCCGGCTGCTCCCCCTTCCGGAATCACACATGCAAGCGATGATGCCGCGATCTGCCTCCCTTCAACGAGGCCCACTCCAGAGCGATACTCCGGATCCAGTGCCGCACTGGAGGGCAGCTCAAGAGCTGCGTCCCCTTCTCGATGAGTAACGCATGACCGCCAGGAAACGTCCGCGACGTCTGCGGAAGACGGGCAGCCTGAAGGAGGTCGCGCAGCGGGCCGGCACGTCGATCCCGACCGCGTCGCGGGTGCTCAACGGGCTCGGCGACCAATATCGGATCAGCCGCGCCACGCAGGACCGCGTTCGCCAGGCAGCTGCGGCGCTGCACTTCACGCCGAACCACGTCGCCAAGGGCCTGCGGCTCGGAAGCACGCGGACGATCGGCCTCGTCGTGCCCGACATCGCGAACCCCTTCTTCGCGGCGATTGCCCGCGCCGTCTCGGCGACGGCCCATGAACGCGGCTACTCGGTGCTGCTGGGCGATGCCGGCGACGACCTCGCCCACGAGATCGAATGCTCGCGGGCCTGCTCACGCGGCAGCCTGACGGCCTCGTTGTGATCCCAGTGGGCCAGCAGTGCGACCACCTGCGGCCCTTCGAATCCGCGCAGCCCCCGGTTGTGCTCGTCGATCGCGGGTTTCCGCTGCTGCGGCTGCCGTCGGTGATGTCTGACAGCCGCCAGGGCAGCTTTGCGGCGGTGAGCCACCTCATCAGCCACGGACATCGGCGGATCGCCTGCATCCGCGGGCTCGCCGGCACGATGCCCGACGAACTCCGCATGCAGGGCTATCGCGATGCGCTTGCGGAGCACGGCATCCGCTTCGATGCCCGGCTCGTCACCGGTACCAGCTTCGGCAAGGAGTCGGGCCGGGCGAGCGTGCTGGCCATCATGCTCGCGATCATCCTCGATGCGATCGCCTACAAGCGGGCGGCCACCTCGTCGGCCGCGACTCCCCGGCTCGGAATGATCCTTTCGGTGGCCGCGGGCGTCTTGATGGGTTTTTTCTACCGGTTCGTCGTGGCGGCGATGGCGACCAACTTCGCCGCTCCAGAACCGGGTAAGCTCGGGCCCTATGCCGCGATCGTCGTCTTCTCAGCAGGCCTCTTCCTGTCGAGCGTTCTCTGGAACTCGCTCGTGATGGTACGGCCGTTCCAGGGATCGCCGGTGGCTTTTCGAGCGTATGTCGCCGGCAGCCCGTGGGTGCATTTCGTGGGCATCCTCGGCGGCATCGTCTGGAGTATCGGCATGAGCCTGAGCATCCTCGCCTCCGACAAGGCGGGCCCGGCCGTCTCCTATGGGCTTGGCCAGGGAGCGACGATGGTGGCGGCGCTCTGGGGCGTGTTCGTCTGGCGCGAGTTTGCGTCGGCACCGACCGGCACCGGCCGGCTGCTCGCGCTCATGTTCGTGCTCTACGGCGCGGGGCTCGCCCTGCTGATCGCCGCGAGATAAGGGGCACCGCGCACGCGTCATGGCATCCTCTTCCGCCAACATCGTCGTCGTCGGCAGTGCCAACACCGATCTCGTCGTTCGCGTGCGGAGCCTGCCGCGGCCAGGGGAGACCGTGATCGGGGGCACGTTCGCGAGCGTCGGCGGCGGCAAGGGGGCCAACCAAGCCGTCGCCGCCGCCCGCGCCGGAGGCCACACGACGTTCATCGCGAAACTCGGCGCCGACGCGATGGGCGACGCGGCGGTGGCCGCCTTCGCGACAGATGGAATCGACACGACCTTCATCACGCGTGATCCGGCCACGCCCTCGGGAGTGGCGTTCATCCTCGTCGACGACCGCGGCGAGAACAGCATTGCCGTGGCGGCGGGCGCGAACGACTGCCTGACGCCGGCCGACGTCGATCGGGCGAGCGCCGCGATCCGGGCCGCCGACATCCTGCTCGTGCAGCTCGAGATTCCCCTCGAGACTGTGCGACACGCCGTCTCGGTGGCCCATGCCGCGGGCGTGCCGGTGATCCTCAATCCGGCACCCGCCCGACCGCTCGACGCCGGGCTCTTGGCGCAGGTGGCGATCCTCACGCCCAACGAGACCGAGGCCGAGCTGCTCACGGGGCTCACCGTGACCGACGAACGCTCTGCCGCATCCGCCGCCAGCCGGCTGCTCGCGACGGGACTGCGGTCGGCCGTGATCACGCTCGGTCGCCAGGGGGCGCTCGTGGCCGAAGCCGCCGCGACGGCCCATGTGGTGGGCTACGACGTCACGCCGGTCGATACCGTCGCCGCCGGCGATGTCTTCAATGGCTGCCTGGCGGTGGCGATCGCCGAAGGCGGAAACCTGATCGACGCGGCACGATTCGCGAATGCCGCTGCAGCGATCGCGGTGACCCGTCACGGCGCACAGGCTTCTGCCCCCCGACGCGACGAGATTTTTCAATTTCAATCCATCCGAGAAGGTCTGTCCTCATGATGATGACCTGCACGCCTGCACGGCTTCCAATCCTCGCAATGACACTCGGCCTCGTCGCGACTGCTACTGGCCCGTCGCCGCGGGCCGAATCACCGGCACCCGTGCCGGTGATCTTCGACACCGACATCTGCGAAGACTGCGACGATGTGGCGGCGCTAGCGATGCTGCACGCCCTCGAATCGCGTGGCCAATGCCGGCTGCTGGCGGTCACGGTGACGGCCGATCATCCGCAGGCGGCCCCGTTCGTCGACTGTGTGAACACCTTCTACGGCCGTCCCAACATTCCCATCGGCGTCGTCGGGCCGGGTGGCGTCAAGGTCCCGAGCAACTACCTGAAGCTGGCCACCGATCAAGACGTCGGAGCCGTCCGCTATCCGCACGACCTGCTCGACGGCAAAGACGCCCCCGAGGCGGTGAAGGTGCTGCGAAAGGCGCTTGCCGCCGCGGAGGATGGCTCCGTGGTGGTGATCCAGGTGGGGTTCTCGACGAACCTCGCCCGGCTTCTCGACAGCCCGGCCGACGCGGCGAGCACGCTTCCCGGCGTGGAGCTGGTCGCCAAGAAGGTGCGGCTGCTCCAACTCATGGCCGGCGCGTTCGAGCCGATCGAAGGCAACGCCGCCTTCGGTGAATACAACGTCATGCGCGACCGGTCGGCGGCCGCGGCTGTCGCCGACCGCTGGCCGACGGAGGTGGTCTGGAGCGGGTTTGAGATCGGCATCGCGTTGCCCTATCCGAGCCAGAGCATTCTCGAGGACTATCGCGACGTGCCCCACCATCCTGTCGCCGAGGCCTATCGGATCATCTCCCCGCCGCCGCAGGACCGGCCGAGCTGGGATCTGACGAGCGTGCTCGACGCCGTTCTCGGAGACCGGGGCTACTTCGACCGTTCGCCGCCCGGGAAGGTGACCGTAACGGATCAGGGAGCCACGGCCTTCGTTGCCGACGCCGCCGGGAAGCACCGCTACCTCATCCTCCGTGACGCCGCGACGCGGGCCCGCGTGATCGAGGCGCTCGTGCAACTCTCCAGCCAGCCGGCCGCTCGTTCGGCAGCCGCCGTTGATCGACGCTGACCCTTTCTCCTCGGTTGCCCTGCCCGTGACGCTGCCCGTCTTCGTCTGATTCCGTGCCGCCTGCGGAGAACGGATCGCGAGGTTGGCGAGCAGCCCGGCGGCAAGCAGGCCGGCGAGCATGAACATCGTCTGGTCGTAGGCCCGGGCCGGTGGCACCCTGGCGACGAGCCGACCACCGAACATCTCCGGCAGCATCGGCGAAGCCATGCCGATCACGCCGATTCCTGCCGAGACTTTGAGCCAGAGGACGAGCCACAAGAGCCAGAACTGCCGCGTCCGAATCGCCTCGGCGCAGACCGGCTCCTAGTCCGCCGGTCCCGGGGCTTCGGTGGCTTGCGTCCGGCACCGGTGTCAGTTCGTTGTCATGCGTGACCGTGGCTGAGGTCCGGTCTGACGCCCTGCAGACGTAACTGCTCCTCGCGGCGTTGATCGCGTTCCAAAGCCGCTCATCGGCGCGCAACTCTCCCTGGATTGTTCAGACTTCCGAGTCGCCAGCGCGCAAATCCCGTGCCGAACAGGATTGGCATCCTGCCCTCCGCTCACTCGATGCCGGCTCTCGGAGCACGGGCAACACCTCGCGTGTCCCGCGTTATGCCTGGAGAAAGCCCCCGAGCGGTAGCGAGGGGATGAAGCACCGAAGCACCGATCCGGCCGCAGGCTTCGTCAGCGATCGGCATACAACCGCGTGATCTCTTCCTTCGTAATCGGTGCGGGCTGGTAAACGCTCGTGAGCTGCACCGGGATCCGCTGATCTCCGGCGGGCCGTGACCGGGCATGACACAAGGGAACATCGGCAAGCGGCGCGAGGCCGCTACCGGCGAACATGCGGGCCATGCCCACGCCACGGAAGGCTGCTGCGACACTCAGGCAAAGCCCGGTCGCACGACACCTCGCGGATTGCCTAGGCGAAACTGCTGGCCCGGGTGGGGGAGGAGTTTCCGCTCCAGTGCCCGAACGACGACCGCGACATCTTTCAGGGACGGATAGACGAACTGCCCGCAATCGACATCCACAGCCTCTGACCGCTGCCGAACGCGAGGGCACCACGAAGCCGCGAGGCCGCCGGACTCGGAGAGACTCCGCGCTGACACGAGAAAAACGCCACTTTTGCGGAAACGGCAGGCGAACCCGGAAACCGCTTACTGGGCCGGGGAAGGCCCGAGAGGCGGGAGCACGCGACTCACGAGCCGCTCATAAGTCGGGCGATGCTCGAGGCCGTGCCATTGGCCGGGCTACCCTTCTCGCCGCCCAGTTTCCCCAAATTTGGTGGCTAACACCTTTTTTGTGGCACCTCTTTATCGAGACGGCGTTCCGCTCAGCCGCGCCTGCGGCTGCGGGCGATGCCAATCCCCACGACGCCCATCGCAAGCCCGGCCAGCGTGCTCGGTTCAGGGACGACCGTGATGTTGGTGAAGTTCACGGCATCACCGCCGCCGGCGTTCTGAAAAACGACCGTCGCGGTCGAGAGAGTCGGGGTGAACGTGAAACTGTCGGGGACGAACGTCGTAGTGCCGTACGCTTTGTTAAATATTCCACCGGGGAGAAGCCCGGGGCTGTCTACCCCGATCGTTCCGTCGTACACATACGCCGAGCCTAGGCCTGGATTACCTGGACGGCCTGCGGCCAAAAAACTCGCCGTGTACTCGACGTTAGGCGTCACGTTGATGACCTGAAGGATAGCCCCGCCCGAACCCTGAATGAATGCCCAGTTGACGGTAGGAGTCGTCAACTGGTCGGTTGGGCCGAACGGCACGATCGGGCCGATAGGGGCGATTGTGCTGGCTGTGTCTTTCCCGTTCAACCCAATGCCGAATACTCCGTTCGTGCTCCAGCCAGTAATGGCCGCCGGATTCGAGCCGCTGTCAGTTATCCAGCTGAGGTAGCCCGGCCATGCCACAAACGAACTTGCGTTCGCGGAGAAATCGCCGTTCGTGATCAGGTTTGCACTGGCTGTGCCGATCGTCGACAGCACGATGGCGACAGCCATCGAAAGGTGAAGTGCGTTCATGTGCGTACCCCCTGAAAAGCGATGAAAACCCCAGCCGTCACCAACCCCTCTGTGGGCGAGTAGATCCTCTCAATTCCACCTCGTCAAGAGTCAGGAAAAAAACGTCGATTGTTCTCATAACGCTCGTGATCTACGATGGTTTTCGATGGAACGGGGGGCCTCTCAGGCCGGTTCGCAAGCCTTGGGTGGGAGCGCGGCAGTGGACGTCTGCAAAGGTCTGTTGTCCACGCGCCGAATGGGCTCGACGGCCAGGCCGAAGGGCTCAACAATTCGGGCTGGCGGTTTCAGCCTCGTCGAGTTGCTGGTCGTGATCGCGATCATCGCGACGCTCATCGGCTTGCTGCTGCCGGCGGTGCAATCGGCCCGCGAGTCGGCCCGCCGGAGCAGTTGCCAGAACAAGCTCAAGCAGCTGGGGCTCGGCATGCACGGCCACCTCGCCGCGAAGAGGACATTTCCGCCGCGGGGCGTGTGGGGCGTCGAGAGGGGCAGCCCGCCCTTCACGGCGAACCACCACTCGTGGGTCACGTTCATCCTCCCCTTCATCGAACAGCAGTCGCTCGCCTCCCGGATCGACCTCACCAAGCCCGCGTGGGGCACATCGCACCTCGGCACGCCGCTGCCCACGCTGCGCTGTCCGAGTGACGGGTTTTTCCTCGAGTCGAACGAGTCGCATGGGATCACGCTCACCAACTACGCCGGCTGCGAGGGCTTCGACTGGTGGTTGAGCCGCCTCGTCTATGGGACGCCGGCCGGGGGGGTGTTGGACGCCCAGATCACCGGCGTGCTCGGCCAGACGTACGCGGACAATGCGCCGGCGGGCAAGCCGCATGCACTCAGGGCGACCCAGATCAGCGACGGCCTGTCGAAGACGCTCCTTCTGGGCGAGGTCACGAGCTTGGGATTTTTCAACAACGCCGGCTTGGACGCGATGGGCGACGGCGTTCCCGGTACGCCGGCGTTCGCCTACGCCCGCGCCGCGTTCATCGACATCAACTTCGGTCCTCCAGACCACAATGCCATGAACCAGTTTCCGTGGCGGCGAGCCGACGGCAGTGCAACGACGGGATGGATCTACGACATCTCCGGACCGTCTCCACCCGGTATCGGGGCGCCGGTGTTCATGACCCGTGGTGGAATCAACAGCAGTGCCTGGGGAGCCAACAGCTTCCACCCCGGCTTCATCCAGGTGGTGATGTGCGACGGATCGGTCCGGCCGGTCCGCGAGACGACCGACTGGCGAATCTGGAACCTCATCTGCAGCGCCGACGACACGCAGGTGATCAACGACTGACCTGAGCCCGAAGATCGTGGACGATCTCGCATAGCGGCCTGGCGGCCCTCACCGAGCGGATGCGCCGTCGGATCGTGCGCTGGTTCAAGCGGCGGCGACATCCGGCTGATCGCGTTCAGACTGCTTTACGATTGCGAAACCATCCCTGGCCTTCGCACTCTTGGCAACCTCCGGTTGCTGCGGACTTCCTGTCCGCGAACCTGAGGCCGATCCGGAAGGTCCTCACGCATCTGGGCGAACCGCTCGAGCCTCCGCTAGTCTCTCCCGCCCGTGGCCCGCCCACCGACTGGGGAGAACTCGCCCAGGTCCACGACGACCGGGTAATTTTCAGGGACGGATAGTCGAGCTGCCCGACATCGACATCCACAGCCTCTGAGGCATTCCATGCCACAGTGCAGACGGCCCTCGAGAAGAGCGGTTTCAAGGCCGGTCTGCGGCCACGAGAAAAATCCGGCCTCGAGCGTGGATAGGAAGCTCCTCGGAACCTCGAAGCGAGCGTCGTATCCAGCCCGGCCAGTCCCGGCTGTTGCTCCTCATGGTCCTCGCTGCTCGGCCGACGCTTGCCGAAGTTCCATTGGCCGACCTATCTTTTTATCCTTTCCTTTGGGGTTACCGGGACGGCTCGGGGCTAACGGTGACCCTTCGTCGCCAGAGTGAATCGATGGCGTAGTTCGTCGCGTTCTTGTGATTGATCAGGAGGAAGAACTCGGCCCCCACCGCATTCATGTCGTCGGTTTCGTGATCTCGTTCGTCGGTCAGAAACGTGGAATAGGGCATCCACTGTCCGGGCTCTTCGTCGACCAGGATGGGCGGCTCGAAGTGGATCGCGTCGTCCGACAAGTGCAGATACAGCCTCCCCACGCCGCCGCCGGCACACCAACTGGTCACCATGTACTTGGCCAGCGTCCGGTTCCAGGCCGCATCGGCATGCAGATCGATCGGATGTCCCTCGCCTAAATCCGGTTGCGCGAGTACGGCGGCCCCGTACCCAGTCAAACCGTCCTGTGTCCAATCACCGTCACTGAACTTCCGCCACGGGGTCACCAAGCCGCGGCGGGCTCCCTGCAGCACGTCGGCAACCGGCGCACGGGCGACCGCCGCGCGCCGCCCGGAGGGGCCTTGATCATTGAAGTAGACGTGGAAGTAGTCGCCCACCACCAGCAAGGGCGCACCTCCCACGTTGTAGTGCGCATCTCGAGGACGAACGATCTCACCGCAATAGACCCAGCGTTCTCCACCATCTTGGGAAAACACAAGCCCGAGCGCGTACTCCTCACCGTGGTTCACAGCCGGTTCACCCGGATGGAGTTCAACGTGTACGACTCCCAACAGGTTGCCGTCCGGTGCGCGGTGGATATTGACAAGCCACAAGCCTGCGTGATGGATATTGGAGTGTTCGCCGCGGAGGTCAAACGCTTCGTCGCGGCTTTTCTCCCACACCTTGGCTTGAAACGGATCGCTCGGCGTACCGCGCCATTTTTCGATTCGCTTCCCCCAATCAACCGTGTGGTAGAAAAACCACGAGTCCTGATCCCGTCGCACCGTGGCCAGCGTCGAGTCCATGACGAACGGCATGTTCTCCAGGCTCCGAATCAGTTCACGGGGACCGACCGTCACCTTCGCAGGGCGCGGCGACACCGTTTTGGGCTCAGATTCGGCCGCGTGAGCGTCGAATACGGCGAGCAGAAAGACGGCGAGAAGGGTGATGACCTTTCTTGTGGTCACGGCACTTCCACAAGCGCGTGACCGTTGGCAAGGGGTCGATGGGTGCAGTCCCGGGCCCTTCGCAGCACAGAAGGCTTTGCGGCCGTCGATCACCGGCAGGTCAGACCCGCGGCGGCCTCGGAGGCTTTGCCGCTGATGACGCGGGGCGGTGTCTAGGGGTAGTCGAAGGGAACGGTTCGCTGAGTCTTCGGCGTCTCGTTTGCGAGCGAGATCACCTGATTTGGCTTGAGGGAGAGCGTCCATGTTTGTGAGCCCCGGGTGATGACGGTATCTGGATTTTGGATCGCGGGCTGAATGCCGACGACTTCGATAATCGTGCCTTTGAGGTCGGTCACGACGCGTGCTCCGGGAGAGCAAGAAAACAACTCGCTCTCATTGAGCCGGGCACGCATTTGTCCGCCCGTACAGTCGAGCGCGAAGGTCTGCTCGCCCCAGCGTTGCGTGTAGCTGAAGTCGCCCCCACTGCCACGCAAGGCAGACCACCAGACGCGATCAGCTTCCACGTCGAGGTGGACGCCGTGCATCCGGGAGATGTACTCCAACGCGGCGAGGCTCATCGGGCCGTAGCCGTCAGACTTCGGGCCGGACGGTGCACCCGTGACGGCATCGAGTTGCTGCGGGAACGTGCAACCGTTGCGTATGAGCACCGGGAGGAGCTTTTGGCCGACGAGGGACACCTCGGCGTAGTGCCCGTAGTTTTCGAGCGCCCGAATGGCCCGCTGAAAGGTGAGCCCCTGCGGTTGGCCGCTCCAGTCGTTGCCCCCCACGCTGCGGAACAGCGGATCGTTCGCGGCGATGGAGACCAGCGGCACCGGTGTCCAGAACTCCGCCGGATTGAGCAGATGCCGCCGGATGAACACATCGGCCATTTCCTGCGTGAAGACGCCATACCACATGCAGCGGAGATTGTTGTGCACCAGTTCCTCCAGGCGCCTGCCGTTGCGATCGCGGTCGAAACAGGCAGAGCGTGCCGGATCCCACAAGCCTTTGAGGAGCCGCTGCCGGACGTCCTCGGCCTGCTTCTGCCAATGAGCCTCGCGACCGTTGTCCAGTTCACGCGCGATCTTCGCCAGGACGGCCCGGCCCTGGTAGCTGTAGGCCATCACGTCCATCGAGGCGAATGGCACCATCACCTGCTCGCGGGTGGGAGGCGTCAGCTTGTCCAAATAATGCTCAAGCCAGTAGTTGGAAAAGTTTTCCGGTTTCTGCGGGTCCGGCAACTTGTCGCCCGTGGGTGGATATTCGAAGGGCCAGCGGGACGGAGCGTGGCGTGTGAGCAACCGCGTGCTGCCGTCCTCGCCTGTGTCCCATACGCACCACGTTTCCAGAATGCCGTCGCCGTTCGAGTCACGCGTCCGCCAGAGATAGGCGTCATGTCTTTCCAGCGCATCGTAGAGTCGCGCGAGGTAAGCGCGGTCCTTCCCCGCCCAGAAATACATCCGCCATGCCGGTTCGGGGAAGCAGTAGCCCTGGAACATCTCGAAGTCCGCGAGAATGTCCTGCTCCGGCATCCAGATCATGCCTTCCGGCGGTTGCCGGTCAAACCCGTGCCTCCGCGCGGTCTCGCCGGAGATGACCATGCCCGGCAGACGTCCGTCGGCGCGTTGCGCCTGCATGAAGAGCTTCTGGTTGTTGAGAGCCAGTTCGAGATCGCGCTTGGCATACATCTCGCCACCCATCGGCTGTGTTTCCAGCCACGCATTCGAATAGCCGCCTCCCTCGACCAACACCTTCATCGTCGGCGTGAACTGGACGATGTTCTCCGCCACCTTCGACTCTGCGGCATCGTAGAGCCGTTGCAAATCCGGGTCGGTCGTTCGGAAGGAAACGCCCGTTTTTTCAGCGGCCTGCAGTGCGGCGAGCGGCGCGAGCAGCAATACGGTGAGGAACGTGAGAACGGGGTTCATTTGGCTGATAGGTGTGGGTGTTTCGTGTTCGGCGCGATCCGCACGGCCAGCGACGTACGCGTCGCAGTGCCCGAAGAGTGAAAAGTGAACCCCTTGGCTCAAGCCCCGCTCCCACGACACCTCGCGGATTGCCTGGGCGAGCCTGCTAGAGCGGGTGGGGGAGGAGTTTCGAATGCAGTGCCCGGGGTGTGGCGGCGATGTTCGGCTGATCGCGTTCACGCGGCGGGAGATCCTCGAGCATCTCTCCAACTGCTATAGCAACCGGGAGATCGCCGACACCTCTGCCATCAGCGTGCCCACCGTCCGCTCCCACCTGCGGAGCATCTCCACCAAGCTCCACGACCGGTCACGGACGCAAGCGGCCCTGAAAATCCGTGGCCCGGTAGGGCGACAATGGTGTTTTGGCGACGCTCCGCTTCATGAAAGCGTGACAGGCTGAAACCTGTCCTACTTGCGGCGGGAGGCGAGCCTACTTGCGGCGGGAGGCGAGGCCAAGGGCTACAACGCCGATCGCGAGGCCCGCGAGTGTGCTCGGCTCGGGCACGGCAACGATGTTGGTGAAGTTCACGGAATCACCGCCGCCGGAGTTTTGAAAAACGATCGTCGCAGTAGGCAGAGTCGAGGTAAACGTGAAACTGTCGGGTTCAAAATTCACGGCGCTGTACGACTTGTCAAAAAATCCAGTTCCGGCGGCGAGCCCGTCGGCGTCTACCCCGAGCGTTCCGTTATACGCATACGCCCCGCCGTTGGCGGCATTGCCTGCACGGCCTGCGGCCAAAAAACTCACCGTGTACTCGACGCCAGGCGTCACGTTGATGGACTGGGAGATGGCCCCGCCCGAACCCTGAATGAATGCCCAGTTGCGGTCAGGAGCCGCCACCTGCGCACTTGGGCCGAACGCCACGATGGGGCTGAGGCTAGGGCCAGGGAAGTCGCTCAATGTGTCTTTCCCGTTCAAACCAGTGCCGCCTGTCCCATTATGGGTCCAGCCGGAAATGGTCGGGTTTATCCCTGTGCCGAAGCTCTGTCCTGAGTTGTTAACGGCTGCGTTCCAATTGATGTAGCCCGGCCATCCCGTAAACGCACTTGCGTTCGCGGAGAAATCGCCGTTGGTGATCAGGTTTGCACTGGCCGAGTTGACCACGGACAGCGCAACAGCCGCCGCCGTCAGAAATGCATGGATCGTTTTCATGAGCGTCCCCCTGTGAACCAGCTGCAGACATTCAATCGCCAGTAGTCTCATGTTTCAACATCCCACTCGTCCCGTGTCAACCAAAAAGGGAAAAACGTAATCTTTTGCTTTGGGATTGTAACGGGCCGTTCGGGTCCGCCCCCGGCGAGCCGGGCCTGAACGGGCTTTTCGCAAGTGCCGGCCGCCCAACGCGCCTTGAACTGCCAGACCCCGGAGCTCTACAGTTTGCCAGGGGATTCGCCGTGGCAAAAACGCAGCCGGAGGCATGAACATGATCGTTGAGCAATGCCTCGGTTCGCATCCGTGCGATCGGAGAACCCTGCGTCCGAACACCCGGCTGCGCTCGCCAGGCGGTTTTAGCTATGTAGGGGTTTGTCAACCCGCGTTGCTTTACTCGGTCATCGCGTACCTCCTTGGGAGCCGGCGGGCTCGTGGAGCGCAGGCCCTTCCACAGCCGGAGCGGAGCGAGTCCGCCGGCGGGTCAACGCTCAGTGGTCTGAAGTTGGTTCTGACCTCGAGGCGCCCTCGTGGGGGCCATTCAGCTATTCGGGATCGCGAAGACATGCTCCGGTCCCATGAGATCGCGTACGGGAGGATCGGTGCCCATTCACACTCACGGGATCTGGCCGTTGAGGTCGTGTCCCATAAAACCAGGCGAGCTACCGAGCCCCGTGTCTCACCCCGAGGTCCCGTCATTACTCAGTCGTCAGGCCGCGACTGGATCGCGGCTCTTGTACGGTTCGTCCTTTCGTTGAAGGGTCCACATCAGGACCAGGATCTTGCGGGCAACGGCCACGGCAGCGGCCTTCTTGCCGGCGGTCTTGGCGATCCGCAGCCAGGTCTTCTTGAAGCCGGCGTCGCAGCGGATGGCCGTCCAGGCGGCCTGCTGCAGCACCCAGCGGAGGTCGGGAGCGCCGGTCTTCGAGATGTGGCCCAGCCGGCTGGAGTTGCCGGAGGCGTAGACCGTCGGCGTGAGCCCGGCGTAGCGACCGATCGCCTTGGAGTCGGGGAAGCGGCTGAAGTCGCCGATCTCGGCAAGCACGGTGGCCGAGGTCACGAGTCCGACGCCAGGAACGGATTCGAGGATCTCACGGAGACGGGAGAACTCCCGGCCACGCATCAACTCGCTGATGCGTCGCTCACTCTGGGCCCGGTCCTGCTCGATCTCGACGAGCCTGCGCTGGTGCTGCCAGAGCATCGTGAGGTCGTCGGCCGTGAATCGCTCCACGCCCGCCAGCAGGTAACGCTGCAGGGCAGCCGCGTCGAGACGGACAGGTCCCGGGAAGTTCAGCCTGTTGAGGGTCGACTTCACGTGATGCAGCACCTTGGCGTGCTGCCGCGTGAGACCGTTGCGGTGCCGGGTCCAGGTGCGGAGCACCTGGACGTTCTCCGGCGGCGCCCAGGCCAGCGGCAGCCTGCCGTCAGCCAACAGCAAGGCCACGTTCAATGCGTCCTCCCGGTCCGTCTTGATGCGGCGGCCGGCGAGGGCCCGTGCGCCACGGGCATCGCAGAGCACGAGCTGATCAGTCAGCGGCTCGAGCTCCGTCCACAGCCAGCGGTAGAAGCCGACCGTCTCGATCGCAACCACACTTGGCCGCGGCAGCGACGAGAAGAACGCGCGGACCTGATCCCGGCATTTGCAGGCAATCTTTTTGTACGTGACCTCACGGTCAGTTCGCCGGACAACACACGCCGTCAGCGTGTCCTTGTGAAGGTCGATGCCAACGAAACAGGCTGCGTCACTTCGAGCGACCATTGTGAACTCCATGTCAGGGGGAAACGGTCTAGGCAACCACTGAGAGGGTATGCGAACGCATGCCCTCGCCCCCTACATGGTTTCAC
>JBBAVS010000027.1:0-39659 GCA_040397585.1 Pirellulales bacterium
CCGTCGCGCCGGCGAATCCCTTCGGGCCTTCGGCGGCTTACGCAACGGCCGGCTGAATGCCGGCCGCTGCCCGGCATGGTGAACCTCGGCTTCACCGGCGCCGGGCCAAGGCTGCCGGGGCCAGGGATGGGCTCCTGTCGCGCCGGCGAATCCCTTCGGGCCTTCGGCGGCTTACGCAACGGCCGGCTGGATGCCGGCCGCTGCCCGGCATGGTGAACCTCGGCTTCACCAGCGCCGGGCCAAGGCTGCCGGGGCCAGGGATGGCCCGGCAGCCGTGAAGCTAGATCGCCTCGCCGCCCCGCTCGCCGGTGCGGATGCGGACGCACTCGTCCATCGGGAGCACGAAGATCTTGCCGTCGCCGATCTCCCCATGTTCTCCCGAGCGGCCCCCCTTCACGATCGCCGCGATCGTCAGTTCGACGAAGTCGTCGTTGACGGCGATCTGCAGCTGGACCTTGCGGATCAGGTTCACGGAGATCTCGTGGCCGCGATAGGTCTCGGCATGCCCGCGCTGCCGGCCAAAGCCCTGCACGTCGAGCACGGTAAGCCGAAAGACCTCCACCTCGGAGAGTGCCTGCTTCACCGCCTCGAGTTTGGCCGGCTGGATGATGGCGATGATCAGCTTCACGGCAGGACTTCCGCGGGCGATGGAACCCAGAATCTTTGAGGCTACTCCCGCGGGCACCGGCCCCACAAGGATCGCCGCGAGCGCGGCCGCGGCGCCATCTCGGCGCATGCCCCGGCCTGGATGAGTGTAGGCGGAGTACCCACCCAAGCCGTGTTGGGGCATCCTTCCGGACGCTGAGCCGGGACGGTGCAGGCCGTCTCCATGGCGGCCGCACGAGGTCGGGCCGCCCGGCAGATGAACGATGTCGTGCAAGCAGTGCAAAGCCCGTGCCACGCGACGAACCCCCGCGCCGCTGCAGCTCCCAATCGGGGTTTTTCCCGGCGAAACCTCCGATCTCGGCCCCGCCGGCTCAGCCGCCGCGGCGGGTCTGCCGGGCCGCGAGCGCGATTTCCCGGCACCGGACTGCCCAGCGGGTCGGCAGCGGCTACGGTGCTGCGGAGGCGATCGCGCTCCTGCTTGGCGGTTCCCATGACGTCTCTGACTCACCGGCTCGGGCGGTCGCGGCACGACCTCGCCGCGGAACTCGCCGTGCTCTTCCCCGACGCGGCGGCCGGCCCCGGCCGCGGTGGTGTGCCCGACGGCATCCACGTGGGAGGCCGCGGTCCGGCGGTCCGGCAGCTGGCGGAGATCGATCCCGTTGCCTACGGCCAGACCCGCAACCATGTCGCGGGCGCCGTCACCGGGCTGTCGCCGTGGATCCGCCACGGCGTGCTCTCGCTCGCCGAGGTCCGCGACACCGCACTCGCGCGGGTCGCGGAGCCGGAGCAGGCAGCCAAGCTCGTCTCCGAACTTGGCTGGCGCGACTACTGGCGACAGGTGCATCTGGCCATCGGCGACGGCATTCGGCACGACCAGCAGCCCGCCGCGGCCCGCTGGCGACACCCGCTGCTCGACGCCGTGCCCGCGGATGTCCGCGAAGCGCGGACCGGGATGGCCTGCATCGATGCCTTCGTCCGCAGGCTGCACGACACGGGCTGGCTCCACAACCACGAGCGGATGTGGCTCGCCTCGTGGCTGGTGCATGTCCGGGGCGTCCGCTGGCGAGCCGGGGCCGACTGGTTTCTCGAGCATCTGCTCGACGGCGATCCCGCGAGCAATCATCTCTCCTGGCAGTGGGTCGCGGGCACGTTCTCGGCGAAGCCGTATCTCTTCAACCGCGAGAACCTCGAGTCCTTCACGTCGGGCAGGCACTGCCGCGCGTGCCCCGTGTTCGGCCACTGCGACGTGGAAGGAGGATACGACGACCTCGCGGCGCGGCTGTTCACCGATCTCGGGCGGCCCGACGAACGGCCGCCACTGCGGATTCCGCCGGCCCCACCGGCGCCCCCCTCCCCTGCCCTGCAGCGGCCGCTCGTCTGGCTCACGCTCGACTCGGCCTCGGCCATGAGTCCGGCCGCCGCGGCTTTCCCCGAGGCGCCGCGGCTGTTCGTGCTCGATCCGGCCTGGCTCGCCTCCGAGCGGCCGTCGCTCAAGCGGCTCGTGTTCCTCTGCGAATGCCTTGCCGACGTCCCGGGCATCGAGCTGCTCGTCGGAGATCCGGCTGCCGTGGTGCCGGCCCGCGCCGCGGCACTCGGCTGCGATGGCGTCGCGGTCGCCGAGACACCCTGCCCGCGGATCCTGCGCGGGGTCGGGCTGTTCCGGGCCGTGCTGCCCGTCGCCCTGCTGCCCTGGCCGCCGTTCTGCGACCGCTCGCGGGTCCGCGACCTGGGCCGCTTCTCCCGATTCTGGCAGCAGGTCTCGACCTCGGCCCTCAGGCCCACCGGCTCGTGAGGGCTGGCAGCGCGAGGATCCGCCACGGCGGCATGTCGGGGGGCGGGGTGGCCCAGGATCGTCGGCTGCCGTCGCGGGGATGCGGCAGCGTGAGGGCGGCCGCGTGCAGCGCCAGGCACGTCGCGGGTCGTGCCGTCGGGCCGTAGAGACGGTCACCAACGATCGGGCAGCCGAGCCAGGCAAGGTGCACGCGAAGCTGGTGCGAGCGGCCGGTGAGCGGCTGGAGTTCCAGAAGCGTCACCGCGGCCCCTTCCCACGTGCCGACCTGGAGCGTCCGCCAGAGGGTCGCCGCCCGGCGGCCCATGATCGGATCGACCCGCTTCCGCGGCGGATTCGCGACGTCGTCGGCGAGCGGCAGATGGATCGCGCCGGTCTGGTCGCGGAGCCGGCCGTGCACGATCGCGAGATACCGCTTCTCGACGACTCCGTCCTCGAACGCCCGACCGAGCCGCGCCCGTGCCTCCCGCGACCGGGCCAAGACGAGAAGCCCGGAGGTGTCGCGATCGAGCCGATGCACTGCCTCCAGCGGGCCGTGCGTCGCCGCGAGCACCGTCGCCACATCGGGTGGATCGAGTGGCGTCCGCGCCGGCACGCTGGGCATGCCCGGGGGCTTGTCGACCACCACGAGGTCGTCGTCCGCGATCACGACCCGCAGCGCCGCGGCCACGTCACCGCAACCCGAGCAGCGCCGCCCAGCGGCAGAGGGTCGCCGCCGGCGGCCCGCCGCCATCGGGCTCCGGCAGGGTGCCCACCGCGTGGCCTGCGTGCCTCAGCCGGTCGCGGTCGGCCCCGAGCCTCCGCGCGGCGGCGGCATCGCCCGCACCGCCGAGCAGCATCCACTTCGCGGTCCCGGGCTCGGCGGCGGGGATCACGACCCGCGTGGGCAGCGGTGCGTCGAGGACGGCGACGCCGCGGCAGGCGTCTCCCAGCCGGTCCGCCACGAGCCAGGCGAACACGCCCCCCGGCCCGCGGCCCGCAACGGCCACCCGCGCGGCATCGACCGGCCGCAGCGGCTGGAGCGACTCGAGCGCCCTCACGACGCCGCCAAGGTCGTCGCCACTCCATTCCCGGCGCTCCTGCGACCCCGGCAGGATCACGGCCACCCCCGTGGCCGCGGCCGCTCCCTGCCACGCGGTCGCCTCCGCCTCGTCGACGTCGCCGTGCGGCAGTCCGAACCAGATCAGCACCGGCACCGGACCCCGGCCAGCCGGGATGACGGCGAGCGGCGGCTGGGCAACGTCCGCGCCACCGAGTCGCACCACCCGCACGCCGTCGGCGCCGGCGGCCGGCAGGCCTGATGACAGCGGGGCCGGCGCCTCGGCGGGCACTTCGCAAATCATCTCGCCGAGCGCGAGGTCGGTGGTTGTGATGTCGGCACCCTGGAGCACCCCGAGCCGCACCTGCTGCTCGGGCTCGAGGCCGGCAAGCAGGCCCGCGAGCGTCGCCGCCGACGGAGCCTCGACGACCTCCGCACCGCCGGCCGCGTCGCCCAGCGGCACGATCGAGGCCACACGCCCCCCGGCGGCGATGCCCGCCCGGTCGGCCGGCCCGCCGGGAAGCACCCACTCGATCCGCGCCGGCTCATCCTCCGCCGCAGCGGCCCCGTCCGCAACGACCAGCCCGAGAATGGCCCGCCGCCAGGGCGGCAGTGTGGCCACGAGCGCGGGTCGCGCCGTGAGGCGGCTGGTCGCCCCGCCCGCGCGGCGTTCAACCTCCACGGCGATCACGTCGCCGGCATGCCGCGGCGCGACCGCATGCCGCGCATCGGCGATGCGCCGCACCGCGCGGCCTTCGATGGCGACGATCCGATCGCCAGGCCGCAGGCCGGCGCGGGCCGCCGGCGAGCCCTGCCGCACCGACGCGATCACCGGATCGCCGTTGATCGTATCCCGCGACCGATACGTGATGCCGAGGACGCCGCCGGCGAGCGACTCGCCCGCCGCGAGCCGCGGCAGCTCCGCGAGCAGATCCTCGAGCGGCACCGCGAAGCCGATGCCGGCGTCGTAGAGTTCCGTGCCCCGCATCATCTGCGCGGGCTCGGCGGGAAGCGGGGCGACGATCCCGATCACGCGACCGGCGATGTCGAGGAGCGGGCCGCCGTAGTTCATCGGCGACACCGCCGCATCGGTCTGCACCGCGAGGCCCCAGCCACGGTCCACGGCGGACAGGATCCCCACCGACACGCCCGGCTCGGCAGCCGACCAGCCGCGGCCGACGGCGATCGTCCACTGGCCCGGCTCGAGGCTCCGCCGGGGCACGGGCTCCACCAGCGGCGCGGTCGGCAGCGGTTCGGTCTTCAAAAGCACGATCCCCCGGGGCATGTCGCGGCCGAGCGGCGTGGCCGCCACGCGGCGGCCATCCGGCAGCACGACGACCGCCTCGCGAGCCGTCTCGGGGACGGCAAACGACGTGGCGAACACCAGCCCCGCCGGATCGACCACGAGCCCCGTCGATGGCGCGGAGGCCACGGCGGCCTCCGCGCCGGCGGCCCCCGTCGCCGCGGCGCCGGCCACCGGCTCGATCCGCACGACCGCGTCCGCCACCTGGCCGACGGCCGCGCGAAAGGCCCGCTCCTCGGCCAGCGTCGGCTCGGTGGCTCCGCCCCGCGCCGCCCCGAGCGTCGTCGCCACCACGAGCATCATCAGTGGGCGTGGCCAGGTCATGGCGCGGCCTCCGGCGGCAGAGCCGCGTCCGCCACCGCGGGCCTCGGGCCGAGATCGATGTCCACGACGGTTCCCGCGCGGATCACCGACAGCCGCACCGGATCGCCCGCCGCGATCGCCCCCACCGCCCGTTCGGCAGCGGCCCGCGACCCCACCGCACGCCCCCCCACGGCGATCACGAGGTCGTCGGCGGCGAGCCCGGCCCGCGCGGCCGCTGACTCCGGCAGGAGCGTCTCCACGAACGGCGGCGTGCGGTCGAGCAGGTCGGGCACGAGCACGATCCCGAGGAGCCCGAGATCGAACGGTGGCGCGGCGGCGGCGGTGGTCATGCCGGCGCGGCCCTCCACGACCGCCGCGCAGCCGGCGAGCACCTCGTCAACGGGCAGGGCGTAGTTGAGCCAGATGCCGGAGGCCGACGCCCGCAGTTCCTTGCCGATCATGCCGAGCAGGCGGCCGCGGGCATCGACCAGCGCGCCGCCGGGCGACCCGGGATTGTTGGTCGTGAAGTCGAGCACGTAGACCGTGCCCGTGTACGGCGCATCGGCGGCGCCGCGCCGGGCCTCGAGCGGCGCCACGGCCGCGATCACGCCGCGCTGCACGCTGGCCCGTTCATCGCCGACGGCGACGCCGAACAGGTTCGACACCGCGAGCACCCGCGTGCCCGCCGTGGCGCGGCCCGCCGCCGGCACGGCCGCCGGCAGGTCGGTGGCGTCGATCGAGAGCACCGCCAACTCCCGCCGCGGATCGACACCAACCAGCGTGGCCTCGAAGCGGCGGCCGTCGTCGAGCACGCAGTCGATGCCCTCCGCGTCGAGCACCGTGCTGAGCGCCGTGGCGATCCGGCCATCGGGTGAGAGGATGATCCCCGACTGATAGGCCTCGAGCCCACGCAGCCCGCCCGCCCCATAGATCTTCACCACGCTCTTGGCCGCGGTCACCGCCACCAGCTGCGGCGTGGGGTCGGCCGCGGCCCCCGCTCGCGCCGCAAGGACGACGGCAACCACCAGGAAGCAGCGCCGGATCATCGCGACGCCTCCCCGGCGGCCGGGGCATCGAGCAGGAGCGTGGCGAAGGGCTCGCCGCCAAAGCGGGCATCGATGGCGGCCGGCATGCCACCCGCGGCGTCGCCGTCCGGCCAGCGCAGCCTGACCTCGCAGGGGTCGCCATCGGCCGCCGCCCAGAGATCGATCCAGACGACGCGGCCGGCGGCATCGACGCCGAACCGCGCCACCACGCCGGCCACCGCCGACTCCAGCACGTCGACGAGTTCGCCCGTCGCGCCGGCCGCGAACGTGGCCGGATCCCGCGGCGCGGTGCCCCAGAAGATGGTCTGCCCCACCGCCGCCGGCCCCGCGACGACGAGCCGTCGCCAGAGCACGAGGGCCGGAAGCAGGCCACCGCTGCCCGGCGGCAGCGGCTGACGATCGAAGGCCTCGTCGTCCGTCAGCGTGGAGGTGCCGGTGGGCAGGTCGATCAACGACGTGGCGTCGGCGAGCTCGATGCGAAACTCGCCACCGGCGGCGATCCGGCCCGCGAGCACCCACGGGCCGTCGGGCAGGCTGTCACGCAGGGCCGCGAGCCCGGCCGCCACCCGATCCCGCTCGACGACGTTGAAGTGGTGGTTCGCGAAGCCGGCACGCCGCTCGTAGACCGCGCGGACCGCGGCCGGCACCTCTGGCTCACTGCCGCCGGACCGAGGCTCCTCGGCCCCCCCGGCGGCGAGCGCCCCCAGTTTCGCTGGCGCATGCACGCTCTGGAGCCGCACGAGCAGATCCCGTCGCCGGCCATCGCGGCGGATCACCAGCGGCACCTGCCAGCCCGCGGGCAGGATGCCGAGCACGTTCTTGAACGCGTTGACGGTGCGCACCGGCCGCCCTGCGAGCGCGACCAGTTCGTCGTCGTACCGCAGCCCGCGCCGCCAGGCGTCGGACGACTCGAGGATGTCCGACACGACCACGCGGCCGTCCACGGCCGTCGCGACCGTCGCCCCGAGCGTGGCGTGGTCGCAGAGTCGGCCGGCGCGGAGCGGGCCGAGAAAATTCCGCACCTGGTTGGCCGAGATCGCGTAGCCCGCGCCCACGTTCACCCGCCCCCGCTTCTCGAACGAGGCGCGGCCGTTGATGCCGATCAGGCGTCCCGCGGCGTCGAACAGCCCGCCGCCGGAGTTGCCCGGATTGATCGCCGCATCGACCTGGATGCAGTCGGTGTATTCGAGGATCGTGCCGGCGGGAAACTGGTAGCGATGCATCCCCGAGACGATCCCCGCGCTGACCGACGGCCGGAGATCGGTGCCCAGCAAAAAAGGATTGCCGATCGTGAAGCACTCGTCCCCCACCTGCACGCGGTCGCTGTCGGCCAGGTCGGCGACCGGGAAGTCGTCGCGGCCGAGCAGGCGGATCACCGCGAGATCCCCGGTCGGATCCACACCCACGACCACGGCGTCGTAGAGGCGGCCGTCGGCGAGCCCACACGTGACCGCCGGTCCCGCCGACTGGACGACATGGAAGTTGGTGGCCGCGTAGCCGTCGGCGGTGAGCAGCACGCCCGAGCCGCCCCCCGACTCGCCGGCGAAGATGGAGACGGCCGCCGGCGTTGCCCGGCGGATCGCCTCGATCCGCGCCCGCTGCGCCGCCAGCACGTCGGGATCGACGTCGACCCCGGCGGCCCGTGCGGTCGCCACGATCACGACCGCGGCCAGCAGCCCGCCGAGGCCGCCCCGCCACCAGACGTGTGCCGCAGGAAGGTTCACTTCTCGAACCCCGCGTCGTCGAAGCGCACGGGGACGCCCACGCCCCCTTCGGCAAACTCGACGCCGAGCGTCAGCCGCCGCGCATCGGCGACGGTGATCTCGAGCGGCACCGGAGCGTCCCCTTCGAGACGCTGCCGCCACTCCGCCCCGTCGTCGGCCCGGGCCGTTACCACCACCGCCGGGATCGGCGAGGCCGCCATCCGCACCAGGCGGGCGCGAAACCGCCGGCTGCCCTCCGGCACCCGCCACGTGGCCGTCGACCGCGGACGCATCAGCCACACGGGCCGGCCGCCATCGGGCGTCACGACTCGCGGCGCGAAGAAGGCCGCCAGGCCGTCGATCGCGGCGAGGCCACCGAAGAACGGCTCGCTCGTCGACCGCTCGGGTTCGACCGCGGCGAGCGCGACCGTCCGCCCGGCGGCGAAGTCGATCGAGCGGAGCAGTTCGCCCGGCACGCGAATCTCCCCGTCGAGCACCAGCACCCCGTCCCGCCACTCCACCGTCGCGGCGCCAAGCCCGCCGCCGGCGATCACAACCTGCGTCATGCCCGACGCGGCGGTCTCGGCCGCGGGTGGCCGCACCCAGACGAGACCAAGCACCTTGCCACGGTTCACGGGAATGCTCTCGCCGTCGAGCGTCACCGTGACCGCCTTGGCCGCGATCGCGGCGATCGCACACTCCACGAGTTCAACCCCCTCCGGCCGCACGACGGCGACCAGGTCGGACGCCGGCTCGGCGGGAACCGACGCCAGCCACGCGGTGGCCTCGGCCGCGTCGCCAGCGGCTACCGGCGGCGACCACGATGCCCGCCGGATCCGCACGATGGGCAGTTCGATCGCTGCGGCTCCGCGGAGGATCATGGCCCGGCCATCCTCCCAGCGGAGGTCGTCGCCGCGAATCGCGAGCCCCCGATCCCCCACCACCTCGACGCCCGCGAGCGGCCCCGGGCCAGCGGCGGGCTCGGCCATCGTGGTCAGCATCCGCACGTCCTCCAGCGGCAGCCGCTGCGGCTCCCCGTCCACGAGCAGTTCGACCGTCTCGCGATCGATCGACCGCAGCACGCCCGCGACCGGTCCGCTGGCGCTCTCCACGCGCACCGGCATCTCGCCGCCGGCCGTGACCGCGGCGTTCGCCACGACGGCCCAGCACCACGCAGCGAGCACCGCGTGAGCACGCCGCACGGGGCTCGACGAACGCCAGTGGCGACAGGACGTCACGTCAACGGTCCTCCGCGCCGGTCGCCAGCCGCCGGAAATACTGCTCGATCGCCTCGCGGTAGTGCGGCGGAAACTCCCGGCCGATCTGCTGGAGTGCCCGCTCGCGATCGTGGGGCGGCAGGTTGCCCCACGACTCCCCCGGCGCGAGGTCCCGCTTCCGCACGGCACCGGTGCCGCGGCCCCGGGCGATCCGGCTGTCGTCCATGGGACGGCCTCCGCCCCCCTGCCCCGAACCGCTCCCGGCTCCCGCTGCGGCCTCGCCTCCCTGGTCCTGCCGCTGCTGGTCCTCGAGCCGCTCGATGAGCTTGTCGAGCGACGCGATCACGCCGTCCTGCACCTCGCGGGTGGTCGGGCCGGCACGGCCGAGGTCGAGCCGCCGGGTCACGTCCCGCATCCGCCGGGCGATGTGATCGAGCGAGTCGTTCTCCACGGCAGCGATGTCGGCCCGCAGCAGCCGGCCCACGCGGGCGTAGCGCACCGGGATCTCCTCCTCACGCTCCAGGAGGCGATCGAGCGACGCGACCGCCTCGTCCACCCGGAGCAGCCAGTGCTCGCAGGCCGCGCGGTGAAAGAGCACGGTCGCGGGATCGACCGAATCGCCCACGTCGAGCCTGGCCAGGAACGGCAGCGCCTCGTCGAACCGGTCGCGCCGCACGAGTTCGCGGCCCCACCACAGCGACACCGCGTCCCGCACGAACGCGTCGGTCGCGGGATCGTCGAGCCAGGCGACAGCCGGATCCGCGCCGCGGGCCGCCGCGGCCACGACGGCGGCGGCCCGCGGTTCGTGGGCTCCGATCGCCGCCACCACCGTGTCGAGGAGATCGCGCCGGCCGGCCGCGACGTCGTCCCAGGCCGCCTCGACCGCGGACGCTCGCGCCACATCGAGTTCTCGCGACGCAGAGCCCGCCGGCCATTGCTCCACCTTCGTCCGGACCTCGCTCGGGGTCGGGATCGACCACGTTGGCTCGCGGGCGAGCGTCGCCTCCGACGCCGCGAAAACGCACCGCGGCGCCGGCGCGGCCACGGCCCAGGCGGCCGCCAGGAGCAGGCCCCGCGGCAGCGTGCGGCAGATCGACGGCGACGGCATGCGCGGCTCCGGGGCTCGGGAACGAAGCACCGTGATCGAGTGTAGTCTTCGCGAGGCGGCGCGGGGAAACGCTCGGCGGCCGCGCTATTCCGTCAGGCCCTCGACGATGTCGCGGGCCGCCCGTTCGATCTCCCGCTGCCGGCCGGCGAGCCGCATCAGGGCGGCCCGCAGCGCCCCATGATCGACCGCCGCGTCACCCTCGTCGAGCAGCCGCGCGAGCCGCTGCGTCCGCCCGTTCACGCGGGCCTGCAACGACCGCAGCATCTTGAGTTCGGCGAGTTTGTCCACGAGCGGCTGCTCCCCCGCCGCGCCCGACCGTCCGCCCCCCGGCTTGGCGGCGGCATCCTGCTGGTCGGCCCGCGCCCGCTCGACGGCGGCGAGCATCTCCTCCAGTCCGGTGACGATCTCACCGAGCAGGCCGACCGTGTCGCGGCCGGTGTCGCCGCGGGCGAGCCGTCCGGCCGCCTGACCGGAATCCTCGTGCACCTGCTCGAGGGCCTGCGGGATCGCCACGGCGGAGCCGTCGTCGCGGAGCAGCACGAGCGCCTTGCCCGCCTCCGCGGTGATCGCCGCCTGCTCGCGGCCGAGCCGCGCCGCCTCCAGCTGCCGCTCGCGATCCGATGGCGCCGCGGCGGCGGCCAACCGCTCGGCATCCGTCAGCACGCCCCGTTCGGCCTTGAGCATGCCGCGGAGCCGCGTCTCGAGCTGGACCAAGAGCCGCGTCACCTCCTCCTCCCGCAGCTGCCGGAGAATCTCCTCGAGTTCAGCCCGCGCCGTCTCGAGCTCCTCGACGGCCCGCTCCTGCGCCCCCCTGGCGGCGCCGGGGTCGGTGTTCTCCAGCCGCTCCTGGGCCTCGCGCATCCGCTGCTCGGCGGCCCGCAGCCGCTGCGCCGTCCGCCGACCGCGGGCCGCGTCGTCGTTGCCCTCTGCCGGTGCTTCGTTGCCGGACTGATCCTTGCCGGGCTGCTGATCGCCGGGCTGCTCCTTTCCGGGCTGCGGATTGCCCGGCTGTTCTTGACCCCGAGCCTCCTGCGCACGCTCGTCGTTCCGCTCGGCGAACCGCTGCACCTCCTCGCCGAGGGTGCGGGTCTCGTCGGCGGCGGCCCGCTGCCGCTCGGCCAGGCCGCGGTCGCCACCCCCCGCCTCCGTGACCCCCTCGATGTCCCGCTGCTGCGCGATCTGCTTCGTGATCCTGGCCATGAAGGCCTTGAGCTGCTTCGCGGTGTCGGCGGCCCGCTGGTCGGCGGCGCCCGCCTCGAGGAGATCGAGCAGCGCGCGAAACTGGCCGAGCGCATCCTGCTGGCTGGAGCCGGCCTTGAGGAACTGCCCCCGTTCGAGCATCGCGACGATCGCGGCCACGCGATCCGCCACCTCCTCCTCGCGGGCCCGGTCGAACGCGGCCCGCAGCGCCGCGGCCCGGCGGGGGTCGGTCGCCTGGAGCACGTCGGCGAGGCGGAGGAACGACCGCTCGAGATCCTGGTAGCGGGCCAGGAGCTCCGCCTCGCGGGCGGCGAGCGTCGCGGCCTCACCCTGCGGCGGCTCGACGGCCACCGCCGGGCCCCATGCGGTGGCCCATGCTACCGCGACGACCAGCACCGCCATCCCTAACTGCCCGTGGAAAAAGCCCTCCATGGCCTTTTTCCACTTGGTCGACCGCCGGAAACGCCGAGGGTTTCCCGGGTCGACGGTCGCCGCATCGTGCGGCGGCAGACTTGTTCCACAGTCTGCTAAACCCGCGCGGCGTCTCATGGCGACTCCAGAGCCTCTCGGCTCCGCCTCCGCTGCCGCTCGAGCGTGTCGTCGCGGATCTGTTCCTGCACGCGAATCACGCCGCGGAGCCGTTCGATCACCTCGTTGATCGACTCGAGCTCCAGCATCCGTTCGAGCACCGCGCGGAGCCTGGCGACCGCGGCATCGACCGCCAGAACCACCTCCGCACCAGCGCCGGCGTCGGCGGTGGCGCCAGGCTGCCGGCAGAGTCGGATCACGGCCGCGAGTTCCTCCGCCACCACCGCGTCGAGCGGCGCGGCGATCTGGCCGAGCAGCCGCGCCTCGACCTCGGGCGTCGCCAGGCCGTTGTTGACGAGCTCGCGATGGATGCCACGAAACTCACCGGCGATCTCCGTGGTCTCGCCCGCAGCCCGGGCGGCCGCCTCGCCGCAGCGCCGGGCGACCCCGGCGCGATCGGCGTCGCTCCCGGCGGCCACGCGGCCGCGGACATTCGTCAGATCGTCGATCACGGCCTCGAGCCGCCGCCGCAGGAGCACCTCGCGCGCCTCCAGCAGCGCCCGCAGCGCTTCGGCGGACACCACGTCGAGCACCCACGTCTCGCCGACCGTCTCGTGCGGGCCGCCGGCCAGCGTGCAGCGATCCCGGGCCGCGACCGCGATCTCGAGCCGCGTGCCGATCGCGAGGTTCGCCTGATCCAGCCGCACGAGCTCGGGGCGGTCTGCCGGCAGTTCGACCGTCGCCGCGCCGACGGCCACGCGGGCGAGCGGCGCGACCCGTCGGCCCGCGCCGGCCGTGATCCGCACCTCTGCCGCGTCCAGGCCGTGGTCATCGGTGATCTGCCCCTCGAGCGGCAGGATCGCCTGCGGCGTCACGGCCGACGAGATGCCCGCGAGCCGCACGGCCACCCGCGGCGGCTCGTCGGGGACGGCCGCGAGCACCACCGCGACGGGCTCGCGATTGACGAGGCCCTCGGCATCGACGAGCCGGACGAGCACGGCCGTGTCGGCATCGACAGGGGGCGTGGTGCCCGTGATCGTCGTCGCGGCCGCCGCGGCGTCGAGCCGGGCGATCGGCTGCTCCACCGCTTCCGCGTCGCCGTCGCCAGCGGCCGTGCGGATTGCGATGCTCGCGGCTGCCAGCGGCTTGCTCGACGTGCAGGCCAGGCTCACCGTCGAGCCGCGGGGCACGGGCACCACGCGGCTCGCCACGGCCGCCCGCGGGCCGCCGCCGAGATAGGCGGGCGGCGTGACGCTGATCTCGAGCGCCGCCACGGCGGGAGGATCCTCGACCGCGATGCGCAGGCCGCGGAGCCGGGCATCGCCCCCGCGGATCTCCAGGTCGAGATCCCGATCGACTCCCTTGAGCACATGCCCGAAGGCCTGCCCGGTGGCCGTCAGGCCGCCGCGGGCCCCCATGCGATCGGACCGCGTGGTCGCCCCGCTCCGCGTCCGCAGTTCGACCATCTCGGGCGGACCGCCCCAGGCCGCGGTCGCCCGCACGACCACATCCACGTCGTCGCCGCGGGCGACCACGCGTCGTCCTGCCACGAAGCCCTCCGGCTCGAGCCTCACCCGGCGGGGCCAGGGTGTGTCGGACACGCCGAGCATCCGTCGCGCCCAGAGCGCGGCGTCCGTCGGCCGGGCCGCAGCCATGGCTCCACTGATGGCGACGGCCGCGGCCGCCGCGGCCACCAGGCTCACAAGTCGCCGCCAGCGGAAGATCGTGCCGCACCGTACGGCCGCCGCCCGCGCCGCGGCGGACGCCGCCGTGGTCGCGAGCATCTCGCGATCGATGGCGGCGCCGGCCTCACCAAACCCGCAGGACACCGCGGTGGAGAGGGCGGCGCCGAACTCGGGGTGCGTCCGCTCGACGAGCAGGGCCAGCGACTCGTCGGAGAGCGGCACCGCCAGCCGGATCACCAGCCGCGTGATGAGCACCCAGGCCACCGCCGCGGCGACCGCCGCCAGCATCGCCACCCGCACCCAGGCCGGCGGCTCGATGAGCCGGTCGAGCGCCACCGTGAGCCAGCCGCCAGTGACCGCCACGCCGACGGCCACCGCGAGCGACTCGGCCCAGATCCAGTGTCGCGTGCGGCGGCGGACCTCGGCGAGCAGGCCACGGATCGCGGCGAGCGACTCGTCGGTCACGGCGGACGGGTGGGCGGCGACCATGCGTCAGGCGAGCCTCGCGAGCCGGCGGACGATCCATTCGAGGCACAGGCAGCCGGTGCCGATCGCGAGCAGCACGGCGTTGAGGCGGCGCTTGAACGCCACGTCCGCCGCCCCGCTCTCATACTCCCGCCGCGAGCGGTCCGGCAGCGCGGCGGCGATCGCCTCCGCGGACGCGCGGGTGAAGCCGCCGTCGGCGAGGCAGCGGACGCTGCCTCCCGTCGCGGTGGCGAGCTGCGAGAGCACGCCGCGATCGAGCCGCGGATGCGCCAGTTCGCGGTCGGGCAGCTGCACCTGGATGCGCCGCGAGAGCCGCTCCTCGCCGGCGGCGACCGGCTCCACCTCCACGAGCCAGCCGCCCTCGCGGGTGGCGACGAAGCCGCCGGCGAGCGTGCCGGGCCGGGCGGGCTCGTCCACGAGCGGCACCACCACATGGCTTCCATCCGGCGCCACGGCGCGGCACTCGGGTCGCTGTCCCGGGCTGGGCGTGACGACCCTGATCCTCACCGTGCCGCCGACCGCGACCCGGTCCTGCTCCACGATCAGCCTTCCGCGACGACTGCCGCGCATCAGCCGGCCCTGGGCCACGTGCCGCACCAGCTGGGCGACGAGCCGCTCGTAGGCCTCGTCGCCGAGGGAACGCAGCCGCCAGAACTCGCCGCTGCCGACGGCGATCACGCTGCCCGACCCGTAGAACTGTCCGGCGAGATAGGCCGGCCCTTCCTCGCCCGGCCTCGGGGCGAGCCGCGCGTAGACCGTGGCCCCCGGCTTCACGCCGACGGCCGGATGGCAGGAATACACACCCGGAAACTCCTCCCACACCGCCACGCTTGCCGCGGCCGTGCCCGCGAGCCTGAGAAACTCGGCCTCGCTTCCGTCGCGAGTGAGCGCCAGCCGCCGCGGCTCGTTCCCGCCGCCCGCGCCCGCAGCCTCGCCCCGGCGGCGAAGCTCGAGCGGATACAGGCCCCGGATGGCCGCCGTCCGCGGGTCGCCGAGCCAGGCGTCCATGAACACCCCGCCTGCCACCAGCACGAGTCCTCCCGATTCGCCCGCCACCCACCGTTCCAGGCGTGCCTGCGCCGCCGGTTCGAGCAGCCGCCAGTCGTAGTCGATGGCCACGACGGCGTCGTAGCCACCGAGCGACTCGTCGGCCGCCGGAAACGCATCGAGGATCCGTCGGGCATCCTGCGAGATCCCCGCCGCCGCCGTGCCGAGCAGCACATCCACCGCGAAGCTCTTGTCGCGCTCGAGCACGTTCCGCATGAACTGATACTCGCGGCCCGGGCCGCCCGCCATCAGCAGCACCTGCGTCACCCGATCGACCACCTCCACGTCCACGCCCTGCGTGTCGTCGGCCGGGGAGCGATCCGCCGCCGGTGGCACGACCCGCACCGCGAGCAGCCGCCGGCCCGGCGTCGGCAAGCCAGCCACGTCGAACCGCACGGGCACCAGGTCGCCATCGCCGCCGAGCACGGCCTCCACGTCGTCGATCACGCGGACCGTGGACGCGTCGCCGCCGGTGTCCGTCGCGGGCCGTTCCACGAGTTCGACCCGCACCCGCTCGCCGGCGAATCCCTGCGGCTGGAGGAACGCCGACACCGCGAACCGATCACCGGGAAACACGCGGGCTGGCGCCACGAGGTCGGCCACCCTGACGTTCGCAGGCAGGACATCGCTCCCCACGCCGATCGCGTGCACGGCCACGCCCGCCCGCGCAGCAGCGCTGGCGGCGGACCGCGGATCGAGGCCGGCGTTCTGCCCGCCGTCGGAGAGCACGATCACGCCGGCGAGGGTGCCGGCCGCGCCGCCCGCGACCACCTCCGAGACCGCCTCACCGAGTCGCGTCTCGGCCCCTCCCGGGGCGAGCTGCGACCGCCAGTCCCCCTCGACCGCCGCGGCTCTTCCCGAGCCGGCGGCGGTGGAAGGGAGCCGCAGCACCGGCGCGGCGTCGGCGTCGAACCGCCACACGCTCACTTCGTGCCGCGGCAGCACCGCCGCGAGCAGGTCTGACTCCAGGAGATCGGCCGCCTGCGCCGCCCGCGTGCCGGCAGGGTCCTCGCCGTCGGCCAGCGACATGCTGGCGCTGGAATCGACGAGCACCGCCACCCGCGACGGCAGCGCGATCTCGTGCTCCGCGATCCGCTCGACGTCGAGGATCGCGGCCGCGACGGCCGCCAGCGCCGCGAGCCGCAGCACGGCAAGCAGCGCCGCCAGCGGGCGGGAGAGATCGACCGCGTCGCGACGCACCATCCACACGACGTACGCCGCCACCGCCACGGCGACGAGCACGACCGCCGGCATCTGCCACCAGTCGTCGAAGCCATCGAGCAGACGACTCGCCAGCCGATGCTTCACGTCGGCCGCGGCGAACAGCGCTGAGAGCGGCAGCGGCGTCATGGGCGCGGTGACCAGGCCGGGGAGCGGCGGACGGGATGGTAGCCGGCCGCATAGGCGACCGCCTGCTCGAGGAGCAGGAGCGAGGCGACCGCGAGCAGCAGCGGGAGGGCGAGCGGACGGCCGGCGGCGTCGCCGGCCACGGCTGCGACGTCGGCGGCCCGATCGTAGCGAAACGGCACACCCCGGAGCGCCGTCTCGAGCCGCGCCGCTCCGGCTCGCTCCAGCCGCCCCTCGGCGGGATCGACGTTCACGGCGATCGACCGCTGCCGCGTGGTGCCGTCGAGCCGCCGCCACCGGGCCTCGACGAGGCCGGCATGCCCGGTCGCCGGCAGCGTGGCCTCGAGCGTCGCACCCGACGTGGCGACCGCCTTCTGCCGCACGATGGCGGCGTCCGGCGGCACGAGAAAGTCGACCTCGGATTCATCGACGCCCGCCTCGAGGTTCACGGTCACGGCCGCCCCGACGGCCACCGACTCGGCCCGCCGCCGCAGCCGCGCGAGATGGCTCTCGAGTTCCAAGAGCACCACGACCCAGCTGGGATTGGCCCGCGCCCAGTTGTTCCACTCGGGCGCCGCCGTCGTGAGCACCGCCACGACGATCCCGTCGCCACACGCCTTCTCCACCGCCAGCGGCTGCCCCGTGCGGAGCGAGAGCAGCCGGCGCACGCCCTGGGCAGCGGCATCGAAGCCGCGGTCGATCGCCCAGAAGCGGTCGATCCGCACCGCGTCGAGGAGCGGGTTGCGCTGGCCCGCCAGCACCGCCACCACCGGATGATCCTCGACGACGACATCCGGCGGTTGCGTGGCGGCGTTGGCATCCGGCAGCAGGTCGACCGCTCCGGCCAGCGGCACCGGAAACAGCCCGTCGCCTCCACGGTGGAGCGTCGCGTTGACCACGTCGGCGCGGGTCCGCGGCCCGCAGAAGAACACCACGCCCCCCCCGCCGCGAGCATAGGCCTCGACCGCCGCGACCGCCGCGGCGTCGAGCCGCTCCACGTCGAGGATCCAGATGGAGGCGAAGCGGCTCAGGTCGGTCGCGGCCAGCGCCGCCGGCGGAACGATCCGCGGCCGCAGTCCGGTGGCCGCGCCCGCGCCGGGGTCGAGCGCCGTGGCCGCATAGAAGGCGTCGCCCGAGCGGCCCTCCCCCTCCCCCGCTTCAACGCCACCGTCGACGAGCAGCACGTCCACCCGCTCGGCCACGTCGATCACGGTCCGCCGGACGTCGTCCGCCCGCAGGCTGTCGCCCGGCAGCGCCGCCTCGATCGCGTGGCTGCCGGGCGTCGTGAACCGGACATCAAACCGGCGCCGGGCCGTGCCGCCGGCCGGGATCTCGTCGATCCGCACCCCGGGCCGGCTGCCGCCATCCTCGCGTAGGTCGATGGCCACGTCGCGGACGGCGGCCGCGCCGTCGTTGCGGACTTCCACTTCCACCGGCACCAGCACGCCGGCCGCCGGAACACCGCCGGCCACCTCGAGCCGTTCGAGCGTGAGATTCGCGGCGGGAGTTTCCGCGGCGCAGTCCACGAGTCGCAGCGCGGCGCCGTCCGCGGCGATCTGCCGCAGCGTGGCGGCGGGCTCGTCGCCGCCGAGCCAGTCGCGGCCGCGGGCGTCGCCGACGAACCAGACCACCCGTGGCCCGTCGATGCCGGCCGCGAGCCGCCGGGCCGCGGCACACGCCTCCCGCGGTCCCGCGGCCGTGTCGCCGGCCAGCGTTCGGCCGAGCGCGTCACGCACCGCCGGCAGGCTGCCCGGCGTTATGTCGGTGAACGGCAGCGTGAGTTCCGGAGCGTCGGGCGCCGCGGCGAGCCCGGAGGTGACGGCGACGCCGAGCCGGTGACGCCCCGGGGACGAGGCGAGATCGGCGGCGATCCGCTCCACGACCCGGCGCCCACGATCGAAGGCGGTCGCCCGCCGGGTGTCGCCGGCCACGGGATCGGTCTCGAGCGGTTCGTCGTCGCCAGTCGTGTCGCCCATCGACAGGCTGTCGTCGAGGACCACGAGGTGGGTCGTCGCGGTGCCGCCCGCGATCCCGCCGGCCGACCGCCAGCGGGGCTGGGCCAGCGCCGCGACGAGGCCGAGCAGGGCGAGCGTCCGCAGCGCCAAGAGCACCACCTGCCGGAGCAGCACGCGGGTGCGGTAGCGCTGCTGGCTCGCGAGCAGAAACTCCATCGCCGCCCACTTCACCCGCCGCTGCCGCAGGAGGTTGATGAGATGGATCAGGACGGGCGCCGCCGCGAGCGGCAGGCCCCACCAGAAGAGCGGCGCGAACTCGAGAGTGGGCATGCGTGATGGCTCCGCTACACCGCCACGCTCGCCCGCCGCGACAGGAAGCGCACGAGCGCCGCCGCCAGCGGCTCGCCCGTGCGGACCAGCGCGTAGTCGCAGCGGAGCGCCGCCGTCCGGCCGCGGACCTGGGCGAGAAAGGCCTCGACCGCCGCCAGGTAGCCATCCCGCAGCGACCGGGGGTTGCAGGTGAGGTCCGCCGGGAGTTCCAGCCCCTCAAACCGCGTCGGCCCGTCGAATCGGAAGTCGAGCTCGTCGTCGTCGAGCACGTGGATCAGGGCCAGGTCGTGGCCCCGCGTCCGCAGGAGCTCCAGCCCCGCGAACAGGCCGTCGCGATCGCCCAGCAGGTCCGAGACGACGACCACCATGCCCCGCTTCGGCAGCGCCTCGGCGGCGGCGCGGAGCACGCGGCGAAAGTCGCCAACGCCGGCGTTCCGCGGCGTCTCGAGCACGTCGCAGATGCTCGCCAGGTGCGATCGCTTGGTACGGGCCGGCACGCTCGCCCGCAGCCGGTCGTCGAACACGCCGCAGCCGACGGCATCGCCGTGCGAGAGCGCCAGCCAGGCGAGGCTCGCGGCCAGCGTGGCGGCGGCGTCGTACTTCGTGGGCCGCGGCGGCACGGCCCCCGCGCTGCCGTCGTAGTCCATGCTCGCCGAGCCGTCCACGAGGAGCATGAGCCGGAGGTTCGTCTCCTCCTCGAACTCCTTGACCGTGAACCGGTCCTGCCGCCCCCAGACCTTCCAGTCGACCCGCCGCAGGTCGTCGCCGCGGACGTATTCGCGGTGCTGGAGAAACTCCACCGACTGCCCCTTGAACGGGCTCTTGTGGAGGCCGGCCAGCGCGCCTTCGACCACCGCCCGGGCGCGGAGCTCGAGCCGGTGGATGCGGGCGATCGCGTCAGGACGCAAAAATCGTCTGGAACCGCGGGTCACGCGACAGCTCGTCCTCTCTGGCGGGGGTGGACTCGATGATCCGATCGATGATCGCGTCGGGCGTCACCCCTTCGCTCTCCGCGGCGAAGCCCACCACGATCCGGTGCCGCAGCACCGGCGCGGCCAGCGCGCGGATGTCTTCCTCGGCGACGTGCGGCCGCCCCTGGAGCAGCGCCCGCGCCTTGGCGCCCACGATCAAGAACTGCACCGCCCGCGGCCCGGCGCCCCAGACGAGCTGGTCGGACACGAACTCCGGCACGCCCCGCTCGCCGGCCCGCGTCTGCCGCACGATCGCCAGCGCGTAGCGGACGAGATGATCGCTGACCGGCACCTCGCGGACACTCGCCTGAAGGGCCACGATATCGGCCGCCGAGAGCACCGGGCGGGCGTCCTCCAGCGGCGCGCCGGTCGTCCGCCGCGCGATCTCGAACTCCTCGGCGAACGACGGGTAGCGGACGAACACCTTGAACATGAACCGATCCTGCTGCGCCTCGGGCAGCGGATAAGTGCCCTCCTGCTCGATGGGATTCTGCGTTGCCAGCACGAAGAACGGGTCGACGAGCCGGTGCCGCACGCGGCCCACGCTCACCTGCCGCTCCTGCATCGCCTCGAGCAGCGCGGCCTGCGTCTTGGG
This sequence comes from Pirellulales bacterium, assembly GCA_040397585.1. Classification (GTDB taxonomy): domain Bacteria; phylum Planctomycetota; class Planctomycetia; order Pirellulales; family UBA1268; genus QWPN01. The sequence continues at coordinate 20,259 of JBBAVS010000027.1, forward strand.
CGGCGTGCGATTGATCTCGTCGGCCAGCACGACGTTGGCGAACAGCGGCCCCTCGAGAAACCGCGGCTGCCGCGTTCCGGTCGCCTTGTCCTCCTCGAGCACGTCGGTGCCGATGATGTCGGCCGGCATCAGATCGGGGGTGAACTGGACGCGGCTGAACGACAGATCGAGGCTCCGGGCGAGCGTGCTCACGAGCAGCGTCTTCGCGAGCCCGGGCACGCCCTCCAGCAGGCAGTGGCCGCGGCTGAACAGGCTGATGAGCAGCTCCTCGATCACCTCCCGCTGGCCCACGATCACCCGCGAGAGCTGCTCGAGAATCCGTTCGTGGGCCTCGTGCAGCCGGTCGATGGCGGAAGCGGAAGCGGAGGCGGAAGCGGAGGCGGAAGCAGAAGCGGGGGGCATGGAGAAGGTGGCTCCGGGGAGGTCGCAGTCAGCGCTGGAAGATCGGCAACGAGCCCTTGTCGAGCTGGAGAATCACGAGGTTGGTGGCGGTGGTGTAGACGGTGCCGATGTAGCCCTGCGGCCAAAACGCACCGTCGCGGTCGCGCTGGGCTTCGGCGACGAGCCGCTTGCCGATCTGGCCGCGGTACGACTCCCAGGATTCGCCCCCCTGACGATACATCACCTGGGCGTAGTAGAAGTGGGCGTAGTGCCAGTGGCCGAAGCTGTTGTTGCCGATGTTGCCCAGGTTCCGCCGCGCGTAGGCGAGCATTCGCGGCACGTGCGTGTCGTCTTCCTCGCCGGCGTTGAACAGGCAGGCGATGGCGGCCGCCGAGATCGCCGGCCGGCCGCCGCCCCCTTTGGAGCTGTACTGCACGCCGCCGTCGGGCAGCGTGCAGGCGTGGATGTAGGCGATCGCCTTGTCGATGATCTCCCGCGGCACCGGGATGCCGGCGTTGCGGCAGCCCCGCAGGCCCTGCACCTGCGTGATGGTGGTCGAGCCCTCGTCGAAGTCGTTGACGTCCTGGGCGCTCACGTAGCCCCAACCGCCGTCTTTCGTCTGCGCGCGGCCGGAAAACACCACCGCCTTGGTGAGCACGCCGACGAGCTCCTCCCGCCGTCGCTCGTCCTCCTCCTCGCCGAGGACCTGCGAGAGGAAGAGCATGGAGAAGCCGTGGCCGTAGGTGTAGCGGTCGTCGGACTGCGGGTCGCCGATCAGGCCGTTGGCCCGCGAGCGACTCACGAGGTAGTCAACCGCCAGCCGAATCGCCTCGGCATGACGGCCCTGCGACGTCGTCGAGCCCTCCATCAACAGCGCGGTGCCGGCGAGCGCGGTCATCGCCGTCGGGTAGCGGCCTTCGTTGGCCGACCAGCTGCCGCGCCGCGACTGCTTGGCCTCGAGCCAGGTGAGCCCTTCGGCCACGACGGCCTCGACCGCGTCGTCGGCCCGGGTGGTGGCTCGTCCTTCTCCAGAAGCCGCGGCGGCATGATGGAATCCGCTGACCACGCCCAGCAGGCCCACCAGGGCGGCTCGCCACGCCGGGCCGAGCGGGGCACGGCACGGCGAACGACGGCGAGGCAGCGGCGACATGCGACCATCATACGGCCGCCGCCCGCCGCCCGCCCCGTCAGCGGCCGTCGGCCGCCGGGTCCGCGCGGCCGAGCGGCTCCAGGCCGAGCCCGGCCGCCGGCGGCCGGCCCTCCGCCTGGTAGGGCGGCTGGGGCGGCACGGGTTGCCCGGTGAAGGCGAGCGTCACCGTGGCCGCGGCCGCGCCGCTGCCGCGGATGGAGATGGTGTGCTCCCGCGGAGCGCCGCTCACGTCGCAGCCGACGAACAGGTGTTGCTGCAGCGGCAGCCGCTGCTCATCGAGCACGGCGTGGCCGGTCCGCTTGTCGAGGCAGAGGACGGCGAGTTCGGGCCGGCCGCCGTCGCCCGGCCGCGTCTGCCGGGTCAGCACCAGCACCGGCAGGTCGGCCGGCTGGGCTCCAAGGAGGCAATACTGGCGGACCGTGGCCGGCGCCGGCCAGAGCGGCCGCCCGTCGGCGCGGTCCACGGCCCAGATGGCCCCTGAGAGCGGGCCGGTGGCACCGCTCGCCGGCAGCAGGCCCTGCAAGGGCGCGAGCGCCGCATCGTCGAGCGCCGCGACGTCGGCGCTGGCCGCGAACACGAGATACCGATCCCGCCAGGGCATGACGTGCAGCTCGTCGATCCGGGCCGCGGCCCCCTCCAGCCGCGTCCGCCACACCGGGTCGCCGGCGGCGACGTCGATCAGGGTCAGGAGCCCGTCCGGCTCGAGCACGGCCAGCCGGCCGTCACCGACCATCGTGGCCCGTGCCTCGCCCGCGAAGTCGCCGAGCGGCCGCGACTCCTGTCGCAGCGGATCGATGCGGTCGAGCCGCACGCGGGCCGCGAGGGGAGTGTCGTCGCCCGGCACGACCGCCACCAGGAAGCGGCCGTGGCTGGCGAGCCGCTGCCGGCGGCCGGGCAGGTCCACCACGTGGAGCAGCCGGCCGTCGCACATCGAGAGCACCGGCGAGGAGAGCCCGTCCACCGTGCAGCCACAGACCGAGTCGTCGTCGGCGATCCACTCGACGATCCCGGGCAATCCCTGCCGCTCCCAGAGCACGCGACCGGTCGTCGGCTCGAGGAGCGACACGGTCCGACCGGAGGGCACGAGCACGCCGGTGCGCCGCGCGGCCGGTGCGACCGTGCCGCGGGGTCCATCGAGGTCGTCGGGTTCGGTGATCCGGCGGCCGAGCGGAACGCCGCCATGACGGGCCACGCGTCCAGAGGCCACCGCCCGCACCGAGACGAGGTCACGGCCCGGCGCGGACCGACCGGCCGTCTTCCAGAGCAACCGGCTCTCACCGGCCGCCGCGCCGAGGTCGTAGCCGATCACGCCCGCGGCGGTGCGGACCACGAGCGTGCGGCCGACCACGGACGGCTCGATCGGCGACATCTGGTTGAGCCAGGGCATCGCCGCCGACGGCTCGAGCAGCAGCGGCTCCACGATCCGCTGGCCGAAGCCATCCGCCACCAGGAGCCGCCGCTGCTGCATGTCGTACGACACCGTGATGCCCGGCACGACGGGATCGAGCGCACCGACGAGCGGCACGGCCACGACCTGGCTGCCGACCACGCCCGGCTCGGCCTTCATCCGCCGCGGCCGCGACACGACGACGCGTCCGAGCGGCCACTCCAGAGCCGCCGGATCCCCCGCCGGCACCGGGCCATCGTCCGCAGGACCGGCCCCGATCAGCTGCGTGCGATCGATGACCGCGTCGATCTGCCCGCGGATCGCGGGTTCGGCGCGAGACGCGAGGTCGGCCAGCCGGCCGCGCAGCCAGCGGTCGGGATCGACCTCGAGCCCCGACTCCGACGGATCGGCGATCAGCGGCGGGTGCGGCCCGCTGTCGATCGCCGCCACCAGCCGCCGACAGGCCCGCCAGGCGGTGACGTCGTCGCGCCGCTGCAGGCTGCCGTCGATCACCGACCGGAGCACGTCGGGCGTCGCGGCCGCTGCCTCACCGACGTCGTCCCACGACCGCCACGTGAGCACGGCCCGCGGAAAGTCACGCCGCAGCGCGAACGCGAGCGCGTCGGCGACGGTGGCCGGGGGCATCCGGGCGGCGGCGGCACTGGTGCGAATCCGCTCGAGCGCCGCCGTCACATCGTCCGCCGTGAGGTCGAGCTGGCCCCCCCAGGAGTCGGCCCAGGGGCGCTGGCGGTCGTCGTGCAGCGCCGTCTCGACCTTCGACTCCAGCTCCGCGGTCTGGTGAAACACCTCCAGGAAATCGATCCCCCGCGAGATCACCTCGCCCCGGACGGCGATCAGGTTTCCGGGAACGCTTCCTCCCCGGACCGCATGCTGGGCGAGGATCCGGCCGTCGGCGACGGCGATTTCGACGACGCCGGCGGGATCGACCGGGAGGAACAATCGTGTGCCGGTCAGGAGTCCTCGGCCGCTCGGACGGGCGCCGGGCGGATGGGGCCTCGTCCAGCGCTGCCGGCCGGTGTCGAGGGCGACGGCATCGACCGACTCGGCGCCCACGAGGATCAGGCTGCCATCGATGACGCCGGCCATCTGGCGGCCGCCGCGGAACGGCTGCTGCCACGCCGGAGCCCCATCCCGCAGCCCCAGGCACACCAGGCCCTCCGCGTCATACGGCATGAGACACACGCGGCCGGCGGCGATCACGGGCCAGGGGTCACCGCCGCGGGCGACGCTCGGCTCCCGGAGTTCGCCGGTCAGGCCGCGCAGCCGCACGCCGCCGGCGTCCTCGCCGCGGATGGCGGCACGACGATAACTGTGTGCCCAGAGAAGGGCGCGGGAGGTGAGATCGAGGGCGACCACCGTGCCACCGCCGATCGGGCAGACGAGCACGCCCTCGCCAAGCGCCGGCGTGAGGCCCGCCAGCCGGCGGGCGAAGCCATCGGGGCTCGCGGCCGACTGCCGCTCCTCGAGATCGGCGAGCGGCTGCGACCACTGCACACGGCCGTCCGCCGCGTCGAGCACGTCGAGCCGCACCTGGCCCTGCGCCTCGACGAGCACGAACAGATCGCGTCCCACCACCAGCGGCGCTCCCATGAACCAGTCCCGCGACGCTTCATCGCGACCAGCCGCGGCCGGCTCGTCCGCCGACCGCCTCCACACGACCGCCCCCTTGGCGGTCGCGTCGTAGGCGGTGAGCGCGTTGCCCCCGGTCCAGCGGCCGTCGCCCGAGCCGAGGCCGGCACCGAGCGGAGCGTCGGCCGCGGGCGTCAGCGCGTCGGGATGGCTCTCCACCGCGAACACGCGCGTGCCGTCGCTCGACAGCCCGCCGCTGGTCGCGTCGTCGAAGCCGCGGCCGAGCGCCCCATCCACGCCGGCCGGCCGCGTCATGGAGACCGCCGACTGCAGCCAGACCCGCTTCCCGGTCTCGAAGTCGATGCCGAGAATCCCCAACGGCGTCGGCATCACGAGCGTCCCCGCAACGGCGAGCGGCAGGCCCGCCGGGACGGCCAGCCCGCCGTCGGCCACGAGGCTGCGCCGGCGTTTCTCCAAGAGCCGGGCCTCTTCGGGGTGGCGTGTGAGCGGCACCCGATACCGCGGCACGAGCAGCGGCTCAGTGGCCTCGATGATCGCGTTGCGGGCCGCGTCGCCCCGTGCCAGGAGCCACTCGTCGGCCGGCTGACGAGCCGCGCGGGGAGCGAAGCGGTCGAGCCACGCCGTCGCCGGCCGGTCGTCCGACGAGGCGGCGTCGTCGCCGGCGATGCGACCGCCCGAGGCCGGCATCCGGCGGGATTCCGTGAGCAACCGTTCGGCTGCCGCGCGGTCGCCCACCCGGGCCGCGGCGGCGGCCCGCATCAGGCTGATCGTGGACTTCCAGGCGGGATCGCCATCGACGGCGAGCCGCCCGAGCCACGCGGCCGCGGTGGATGGGTCGTCGGCCTCGAGCGCCGTCTGCGCGGCGAGCACGGCCGCGCGCCTGCCCGCCGGCGTCGCGAACCAGCGCCGTGCCACCGCGACGATGCCGGACGTGTCGGCCTGACGGATCGCCTCGGCCAGCGCGCGGTCCGCGCGGCTGCGACAGAGAAGCGCGTAGGCATCGCGGCCGCCGGGTGGTAGCCCGGCCACCAGCCGCATCGCCTCGGAGCGGATGCTCGATCGAGTGCCGTCGCCCGCAGCTGCGGCCACGAACGCATCGCGCTCATCGGCCAGAATCTCGTCGAGGAGCGCCGCCGCATCGGTCCAGTCGCCGGCGGCGATCAGCCGCGTGGCCCGATCGAGTGTCCGATCCTTGCCGCGGTCGGACGGCAGAAAGACGCCCGCGTCCTCCGCCGCAGGCGGCTCCTCGTCATGGGTCGCTTCCGGCTGCGCATCTTGGCCGAGGCCGCTCGGCGGCGCGATGATCGCCACCGCGGCTCCCAGCAAGACACCCATCACGGTCATCGCGAGAGGCCGGAATCGCCCGCCACGCGTGTCAGGGAGGTATCGCCCGAGTTCGCAGGCCACCACGGTCATGGCGTCGCCCAGAGGTCCCTCGATCACCCGCACAACCGCATCGTACCAGCCGACTCCCACGCCGCGGCCGAGCCCCGGCGCCGGCAAAAAACGGCCTATTCTGCGGGTTTTTTCCGGCCCGCGGCCGACGACGGGCATGCCGGACCGTGAAAAACCGCTGTTTTCAGCCTGCCAGGCCCTTTTTTTGGTTTGCATTTTCAGACCCGCGAAGTCTAATCGGGGCCGCGTTCGGCGATGACAGCCGAGTTTTTGGTCAATCTCTCTCTGACGGCGGTGGGGCACCTGCCGCACCCAACTCTGACACAACTGGAGGAACTGGCGATGGCGAAGAAGTCGGGAAGCAAGCCGATGACGAAGACCGAGATCATGCGGAGCATCTCGGAGACGACGAACCTTCCGAAGAAGGACGTGGTCGCCGTGCTCGAGGCGCTCACCACCGAAATCCAGAAGTCCCTCAAGGGCTCGGGCATCGGCGTGTTCTCGATCCCCGGCCTCGTGAAGATCGAGCGTCGGAAGGTTCCTGCCCGTCCCGCGCAGAAGGGCGTGAAGAACCCCTTCACGGGCGAGCTGCAGGATCGGCCCGCGAAGCCGGCCAGCGTGAAGGTTCGGGTTCGCGCCCTGAAGAACCTGAAGGCGATGGTTTCCGGCTGATCCGGCCGGCAGATCCTCTCCCCACCCTGTCCATCCTGGCGGGCGGCATCAACGATGCCGCCCGCCTTTTTTCTGCGCCTCGTGTCACCGGATGCCGGCGCGGTCGCCGGGGAGGGCGCCGTGGCAAACAGGGCAAGCCCGCTACCGGTTGGCGCGACACCACCGACTGGGGAAACCGCGCGGGATTTGCCGATAGAGCCGTTGGGTCCGGTGCGTTTTCGCCCGTGTGCCCGCGCTCCTTTCCCGCTCCGCGAGGCCGCACCATGCACCATTCCTCGGGCTCCAGCCGCCCCTGCCCTCTCCTCGAGCGCGACACCCCCTCCGAGCGGCTCTCCGCCGCACCGGCCCCGTGGGATCTCCGCCGCTGCACCGAGACGGGATTCGTCTACCTTGCCAACCCTCCGGCCCAGGATCGGTTTCGTGAGGAGTTCGCCTGGGAGGTGACCCACGAGCGGGAGTCGCACCGCCGGCGTCGCTGCGAGCCGTTGCTCTACGCCCTGAGCGGGGCCTTCAAGACCTTCCGGCAGCGGTTCCTGCGGCGAGACAAGATGGCGGCGCTGGTCGGGCGGGTGGTCCGCGACGTCGCCGCGGGCGACGTCCCCGGAACGATCCGGCTCGTGGATGTGGGCTGCGCCCAGGGTGGCCTCGCGATCCGCATCGCCGACCGCCTGCCACGGGACTTGGCCGGCCGACTCGAGCCGATTGGCATCGAGATCTCGAACTACCTCTCCAAACTCGCCCACCTCGCGCTCCGCGGCCGCGGCGGTCGCTGCATCCATGGCACCGGCATCGACGGCCTCGGCGACGTGGAGCGGGGAAGCGTTCACGTGGTCGTGCTCTCATGCATCCTGGAGCACGAGATCGCGCCGCTGCCGCTGCTCCGCCGCTGCCGGGAAAGGCTCGGCCTCGACGGTCGCATCGTCGTCAAGGTGCCCAACTACGCCTGTGCCGGCCGCCGCCTCCGGGGAGCCCGCTGGTGCGGGTATCGCTGGCCTGATCACGTCAACTACTTCACCCCTCAGACCCTCACCGCCATGGCGCGGGCCGCGGGACTGCGAGTGGTGCGGATGAACGCCTTCGACCGCTGGCCCCTCAGCGATTCACTCTACGCGGTACTCGGCCGCGATCCGGCCGCACCTCAGGGACTCGTTGAACCGCCCGTGGTCGCCAGGATCCGGAAGGCGGCCTGATTCACAGGTTCTGCGAAACACTTCCCAATTCCTGGGAAACCCGTTTCGCAGGTTCTGCGAAGGAGCACACGTGGACACCGTGGCTGCGGCCTTTACCCCGTCCCGCAAAACCTCGGTTTTTCCGCGGCCTTTCTCGACACGGGCGATTCCCGTCGCAGAAACGCTGCCTCAGACCCGCCTGCGGCACGGCTTTTGCTCTCCCCCATGGAGCCGCGAGGGACGCCAGTGATGGCGATCCGACACCCCTCGCCTCGATCATTTTCACGACGCCACGACGAAAGGGACGATTCGACATGACGGCCAATACGACGATCCGGAGTCTGGTCTTTGCGGTGTGTGCTGCGACGATTGCGAGCACCTCGCTGGGTGCGGCCCTCACCATCGACTTCAACCAAGTGGGCAGCGACGTCGTGGCCACCGTCAATGGCTCGTTCGATCTCACGAGCCTCATCCCGCAAGCTTCGGGCAGCATGACCATGCGGAACTTCGTGAGCCCCAATGACGGCCTCGCCGGCTCCAGCGACAACCCGTCCTCCGTCGCTTGGGCCAGCTGGCGGATCGACGAACAGGCGGCGTACACGCAGCCCTTCTGGGGCGACGGCTCGAACGCCGGCAACGTGCCGCGGTTCGCGACCACGGCATCGGGAACGGGGTCGTTCTACCTCGAAGGGAATCCCCTGGGCTCGCCGGAGACGAACGAGGCGCGGATTCGTCTCCCCGCCGACTATGTGTCGGACAGTCCGATCAACGGCACGCTCACGTGGGCCGGTCAGTCCTACGCCAGCATGGGGCTCGTCTCGTCTGGTCAGTGGGACTGGCAGACGGCGAACGGTGGCACGGTCACGCTGCGGGTCAACGCCGTGCCCGAGCCCACCACGGTCGCTCTGGCCGCCATCGGGGCCGGCCTCGTCGGCCTGACCGGCTGGCGGCGGTCGCGTCGGGCGAAGAACGCCTGACGCATCGGGCTCACTTCAAAAAACAGCCGGGCAGCGTGTCGCGGAAAGTTCCCGCCACGCCGCCCGGTTTTTTCATGCGCGAAGGCTGCGGAGTGGACAGGGCCGGAATCGAACCGGCGACACATGGATTTTCAGTGCGAAACCCCGAGTGAAATGGGATTCGGACGTTTGGCGGATGCTTGTTTTCCAGTGGTTTTCGAGCGCTGGACCAAACCGCCGATTCGTGGAAAATCACGCTGCGCCTAGCGCGGCGCCTAGCGCGCTAAAAACTCGAACTCCGGGCCGCGGCTGATCCCCGCATCGGCTGGCCGGTAGCGCGATCCACTTCCCGCGCTGCCGGCCAGCCACCCCGGCGAAGGAAGTGGAACATGGCCGAACCGGATGCGGCCGGGCCCCCCCCCAAGCGGGCCCGAGCCCACGCGCCCTAAGGTTTCCCGATCGTTCACGCTGGTGGATTTACAGCGGGACATAGAGCGGTCCACGGCACCGCTGCGGGCGGCCCAGCGGGAAGCCGAGCGAAGTATGGCCCCCATGCTGGCCGCCGCCCGTCAGGTGCAGAGATACCAGCAGCAAATAGCCGCGACGGTCGATAAGGCCATGGGCCCGTATCTGCGGACACTCGCGGACGGCCCGGCGCAGAAGAAAGCCGCCCCCCCGCCACAGGATTCGGAGCGACGTCTTCCACCCCCGGCTCTAGAGACAACGGCCCACGCGGCGCCGGCTTTTGATGCTAGCCCGGCGGCTAGGTCCGATCTGGTGGACACGGTTTCCGCGGAAGCGTGGGAGAGGCTCGCGGGATCTCTAACGGGCGAAACCGCTGCCTTCAAAGAAGTGATCCGCGCCACGATAAGGGAGGAAGTCCGGCAAGCCTTCGCGGAAGCCGCCGCATCGAAGAAAGATCGGAAGCCGCGGGGGGACTCAACGTGCGAACGGCTACGGGACCTTCACTTGAACGTGGATCCCGAGTTTGCGGAAACGGCATCCCTTCGGAAGTTGGCCAGACGGATCGAAAGGTCCACGGGGGCAATCGATGACTCCCCGTACTATCAAACGAAGCTGAAGCCGATACGGGCCGAAATCATGGCCCGAAAGAAGGAAGTGAAAGCGGCCCAGAAGTGGGGCGATTTCAACTCCATCGGACGGCCCGATGAAGTGGACAAAGGCCATTAAATGACCGACCGACCGTCGCCGATTTCGCGACGTCGAACTCACGCGCCCGGTTCGGAACTGAAACGCGGCCGTTTTACGGGCCATTAGCGCCCGGATTATTTCCGGCCGGGCGCGGGGACTAGTGAAGGCGAGCGTGGAAGACCCACGCGAAGCCTGACCACTAGGTACCCGCCATGAAACGATCCGACCGCTCGCGGCCATCCGACCGCCAGCCTCCCACCGTTCCGGGGGCGATTCTCTCGGATGCTCTCTACCGTCTGGATGAAGCCGCCGCCCGGCTGGGCTGGGGTGGCCACGCTCTTCGGGCCGCGCGCCGCCGCGGCTTGAAGATCCACCGCTGCGGCAAACGCGGCTACGTGGCCGGCCGGGATCTTCTCGACTTCATCACGAAGGGAGGGAGCCCCGATGCCAACTGATCGCGCCAGCCGCCACCGCGGCCCCGACAAGGATCGTTTCCGTGCGGCGCGCCGGGCGAAGGCCCGGGCCGAACGGAAGACCCGCGGCCCCCAACTCTTCTTCCCGTGGTTTGCGGAGTTCGTGGCGACGTCCACGAAGGCCCCAACTGCGGCCAACATGGGGAGGGCCGCCACTTGAAGCCGATCGATCTGGAAGTGGAGTTCGGCCGCCGCTGGCGGATCGAACTGGACGAATCGGCCGGCGGCCGGCGGAAGGATCCGTGGATGCTCACGGTCCCATGCCGGAACGGCCACCTTTACCCGGCCGGGCCCGATCTGATCGGCGCCGCCACCAACCGCCCCGGAGCCATCGTGCGGAAACTCCGCGCGATCCCCGGCGTGGTGGTGGAAGCGGACGGGACCGATGGGGCCAACGTGGTCTTCACTCGCGCGGCGCTGCGGCACGTAGCCCGGGTGATGAAGCCCCGATCCTGTCGGAAGTTGTCGGCGGCCCACGCGGCGGCCCTCGCCCGTGGCCGGCTTTCGAAAAAGCCCCCTTCTGGCGGCGAGATTTCGAGCGCAGGAAGCCCGATCGGCGGGCGGACGGCTTTGGATACCCCCGTGGCGGATTGCCCGTCCACGGCCCCCCATTTCGCTTCAAACGAAAGGAAGTGATTCGATGGCCCGTAGATCCCAGACCGCAGACCACCAGCCCCACGCCGAAGACAACGGCCACGGGGCCCTCTTCGAGCCCAGCCACGCTGCGGCGCCGCCGGCCCCAGCCCCCGCCCCCGAGCCCCCGGACCCGTTCGATCCCGCCGCGCTGCGGCTGGACGCAAACTACGCGGCCGGTCTCGGGGTGAAGAAGATGTTGACCACCGTGCCGGTCCGCAAGCCGGGCCGACAAGAGTGGTTCCGAGTTCGGCCCGGCGAAGAGTGGCGGATCCAGACCGCCATCTTCGAAGCCGAAGCCGAGCGGGAGACCTATCTGGTGGATCGGTCCCTCTGGGCTGACCTGGCCGGCACGGTCCACCCCGCGCTGATCGTCTTCTGCGTCAACCGCGCGGGAGATCCGTTTCTGTGGCGGTTGAAACTCCCGGGAGCGGACGGCCGGCCGAATCACTGGATCGATTCGGCGCTGACCATCGCACGGGAGGCGGAGACCAGCTGGCGGCGCATGGCCGCGAACATGGCGGCCGGCTACTACGACGGGTTCGAGCCCACGGCCCCCCTGCCCGAACCGGAATGGCCGGATCGGACCTTCCGCGAGATCATCCGCACGGCCTTCCAAGGCCGGATGATCGATAGCCTAGACCACCCCCTTCTCCGCCAACTCCGGGGGGATGCGTGAAGGGGCTCGAAGGCTTCGAAGAGATCTGGGCCGCGGACTTCGAGTATTCCGCGCCGGCCGGCCACCGGCCCGCCCCGATCTGTCTGGTGGCTACGGAGCTACGGACGGGCCGCCATCTGCGCCTCTGGGAAGACCAGCTGGCGCGGATGGCGGCGCCGCCGTTCCGCACGGACCGCCGATCCCTCTTCGTGGCCTACGCGGCCGCGGCGGAGTTCGGATGCTTCCACGTTCTCGGCTGGAAGGCCCCCGCCCGGGTGCTGGATCTCTTCTTCGAGTTCCGCGCGGCCACCAACGGGCTCCCCGTGCCCAGTGGAAACGGACTACTCGGGGCGCTGATCTACCACGGGCTTCCCGCGATGGAAGGCGCGGAGAAGGAAGCCATGCGGGCGCTGGCCATCCGCGGCGGACCGTTCACGGATTCGGAGCGGGTGGCCCTTCTGGACTACTGTGCGGCAGACGTCGCGGCGTTGGCCCGTCTTCTGCCGGCCATGCTGGGCCGGATCGATCTGGCCCGGGCCCTACTTCGCGGCCGCTATGCGTGGGCGGTGGCCGCGATGGAGCATCGCGGGATCCCAATCGACGTCCCCACGTTCGAGCATTTGAAGAATCGTTGGCGGGACGTCCAAGGCCAGCTGGTGGCCGAAGTGGATTCCCGCTACGGGGTCTTCGATGGGACCACGTTCAAGCGGGAGCGGTTCGAGCGATGGCTGGTGGCCCGCGGTATCCCGTGGCCACTACTCGAATCGGGCCAGCTGGATCTCTCGGACGATTGTTTCCGGTCCCAAGCCAAGGCCCACCCAGCCGTGGCCGAACTCCGCGAACTCCGCGCCGCCCTTGGGCAAATGAGGCTGTTCGAGGATCTAGCCATCGGGCCAGATGGCCGTAATCGGACCAGCGTTGCCCCCTTCCGGGCTCGAACGGGGCGAAACCAACCGAGCAACGCCCGTTTCATCTTCGGCCCGTCCCGATGGCTTCGAAGTCTGATCCGCCCGGCGCACGGGATGGCCGTGGCCTACGTGGACTTTGAGCAACAAGAGTTTGGGATCGCGGCGGCGCTCTCGGGCGATGCCAACATGGCCGAAGCCTATCGGTCCGGGGACCCCTACCTAGCCTTCGGCAAACAAGCCGGCGCCATCCCGGCCGATGGAACGAAGACTACCCACGCGGCGGAGCGGGCGCTGTTCAAAGCCTGCACCCTGGCGGTCCAGTATGGGATGGGGCCCGATGGCTTGGCACAGAAGATCGGCCGCCCCGTGGCCGCGGCCCGGGAACTACTCGGGCTTCACCGGGCCACGTACCCCGCCTTCTGGCGATGGTCCCAAGCCGCCGTGGACCGCGCCACGCTACTCGGGCGGCTGGATACGGTCTTCGGATGGCCGATCCGCGTGGGTCCGTCCACCGATCCCGCCGGCCGGGGCCCGAACCCGCGAAGCCTTGCGAACTTCCCATGCCAAGCCAACGGTGCCGAAATGCTGCGGCTGGCCGCGTGCCTTCTAGTGGAGCGTGGGATAGGTCTCTGTGCCCCCGTTCACGATGCCGTGATGGTGGAAGGGCCGGCCCGGGAGATCGAAGAAGTGGTGGCCCAGACCCGCGCCGCCATGGCGGAAGCCTCTCGGGTGGTGCTGGCGGGCTTCGAGATCGGGACCGATGCCAAGGTGGTCAGCTGGCCGGATCGGTACGTGGACGAAAGCGGCGCCGCCTTCTGGGATACCGTGCTGCGGCTGGCGGGCCCGGCTCCCGAGTTCGGGAATCCTGCGGACCCACTTCGGGAATCCTGCGGAACTAGTTCGGGAATCCTGCCGAACCGGGCCACTCTTCTAAAAGAGTCTTCTAGGGGAGTCTCTTCTTCTACAGAGAAGGGGGATACCCGTGGCTGATCTCGAAGCCTTCCGGGCTCGAAGTTCGTCTGAGCTACCGCCGGCACCCTCCCCCCACCGAACGAAGGCGAAACAACCCGGAACCCGCCCACCCTTTCTACGCGGCCCGATCCCGCTGGCTTGGCTTGCCCGTGCCCACGAAGCCGGCGGATCCGCTTTGGCCGTGGGGCTGGCCCTTTGGTTCGTTCGCGGAGTCTCGAAGAAGTCCGGACCCGTGAAGGTGGATTCGTCCACGCGGCGCCGCTTTGGCCTATCCCGAGACCAGACCGGCTACGGGCTCCGAGCCCTCGAAGCGGCTGGGCTGGCCGGTTACGTGAAGAAGGGCCGCGGCCGCTGCGCGGTGGTGGAGATCTTGGAGCGGCCGTCGGCCGCGGATTTGTAAACGTGGCGGGAGGGGGCCTTCGTGGCGGCGGATATGGCCACCCTAGACCGCGACGTTCAAGCCGCGCGGGACGTCCCCTATTTGGGATTTTTGCGGGTCCTGCGGCCCAACCGTTCACCCCCCCCCTCGCGGCTATGAACACCCCGGCATTGTTGACCCTCCGCCGAAACCGTTGCCGTTTTTGTCCAAAGGGTGCCAGAGATCTGTGGCGGTTGCCCCTAATCCGCTTACGGGTCGGTCAGCCCGAGTGCCCGCAGATTTTGGCATGGGGGCGACAGCCGCCGGTCGGCGGAAACTTTCAGCGGTCGCCCCCAAACCGCGTACGGGTCAGTCAGCCCGAGCGCCCGCAGGTTTTCGCATGGGGGGGGTCAGCCGCCGGTCGCAAAAACTTTCAGCGGTCGCCCCTAAACCGCGTACGGGTTAGTCCGCGTGCGCGGCGCGGTTTTACCCAAAGATTTTCTGTCGGCGACCTGGGCGGTAGGGGCGGCCGGAAACTCTGGGCCGTGGTCCGGCTGAAACCGCCCGGTATCTCTTCACGTATGCGTGGCCGAAAATGGCTATCGCATATTGGCACACTCGAACGGGGTGGGGCCGCGGGTAGTCGGGGACCAACACGTAGACCCCACGGCCCATCCGCCCGCCTTGCCGGTGGTTTCAAGGGGGGTGGGGTCTGCCGGGAAGCGGCCGCTTCGATCGGGACCCCACGGCCAATCCGTGCGGATTTCTGTCGGGTTTTCAAAAAACGGCTGGCCACAGGCCGGCCGATAGGTAATCGTGGTGCGGTCTAGAAAAGGGAGTGGAAGCCATGTTCGAGCGGGTGAAGGTTTGGGTGGTGGAGATCGGCAGACGTCCGAACTTCTGCCTACAGTGGCGGGACCCCGTGACCCAACGGCTTCGGACCAAAGCCACCCCCATCCCCCGGGCCGGGGCTCGAAGTAGGGCCGCCGCCGAACGTCTGGCCGGCGAACTCGAAGCCCAGCTGATGGCGGGCGGCGCCGCCGTGCCTTCGCGGCTGGGCTGGGAAGAGTTCCGGACCCGGTACGAAGCCGAAGTGGTGCCGGGGCTGGCGAAGAAAACGGCCGACAAGGTGGCCGTGGTCTTCGATCGTCTCGAAGAAGAGATCTCCCCGCGGCGACTCTGGGATCTCACCGAAGCCCGCCTATCCGCCTTCGCGGCCGCCATGCGGGCCGATGGGCTGAAAGAGACCACGCTGGCCGGCTATCTGGCCCACTTGAAAGCGGCGCTGGGCTGGGCCGTGAAACAGAAGCTACTCCCGGCCCGGCCCGCCTTCCCGAAGATCCATCGGGCGAAGAAGTACGCGGGCCGCCCGATGAAGGGCCGCCCCATCACGGCCGAAGAGTTCGAGCGGATGCTGGCCGCGGTGCCGGCCGTGGTGGGTGAAGAAGCGGCGCCGCACTGGGCCCACTATCTCCGCGGCTTGTGGGTGGGTGGGCTTCGGCTAACCGAATCGGTCGAACTCTGGTGGGACCGCCCGGATCGGCTCTACCCGGTCTTCCCGAAGAAGGGGCGGCCGATGCTTCACGTTCCCGGGGAACTCGAAAAGGGGAACTCGGACCGGCTTCTGCCAATAGCCCCCGAGTTCGCGCTGTTTCTGGCGGAGACCCCCGAGCCCGAGCGGACCGGCCCGGTCTTCAAACTCACCGGGCGACGTCGCGGCCGGCCCGAGCGGCCCCACCCCCATCGGGTTTCCGAACTCGTTTCGAAGATCGGGGAGAAGGCCGGGGTCCGGGTGTACGTGGACCCAAAGGATCCCGAGAAGGTGAAGTACGCTTCCGCCCATGATCTTCGGCGGGCTTTCGGGGAACGGTGGGCGGCGCGGCTGATGCCGGCCCAGCTGATGGAACTGATGCGGCACGAATCGATAGAGACCACCCTACGCTTCTACGTAGGGACCGATGCCCAGCGGACGGCGGATGCCGCGTGGGCCGCTTTCGATCGCGCTGGTGGGGTATTTGAGACCCCCGCGCCTAGCGCGGCGCCTAGCGCGCCGCCTTCGAGCCCCCGAGTCGGCCAGCCGCCGGCCACAGAAACCCACGTAATCCCCGGGGACGGCGCGAGTCTGTCAGTGGACAGGGCCGGAATCGAACCGGCGACACATGGATTTTCAGTCCATTGCTCTACCAACTGAGCTACCTGTCCCGAGCCCATTTGGTAGGCGGAACGGCGACGATTGTCAACGAGATGGCTGGTTTCGCCCCGGGAAACCGGGACCGGCTGCCCACGGTTCGCGACGACCGGCCTCACCGCCGTCGCCCCGCCACGGTCGCCGCGACCTGCAGCACGAAGAGCAGCAGGAACGCGGCACACCCGAGCGCGAGCGGCGTCGTCCCGCCGAGCAGCCCGTCGAATCGATCGGGAGCCAGGCCCCGCACCATCCCCGAGGCACCGCCGAACCCAATCCCTCCCGCCAGGGCGAACAGCAGCGGCTGCGTCAGCAGCCGCGGAACCCAGGCCCCGCGGAAGGAGGTCCCCGTCGCGTTCGCCGAATCGCTCAGGTCAGGCGGCGGGCCCAACGAGAAGTCCGAAACGCCGCTGAACGAAGAGGCCGAAGATCGGTCCGACGCGCCGGCGAGCCGTGGCAACGGTGGTGGCCTCAGGCCCCGCGCACCGACTGACTCCGCCACGGCCAGCCCCCGGCCGTTCCAGGTCTGCCCGTCCGGCAGCCAGGGCCGCAGTCGCTCCACGACCGCATTCGCCGAGGCGATCCGCTGGTCCGGCGACTTCGCCATCATGTCGTCGATCACCCGGCAGAAAGCCTCGCTCAGCTGCGGAACCAGCCGGCGGATCGGATCGGGGGCCTCGGTGAGATGCCGCTGCATCTTCTCCTTCCGGGAGCCCCCCGGGAACGGCACCCGGCCGGTCACCGCATAGTAGAGCGTGCAGCCCAGCGCGTAGATGTCGGCCGACGGGCCCACGTCGTCAGGGGCACGAATCTGCTCCGGGGCGATGTAGTCCATGGTGCCCACCACGCGGCCGATGCGTGAAGACTCCTCCTCGAGCTGCGAGCCCGCCAGCCCCAGGTCGAGCACCTTCACGCGCCCATCCTGCATGACCAGCAGGTTGCCCGGCTTGACATCGCGATGGACGAGCCCCTGCTCGTGGGCGTAGGCCAGGCCGCGGGCGGCCTGGGCGATCACCGATGCCGCGGTCGCCTCGTCGAGTGGGCCATGCTTCTGCACGTAGTGTTTCAGGTCGATCCCCGGCACCAGTTCGGTGACCAGGTAAGACACCATCGCGTCGTACCCGGCGTCGAACGCCCGCACGAGGTTCTCGTGGTCGAGGCGACCGAGCATCCGCATCTCGCGGCGAAACGCAGCCTCGGACTCCGGTGTCGATTTCGCCCGGGGGAGCACCTTCACCGCCACCTCGCGGCCCATCATCGCATGCTCGGCCCGGAACACCTGCCCCATCCCCCCTTTGCCGATCTCGTCGAGGACGGTGTATTGGCCGAGCCGGAACCGCCGCCGACCGGCCAGCATCTCGCGGGCCTGGAAGGGCGTCAGCAGCCCCTGAGCGACGAGTTTGTCTGCGACGGCATGATCCCACGTCTCGGGATCGGCCTCATCGGCGTTCAGGAAGATCCCGCAGTCGCGTTCGGCCGCCGCGAGCTGCGACTCCTCGATCAGGCCGCTCGCCAAAGCCGTCTCGCGAAACCGCGGACGGTCGGAGCGGGGGGATGAGGCTGCGGACTTCGTCATGGCTGCGGCGAGTCTACCAACGCGCTCCGCCCGGCGATCGGACCCTCAGCGGCCGCCGCTCGCGGGAAAAAGGCTTGGAAACAAGGCTCGCCACACGTCGCGGCAGGGCGACTCGAAGACGAGGGCCGCGCCGGTGCCAGGATGGGCGAAGGCGAGCCGCTGGGCGTGGAGCGCGATGCCACCGGAGCGGCACGGCAGCCGGCTGCCATAGAGCCGGTCACCCACGATCGGACAGCCGCGCGACGCCAGCTGCAGCCGCAGCTGATGCCGCCGCCCGGTCGAGGGCTCGAGTTCGACGAGCGACACCTCCCCTGCCCTGGCCACGACGCGAGCCCGCACGTGCGCCGCCCGCGGGGCCTCGTCGCCGCCGCGGTCGCTGGCAGCGGCGGCCTCATGCAGCCGCGACTTCGGCTCCCCTTCCCGCCGCGAGATCGCGTCATGCCAGTCGATCCACGTGCCGAGCGGCGCGGGAAACCGCCCGGTCACGACCGCCGAGTAGGCCTTCTCGACCACGCGGTCGCGAAACTGTTCGGCGAGCCCGGCCGCGGCCGCCGGCGCCTTGGCAAACACCACCACACCGGAGACTGGCGCGTCGAGCCGACTGACCACCCCCACGAACGCCCCTTCACCGAATCGGCCCTTGAGCACCGTGTAGAGGCTCGCAGCACCCCGGGCCGCGTTGGCGGAGGGCAGGCCGGCGGGCTTGACCAGCACGACAAGATGGTCATCCTCGAAGAGAATCGGAACGTCGCCGGCCGAGCTATGGATGGTCCCCATGAGCCAAGAGTCGCCCAGGAGCATCGTCCTTGCAAGCCGCTCACCCCGGCGGCTGCAGCTCGCCACCGCGGAAGGCTGGCGGGTGCAGGTGATCCTGCCGCCGGAGGAGGCAGAGGCGGAAGCGGCCCCCCGGGGGCCAGCGGAGTCGCTCGCCAACTACGTCCGCCGGCTGGCGGTCGCCAAGGCCAACGCGGTCGCCAGCGGCCCTGAAGCCCCGCGCGCGGCCACGATCCTGGCCTGCGACACGGTCGCCGAGGTCGATGGCCGGATCCTCGGCAAGCCTCTCGATCGGGCGGATGCCCGACGGATGCTCCTCGAGTTGTCCGGCCGCCGGCACCGGGTGGTGTCGGGAGTCTGCCTGTGGCCGTGGCCGGATGGTGAACTGCTCCAGGGCGACGCCGAGAGCCTGCTCGAGATGGCGGAACTGACCGACGACTTTCTCGACTGGTATCTCGACAGCGGCATGTGGGCGGGGAAGGCGGGGGCCTGCGGCTTCCAGGATGAGCGGCTGCCGCTGACGCTCGTGTCGGGCAGCCCGTCGAACGTCGTCGGCCTGCCCCTGGAACTGGTCCGCGTGATGCTCACGCAGCTCGACAGCGGCCGAGCCCCATAAAAAAACCGACCCCGCAGCGGTCCGACGGACGCGCCACGGGGTCGGCGTAGAAAATTCCGGCGATACCTACTCTCGCGCTTTTGGCACTACCATCGGCTCTGGAAGCTTAACTACCGTGTTCGGGATGGGAACGGGTGTGACCTTCCAGATATGGTCACCGGAAATATCGTGTCGTCACCGCAGGGCGGCGACGGAGATACTCAATTCGCCGCCGCAGGGCGGCGACGAAAACAGAGGTCGTGGTAATCGGCATGCGTTCCGCAGAACGCGCTCTTACTTGTTTCACTAGCGTAGGCCAGTGACTCGTCAAGCAAGCATTTGATACGAGTGGTCAAGCGTTCGTCCGTTAGTACCGGTTAGCTGAGTGCATTGCTG
>JBBAVS010000028.1:0-39545 GCA_040397585.1 Pirellulales bacterium
CTGCCCATGCCCCATCGCCGGACGCTCGCTCCGCCAGGAAGCCCAATCGCGTAAGCGATGGGGATCTCATCCCGCTCGAAGTGGCCGCAGGTTTTCAACCTGCGGGATCCCCGCCGGGCCCGCTGCCCCGCTTGGGCCTGCCCATGCCCCATCGCCGGACGCTCGCTGCGGGCATCCTGCCCTGCGCTCGCTCGGTGTTTCCTCCGCTTCGTCATCCTGACTCGCGGAGGAAACAAACGCCGGCTCCCGGGGCACGGGCAGCCCCAAGCTCCCGTTTCCTGGTGTTCTCCCGCTTCGACGTCGTCCCTGGCTACTCGAAGTGACCGCCGTCTCAAGTGACCGCCGTCTCAAGTGGCCGCCGTCTCGAAGTGGCCGCAGGTTTTCAACCTGCGGATCCCTGCTGCTCGGGCCCGTCGATGCCGATCGCACCCACTCAGGGCAGCGGCTCGAGGCGGGGCTCCGCCGCGCCGCGGTGCCAGGCGATGTGCGTCCGCCAGGCCGCGCTCGTGTCGGGATGGTCGCCGCGGAAGTGCACGCCGCGGGTCTCTTCCCGGCGGATCGCCCCGCGGATCATCAGCCGGGCCACCTCCAGCATGTTCTGCAGCTGCCAGCCCTGCGGATCGGCGAACTGCTGCGGCAGCACGTAGCGACACCAGCCCTCGACCGTCGCCAGGGCCTCCGCGAGCGAGTCACCGCTCCGCTCCACGCCGACGTGCCGCCACATCAGCGACCGCAGCGAGTTACGGATGTCGGCCAGATCGAGTCCGGCGTCGCCGCCGTCGGCCGACGCCTTCGGCTGGGCGATCGACGGCACGCGAAACTCGTCGCCACCCCGCGCGGCCTCGGCGAGCACCTCCGCCGCCGCCGTCTCGCCGGCCCGGGCCCCGTACACGAGCCCCTCCAGCAGGCTGTTGCTCGCCAGCCGGTTGGCGCCGTGCAGGCCGCTCGATGTCACCTCCCCCGCCGCGAACAGACCGGGGATGTCGGTCCGTCCCGAGGCATCCACCTTCACGCCCCCGATCATGTAGTGCGCACCAGGCCGCACCGGAATCCGATCACGGGCCAGGTCGAGGCCGAACTGGCCGCAGATCGCGGCCATCCCGGGAAACCGCTCGATCACCATCGTCGGATCGAGGTGAGAGAGGTCGAGGTAGACGTTCGCGTGATGCGTGCGGTGCATCACCACCGTGATCGCCCGCGAGACGACATCGCGGGGCGCCAGTTCGGCGCGGGGATCGAACTCGGGCATGAATCGGCGGCCGTCCTTGTCGACCAGGTGCGCCCCGGCCCCACGCACCGCCTCGGTGATCAGGCTTCGCGAGCCGCCGGCGATGTAGAGCACCGTGGGATGGAACTGCATGAACTCCATGTCGCGGAGCTCGGCTCCGGCCCGCCAGGCGAGCGCCATGCCGTCGCCGCTGGCCCCCGGAGGGTTCGTTGACTCGCGATAGAGCTGCCCCGCCCCGCCAGTCGCCAGGATCGTCCGCCGCGCCCAGACGAGCGTCTTGCCGTGCCGCGGGTTCCAGACGAGCGCCCCGCGGCATGCGCCTTCGTGCGTCACCAGGTCGATCGTGAAGGTCTCGGGCCAGACGGCGAGGTTGTCGAGCTTCCGGGTCTGCTCGATCACCGCCCGCATCACCTCGCGGCCGGTGGCGTCGCCCAGGGCATGCACGATCCGGTGGTGGCTGTGACCGCCCTCGCGACCGAGCGCCAGCGAACCGTCGCGCTCGTCGAACCGCGTGCCCCAGGCGATCAGCTCGGCGATCCGTCCCGGGGCCTCGCGGATGACCGCGTCCACCACGTCGTCGTGGCACAGGCCGCAGCCTGCCGTGAGCGTGTCGGCGACGTGGTTGTCGAAGCGGTCTTCGGGATCGACGACGCCGGCGATGCCACCCTGCGCCCACTGGCTCGACGAACTCTGCAGGTCGTCCTTCGTGACCACCGTCACCGCCAGCCGCCGATCCACCGCGAGCGCCGCCCGCAGGCCGGCGAGGCCACCGCCGAGGATCAGCACATCGGTGAAGCAGTGCGGAACCCGCTTGGGGCCGAACGACACGAGATACCGCGGGCCTGCGTAGGGCTCACTCATTCAGGGGCCGCCCCCTGCATGAACGCCTTGAACTGCTCGCGGTAGTCGCTCGGCGGCCGGCTGCGGCGTCCTTCGGCCTGGCCCCCCTTCACGTCGGCGGGAACGTCGCGGGTGCTCCGCACGCCGGTCGGACGCAGCCCGAGGCTCTTCACGGCCTGATCGAAATCGACGCGCGCCCGCGGATCTCCGCTGCGGGCCAACCGCCGCATCGCTTCCCAGCGGGCGACGAACGCCCGGGCCTGATCGGCGTTCCAGCCAAGTTCATCGAGCACGCCCGCGTCTCCCGAATCGACCGCCTTCTTGAGGTGCTCGATCGCAAGGTCGGCCGCGTTTCGGGCATGAGCGAGATCCTGCTCGCCCCACTCCATCTCGCGATCCTCTCGCGTCACCGGCTCGTCGCCGCCCGCGACCCCTCGGTCACCGCCGATCGCACCACCACCCATGGTGGCACCACCGGCGTCACCGCCTTGCTGCTGCACTTCTCGCTCGCCGCCCTCACCCTGCTTGCCCTCGCCCTGCTGGCCCTCACCCTGCTTGCCCTCACCCTGCTTGCCCTCACCCTGCTGGCCTTCACCCTGCTGGCCTTCACCCTGCTTGCCTTCACCCTGCTTGCCTTCACCCTGCTTGCCTTCACCCTGCTTGCCCTCACCCTGCTTGCCCTCACCCTGCTTGCCCTCACCCTGCTGGCCCTCACCCTGCTTGCCCTCACCCTGCTTGCCCTCGCCCTGCTGGCCCTCACCCTGCTGGCCCTCACCCTGCTGGCCTTCGCCCTGCTTGCCTTCGCCCGACGCACCGTCGGCGTTCTGCCCTGCCTTCGATCCCTCTGTCGTTCCGCCTTGCTTCTGCTCTCCGGCAGGCTCGCCCTCGCTTGGATCCCGTGACGCACCGGCCTGCGGCTGGTCCTTCTGTGTCTGCCGCCGGTGCTCCAGGATTCGCTCCATGGCCTCGCCATCATCGGTGCCGTCTGCCGCGACGGTCTCATTGGGACGGGGCTTGCCCTGCCCCTTGCCCGCATCGGCAGGCCGGTCGCCGTCACGGCCTTGGCCTTCGGAGTTCTCGGCGCCGCCCGCTTGCTGGCCCTTCGGCGCATCCGGCTGTGACTGGTCGCCGCCCGATGTGGACGTGCCGGGCTGACCCTCGCCCTGCCCACCGCTCCCCGACGGACGCTGCTCCGCGGTGCCGCCGCCCGCGTCGGGCCGCTTGCCTGCCTGCCCGCCCTGCTGCTGGGCACCTCCCTGCCCTTCGGGCTCGGATCCGGCGCCATCCTGGCTCCCCTGCTGCTGCTGCTGGCCAGGCTGCTTGCCGGCCTTGCCTTCGCGGCTGTCGTTCGGCTTCCCTCCCTCGGCACTCCCCTGTTGCTCGCCTTCCTGGGGATCGCCCTGCTTGTCTCCTTGCTTGGGGTCGGGCTGCCGCTGCGACGGCGACTGCTCGCCGTTCTGCTCGCCGTCGGCGCCCTTCGCGCCCCCCTGCTTGCCCGACTGCGGATCGGCGTTTTTGCCACCGGCGTCGGACGGGCCGCCCGAGTCACCGGCCTGCGGCTCGCCGCCTTCCTGGCCGTCCTTCCCGTTCTGGCCTTCCTTCCCGTTCTGACCGTCTCTGCCATCCTCGCCATCCTGGCCGTCGGCAGGCTGCGGCGGCCGGTCATCGGCCGGAGGCGGCTGACGAGGCGGAGCGCTCGGATCGATCGTGAGCTTGTACCAGTCGGTGGTCGCCACGTTGGCCGCATCGGGCCGCGTGTCCTTGGCCACGCCCCGATACTCGAGCACCTGCCCGGGGCCCGCGCCGAGCGCCGCGGGAATCAGCGTCGCGGCGCCGCGGAAGGTCTTTCGCGCGCCGACGAGCAGCTCCTCGCCCGGCCGCTCCGCGCCCGCGGCGAGCCGCGTTTCCACCGTCACGCTCGCGAGTCCGAAGTCGGGGTCGAGCGCCCGCAGCCTCACCGTCACCGGCGCGTCGGGGGGCACCCGCACGACCTTCTCGACCGGCTCCTCGATCGTGATCTCGGGCGCGAGATCCGGCAGCACCTCGATGCGGTATTCCATCTTGTCCACGACCGTCGGCTCGCGCTGCGAAAGCGACGCCGCCTTGGGCTGAAACAGCAGACGATACCGCGCGTGCTCGGCCGCGGACCGATCGGGCGACAGCCGGAGCGTGAACTTCCCGCGGCCCCGCGCGAGATCCTTGGGGTCGATGGTTAGCGGCGCGTCCCGCTTGCCATCCGCGCCGAGGTCGATCCATGCAGCCTCGAGCGGATGGTTGCATTCCGCCACCACCGTCACTTCGGTCCCCTCCACGCCGCGGATGTCGCCCTGCCAGGGGATCGTCTCGGCGGGCTGCCCGGTGTGGACCGGATACCGGTAGTGCAGCTCGCGGACGAGCATGGCCGGCTCGTCCACCACGGCCACGCGGATCCGCTCGCTCCGGGCGTCGCCCGCGGCAATCTGCATCTCCACCGACTGGTCGAGTCCCCGCGCCGCGTCGGGAAGCACCACCGTGAACCCGCCTGCCGCCGCCGGCACGAGCGGCACCCGCCAGCCACCAGACGCCGCGGCCAGGCCGTCGTCGCCGACGGGCGTGACGAGCAGCGCGGGCTTCTCCTCCCCCGCAAGGCCGCTGATGTCGCTCGCCACCACCAGCTGCCGGCCGCGGATCAGCGTGGCAACGCCATCGACCACCGCGACGGCCCGCTCGGGGTCCGCGGTCGCCGGCCCGCCGGGCACGCTCCAGGCCAGCGTCGGCGGCGCGATCCGCACGCGCGACGGCGCGGCCACGCCGAGCCAGGGCGCCACCAGCCGGCTCGCCGACACGAGGAGGCTCTTGGGGGCGAGAAGTTCATACACGCACGCGGCCGCGATCAGCGCGGCGAGCGCATACGCCAGCTTGAGCGCCGGCCCGCGATCGACCAGCCCGTCTCCCGACATGCCCGACAGCTGCCGTGCGGCGCGGCGGCGGAGCGACTTGACGATCAAGGGCGTCGTCTCGTCGGCATGGGCCTGCGCGAGCACCGCATTGACGACGTCGTTGTGCAGGTCGGGATGCTCCTGCTCGAGCATCCGCGCCGCATAGACGAGGTTCACGCGGTAGCGGATCAGCGGCAGCACCCAGCGGACGACGGCCGCGGCCAGGACGACGCCCCCCGCCGCCAGCCACGCCCAGCGGAGCCAACCCGGCAGTCCGCCCGGCACCAGCCAGTGCTCCGCGACCACGCCGCAGGCGAGCCAGAGCATGCCGCCGACGCCGGCCGCCAGCAGAAACGTGGTCAGGGCCACGCCCTTGTACTCGGCCCCCGCCGCCGCCAGCCGCTTGGCGAGATACCGCTCCGATTTCGACTCGCCGTCGCCCTCGGCCGCCCAACTCGGGACAGCCAGCGGATCGCCGGGAGTGCGGGAGACCGTCGCCATGGGCTGCTCCACCACGCGGACGGCGGGCCGCTGGACCGGAGGCGGACCACATGGGCCGCTCGTCAGCGATTATATCGGCCCGGCCGCCGATTCCCGTCCGAAAAACACGGCCGACTTGGCACGCCGCTCGGCCCTTGGCGACGATGGCCGTGCCAGACGCGGGCCAACCTCGTCGTCGGCATGAGACAGGAAGACCCGGATGGGGATGCTGCCAGACGCGGAAACCTTCAAGCGGCTCGTCACCGGTGCCACGCCGGGCGCCGGGGCGGCGGCGGCGCGGGTGGCTCTGGCGGCGGCGGCGGTGCCCTACGGCCTGGCCGCGGCGGCCCGCAACGCCGCCTACGACCGCGGGCTGCTCGCCGTGGCCCGCGTGCCGATGCCCGTGATCTCGGTCGGCAACCTCACGCTCGGGGGCACCGGCAAAACGCCGCTGGTGGCCTGGGTGGCGCGGCGGCTCGCGGCCGATGGCCGCCGGCCGGCGATCGTCAGCCGCGGCTACGCGGCGCGGCCGGGCGAGCGGAGCGACGAGGCGGCGGAACTCGGCCTCGTCGTGCCCGAGGCGCTGCACGTCGCCAACCGCGACCGCGCGGCCGGCTGCCGGACGGCGCTCGCGGACGGCTGCGACGCCGCGGTACTCGACGACGGCTTCCAGCACCGCCGCCTGCATCGCGACCTCGACCTCGTGGCGGTCGATGCGACCGACCCGTTCGGCTGCGGCCGGCTGTTTCCGCGCGGCCTGCTGCGGGAGTCGCTCGCGGGCCTCGCGCGGGCCGACGCCGTGATCCTCACGCGGGCGTCGGCGGTCGATGCCGAGCAGCGGCGGGCGATTCGCGCGGCGGTGACGGCCGCCGGCGGCCGGCGGCTCGAGGAAGCCTGGATGGAGACCGAGCATCGCCCGATCGCCGTGCGGCTGGCCGGCGGCGGCACGCGGCCGCTCGACGCCCTCCGCGGACTGCCCGTCCTCGCCTTCGCCGGCATCGGCAACCCCGCCGCGTTCCGCGCCACCCTCGCCCGCCTCGCCGCCGAGGTGGTCGAGTTCGTTGCCTTTCCCGACCACCACGCCTACACGTCCGCCGACTTCGCGCGGCTCGTGTCCCGGGCCCGCCATGGCGGTGCCGCGCTGCTCGTCACCACGCTCAAGGATCTCGTCAAGGTGCCCCCCGGCTGCGCCGACGAGCTGCCGGTGGGAGCCGTCGAGATCGCGATCGAGCCGCTCTGTGGCGCCGACGAGATCACCGCCCTGATCGACGCGGCGGCCGCAGGCATCGCGGCTTCCCCGGCGGGCCCCCGACCATGAGCGGCAGGCCGATCGACGTGTCGGTGCTCGTGACCACGTACCGCCGGCCGCGGCACCTGGCGCTGGCCCTCGAGTCGCTGGCCCTCCAGCAGACGGGCGGCGTGACGATGGAGGTGGTCGTGTCGGACGACGGCTCGGGCGACGAGACCCCGCAGGTCGTCCGCTCGTTCGCCGCCATGGCACCGTTTCCCGTGCGGTTCACCACGCAGCCCCACGACGGCTTCCGGCTGGCCCGGGTGCGGAACGAGGCCGCCCGGCTCGCCACCGGCCGCTACCTGCTGTTCCTCGACGGCGACTGCATCGTGCCCCGGCACCATGTCGCCGCGCACGCCGCCCGCCGCCGCCTCGGCACGGCCCTGCTCGGCTACTGCGCCCGGCTCCCGGCCGAGGCCAATGCGATCCTCGTGCCGGAGAATCTCACGCTCACGAATCTCGCCGCGCTCGTGCCGGCCTCCGAGCGCCAGAGCCTCGCCCGCCGCCGCCGGAAGGCGTGGTGGCACGCGATCACCCGCCATCCCACCAAGCCGCGGCTCGCCGGCGGCGACTTCGGCGTCTGGCGCGACGACTTCGAGCGGGTCAACGGCTTCGACGAACGATTCGTCGGCTGGGGCCAGGAAGACGACGACCTCGGCCTCCGCCTCCGCGCCGCCGGCGTGCGGCTCGAGACGATCCTCGGGCAGACCCACTCGCTCCACGTCTGGCACCAGACCGACGCCACCGCCACGCCCCGCTGGCGCGACGGCGTGAACGTCGGCTACTTCAATCGCCGCGGCCGGCTCACGGCCTGCCGTCGCGGCCTCGTGCCGCGGCCGGCGGCCGCCGTCACCTGGGGGCTGCCCGCCGATCTCTTGGCCACGCCACTCGGCCGCACCGTCGCCGGGCAGCTCGCGGCCGCGACGGTCGTGCCCCCGGCCGTGGCCTGCGAGGTGGACGTGATCATCCGGCCGGGGACGGCAGGCTTCACCCGCCGGACCGAGTGCCGGCTGGCCCTCGTGGGGGAGGGCTGCCCGACCGACGATCGCCTCGTGCGGGAAGCTGACCAGGTCGTCATCGTCGGCAGCGCCGCCGCAGCCGCAGCCGCGCTCGATACCGTCGGCTGACGGCCGCCTACTTCCGCTTCTCGTTGTGCAGCGTGTGCTTGCGGAGCCGCGGCGAATACTTCTTGACCTTGAGCTTCTCGCCCCCCGTCTTGCGGCGGAGCGTGTAGTTCATGTCGCCGGTCTCCTCACAGACGAGGTGGACCACTTCGAGTTTCTTCTTGCCCTTGGCCATGTCTCTGTGTCTCTGTCGCCTGCGGGGCTCGCAGTCCTTCTTGCGGATCGCCGTCGGTCGTCAACGCGCCGGTGGCGGCTCACCGGAAGCGAAAACCTTACCCGCCCGGCCGCCGAAAGGCCAGCGGTCTCGGTGGCCCCGCCGGGAGACGCGGTTCGGGTCTCATGGCGATGGCCGCCGCGATATAATCGAGGTGCCCCGGCGCCGCGGCCGGGCCAGCGGCCGGGGCCGCCGGGGAACGTCGCGATGTCGAGCCGAATCGATCCCGATCCCGTGAAGCAGTCGCCGTCCGCGGTGGCACCGCTGCACGCCGCCAGGCCGGTCTCCAGCTCCCCGGCTGCCCCGCCGGCCGCCGCAGGGTATGCCGCCCCGGAGCCCGTCCCCCCGGAGCCCCATGCCCACGGGCCGGCGTTGGCCACCGAGGCGGTCAAGCAGGCGCCCGCGTGGGCGATCAGCATGCTGGTGCACGTGGTCGCCCTGCTCAGCATGGCGCTGATCGTGAGCACGCCGCCGCAGAAGGAAGTCGCGCGGATCATCACCTCCAGCAGCCCCGAGGCCGAGGAGGAGTTCACCGAGTTCCAGGACGACCTCACCGACCAGCCACGGATCGACGTCGCGTCGCCGGCCGCCGATGTCGCCGTCACGCCGGAGGTGGCGGTGACGCCGGTGGAGGTGGTGGCCGATGCCGACGACCTCGACGCCGCGCCGCTGGCGGTCGAACTGACCGACTTCGGCACCGAGACAGCCCCCGCCGCCGACATGCTGGCAACCGTGGGCGCGATCGGCGGCACCGCCGGCGGGCTCGGCGGCCGCGCCCAGGCTGCCAAGCTCGCGGTGGCCAGCGGCGGCGGCGGCGACACGGAGCAGGCGGTCGATCGGTCGCTGAAGTGGATCGCGATCCACCAGCTCCCCGACGGCGGCTGGTCGTTCGACTTCAAAGACTGCCCGAGCTGCGGCGGCAAGTGTTCCGGGTCCGGCGTCAGCCGCGCGCAGGACCGCACGGGCGCCACGGCGCTGGCGCTGCTGCCCTTCCTCGGCCGCGGCTACACGCATCGCGAGGGGCCGTACAAGCCGACCATCGAGCGGGGCATCGCCTTCCTCGCCCAGCGGGCCGTCGTCGGCAAGGGCAAGGCCTACGACACCGCGGGCAACCTCTATTCGCAGGGGCTCGCCGGCATCGCGCTCTCGGAGTGCTACGCGATGTCGCAGGACAACCGGCTCGCCGCGCCGGCGCAGCTGGCGCTCAACTTCATCATGTCGGCCCAGGATCCCGTGGGGGGCGGCTGGCGCTACGAGCCGCGGCAGCCCGGCGACACGTCGGCGGTGGGCTGGCAGATCATGGCGCTGAAGAGCGGCCACATGGCCTTCCTGCAGGTGAATCCCCTGACGATCAAGAAGGCGGTCGGGTTTCTCAACGCGGTGGAGTCGCAGGGGGGCGCCCGCTACGGCTACCTCGACAACTCGAAGCCGACGCCCGGACGGACGGCCGTGGGCCTGCTCTGCCGGATGTATCTCGGCTGGAAGAAGGACAATCCGGCGCTGCAGGACGGTGCGGCCTTCCTGGCGAAGACGGGGCCGACATCCGACCTCTACTACGACTACTACGCGACTCAGATCATGCACCACATGGAGGGCGAGGTCTGGATCTCGTGGAACAAGCGGATGAAGGAGCTGATCCTCAAGTCGCAATCCAACCAGGACCACGAGGCGGGCAGCTGGCACGCCGGCTTCGACAAGGGCCACGCGGCCACGGCGGCGGGCCGGCTCTACAGCACGTCGCTGGCGACGATGATTCTCGAGGTCTACTACCGCCATCTCCCGATCTACCGCACGCAGTCGGTGGACGAGGAGTTCAAAGAGTAGCGCAGCCGGGCCGCAGGTTTGCAGAAGTGGCCGCCGGTTTGCAAAAGTGGCCGCAGGTTTTCAAAAGTGGCCGCAGGTTTTCAAAAGTGGCCGCCGGTTTGCAAAAGTGGCCGCAGGTTTTCAAAAGTGGCCGCAGGTTTTCAACCTGCGGAACCCAGGGCCCGCTTTGCTTCATGTGCAGGTTGAAAACCTGCACCCACGTGAGACGGACCGGCTGCTTGGCCCGTCGCGGGACCTCCGGCGTCCACAAGTGTCACCGGCTTCTGCCGGCTTCTGCGCGTGCCCCCGATCCCGCTGCTCCCCCTCACGATCAACTCAGCGAGGGGCTGATCGTGCCCCGCCCTTCATGGTTGAACTCAGCGAGGGGCTGCCCGTACCCCGGGAGCCGGCGTATGTCGACAAGCGAAGCCACGATGGCGAAGCGCAGGCGACATCCGAGTGAGTCGAGGCCCGGAAGGCCGAGACGAACGTCCGGCGACGGGGTATGGGCAGCCCCGAGCCACACGAACGTCCGGCGACGGGGTATGGGCAGCCCCGAGCCACACGAACGTCCGGCGACGGGGTATGGGCAGCCCCGAGCCACGCGAACGTCCGGCGGCCCCCTTCGCCTTGCGGTTCCCCGCCGCCTGATGCCGATGATGATGGCAGGGGCAGCGTGCGCGCCGGCCAAGTCTCTCGCACTTGCCCCAACCACCCAGGCGACCGAATCAGCCCGCCCCACGCGAAACGCCGATGTCCGAGGGCCATGAGACGCCGAGCCTGATCGAGCGGCTGATCCACAGCCCCGCGGTGCGGTCGACGTATGCCAGCCTCGTCACGCACGTGCTGGTGCTGATCTGCCTGGCGCTGCTGATGATCCCGTGCCTCGAGAAGCCGCGACCGCGGCCGATCGTGATCGCGATGGCCGACGCGGCGTCGATCGACGTGATGCCCGGTGCCGCCGGCGGCGGGGAGGAGGGCAGCGGCGAGATCGTGGTGCCGCTGGCGGACGACCCGGCCCCGACCCTCGACGATGCCCTGGCGGTCGATCCCCCGATCGTGCCGGTGACGGAGCCCGTGGCGATCGCACCCGACGCGGCCGGCCTGATAGCCTCCACCGACCAGCCATCCGCCATGGCGACGGTCCAGGCGATCGCGGCTTCGCTGGCCCCGCGCGCCCGCAGCGGCGGGAGCATGCCGGGGCAGCGTGTCTTCGAGGGCCGGCGCGGCCCGGCACGCGGGACGGGGGCGCTCGAGCGCGGCGGCTCGGCGGCGAGCGAGGAGGCGGTGGAGCGCGGACTCGCCTGGCTGGCCCGTCATCAGGCGACCGACGGCTCGTGGCGCTTCGACCTCAGCGGCTGCCGCTGCGATGGCGGCTGCCGCGATCCCGGCACCGTCGCGAGCACGACGGCGGCCACCGGCATCGCGCTGTTGCCCTTCCTCGGGGCGGGCCACACGCAGGCGGATGGCGCCTACCGCGAGACCGTGACCCGCGGCCTCTACTACCTGATGAGCCGGATGCAGCCCACGCCCCGCGGCGGCGACCTCAGCGAGGGCACGATGTATGGACACGGCGTGGCGACGCTCGCGCTCGCCGAGGCGTATGGCATGACGCACGACGACGCGCTCGCGAAATACGTCCGCGATGCCGTCCGCTTCATCGAGACGGCGCAGGATCTCCACGGCGGGGGCTGGCGCTATCTGCCCGGCCAGCCGGGCGACACCACCGTCACGGCCTGGCAGCTCGCCGCCCTGAAGAGCGCGGGGCTGGCGGGCATCCCCGTCCCCTCGCCGACGGTGGATGGCGTGGTGCGGTTTCTCGACCGCGTGCAGGTGCGGCGCGGCGAGGCCTACGGCTACCAGGCGCCGCAGGCCCGCCCCTGCACATCGGCGATCGGCCTCCTCTGCCGCCTCTACACGGGCTGGCCGAACGCAGCGGCGGTGGACCGCGGCCTGACGGCGCTCGCCAAGGGGGGCCCCGACCCGGACGCGATCTACCTCAACTTCTACCTCTCGCAGGCGCTCCTGCAGCGTGACCACCCGCTCTGGCAGCGGTGGAACGCCCGCAACCGCGACCAGCTCGTGGCCCGGCAGGCCGTCCGCGGCCACGAGGCCGGCAGCTGGTTCCTCACCGACGCCGACACGGCGCCCGGCGGCCGGCTCGCCCATACGGCGCTCGCCGTGCTCACGCTCGAGGTGTACTACCGGATGCTGCCGATCTACGGGCCCGACGCGGTCGCCGGTGGCTGGTAGGCCGCGGCCCGCAGGGGCCTATACTGGCAAGAGTCACCGTCGTGGCAGGCGTGGAGCGGGATCGTCAGCATGCAACCGGTCACTTTTTCCTGGCTGGTGGTGGTCGTGGCGGTGGCCTGTGCCGCGATCGGCTGGCTGGGCATCGCCGGCTGGATCGGGGTGGCGGTCGTGGTCGCCAGCGTGGCGATGCACGTCGCGGGCAACGCCGTCGGCACCACGCTGCGGGAGGCGGCCGACCGCGACCTCGCCCGCCTGCGGCGGCGCAGCGCCGCGCCGGCCGCCGTGCCGCGGCCCGCGCCCACGCGGCTGGAACGGCGGCAGAGCCTCGGCCGTCTCGTGCCGGTGTCGGCCGGCATCGGTGCCGCGGTCGGCGGCGTCAGCGGCGCAGCGGCCCTCGCCACGCTCACCTCGGCGAGCCTCGCCGGCGCGGCCCTGGGCGGACTCTCGTCGGCGGTGATCGGCGGCCTGTTCGGGTTCCTGGCGGCGAGTTTCATCGAGATCATCCGCACGAGCATCGGCGAGGCGATCGCCGCCGAGCAGTCGTCGGTCTCCGCCGATCGCTGAGGTCGGCCTGCGGTGGAATGGGCGGACGGGCCGTGGTACAACGGGCACCCCGTCCGAACCCGTCTCGACCCCGCTTTCCCGGAGATCTCCCATGGCAAAACCGCACCGCGGACTCAAGAAGGCCAACCACGGCGCCCGCCCCGCCAATAGCAAGGCCCGCAAGGCCAAGCGCAAGCACATCCGCACCTGATCCCGCGGCCCGCACCGCCCGAGGACATCCCGTGGCCCCGCGCGACTACATCATCCATCCGAGCGAATACGACCTCGACCGGGCCATCGCCGACATCCACGAGATCCGCCGCTGGAACCGGCAGCGGTTCGAGATGGAGCAGCTCACGGCGATCGTCCACGAGGACCAGTCGCGGCGTCTGTGCGTGGGCTACAAAGACGTCACGCACGACGAGTTCTGGGTCAGGGGCCACTTTCCCGGCGTGCCGCTCATGCCCGGCGTGCTGATGTGCGAGGCGGCGGCCCAGCTCTCCAGCTACTACACGCAGCGGCACAACCTGCTCGACGCCGAGGTGATCGGATTCGGCGGGCTCGAGGAGGTGCGGTTTCGGGAGCCGGTCCGGCCCGGCGACCGGCTGGTGATCGCCGTCGAACGGGTCCGCGTGCGACCGAAGGCGATGATCGTCTGCCGCTTCCAGGGGCTCGTCCGCGACAGCATCGTGGTGGACGGCGTGATCAAGGGTGTGCCGCTGCCCATCGAGATCTTCGCCCAGACCGACAAGATTCCCGACGCAATCCCCGACCGGGCCGACAAGCTTCCCGACCGGGCCGGCAAGGCCGCCACCTGACGGCAGCCCGCCGCGCCGAGAGCCGGCGACTCTCTCCCCGGACCGCCCCGCCATGCCCCGTCGTCCGCCGCGCAAGCCGAATCCGTCGCTCGATCTCGCCTGGCACCTGATCCCGCTGACCGCGCTGCCGGTGCCCTGCGATCTGCGTGCGCTCTTCGACCGCGCGGCGCCGCTCGAACTGGAGGTGGGCAGCGGCAAGGGGCTGTTCTTGGCGACCGCCGCGGCCCGATCGCCGGGCCGCAACTTTCTCGGCGTCGAACTCGCCGCCGGCTACGCGCGGTTGTGCGCGAGCAAGCTCGCGACCGCGGCCGCGACGAACGCCCGCATCGTGCAAGGCGACGGCACGCTCCTCGTCCGCAGCCTGCTCCCCGACGCCTGCCTGGCCGGCCTGCACGTCTACTTTCCCGATCCGTGGTGGAAGGCGCGGCACCGCAAGCGGCGGGTGCTCTCGGCAACCTTCCTGCGGCACGCGGGCCGCGTGCTCCCGCCCGACGCCACACTGCACGTCTGGACCGACGTCGAGGAATACTTCATCGAGTCGATGGCCTTCGCGGCGGCGACTGGCCTGTTCGCGACGCCCCGCGAGGAGTCGGCGCCCGACGCCACGCACGACCTCGACTACCGTACGCACTTCGAGCGGCGAACCCGGCTCGCGGGCCAGCCCGTCTGGCGGGCGGCCCTCGCTCGCAACGACGCCCCCGCCGGCTGCGAGCGGGAATCGCTGCCGAGCCCCCCGGCGTCCTGATGCGAACTCGAGCAAAGGGCACCGCAGGTTGAAAACCTGCGGCCACTTTCAGGGCACCACAGGTTGAAAACCTGTGCCACTTTCTGCCACGGCACCATCGAGCGAGGGGCTGTCCGTGCCCCGAGAGCCGGGCTATGGGAGCAAGCGCAGCCCGGAGGGCGAAGCGCCGCGGACATGCAGAGAGCGGATGCCACGACGGCATCCGCGAACGTCCGGCGACGGGGCATGGGCAGCCCCTCGCGGCGCGGCACCGCAGGTTGAAAACCTGCGGCCACTTTCAGGGCACCACAGGTTGAAAACCTGTGCCACTTTCTGCCACGGCACCATCGAGCGAGGGGCTGTCCGTGCCCCGAGAGCCGGGCTATGGGAGCAAGCGCAGCCCGGAGGGCGAAGCGCCGCGGACATGCAGAGAGCGGATGCCACGACGGCATCCGCGAACGTCCGGCGACGGGGCATGGGCAGCCCCTCGCGGCGCGGCACCGCAGGTTGAAAACCTGCGGCCACTTTCAGGGCACCACAGGTTGAAAACCTGCGGCCACTTCCAGGCCTGAGGCTGCTACCGGGCCGCCTCGTAGGTGCGGCCCGCGCCGCCGCGGGAGGTCTGGGCGACAGCCAGTTCGTAGAGACGCTCGCCGGCGGGCGTCGGATACCGGCCCGTCAGGCAGGCCTGGCAGAGATCGGCCGCGTCGAAACCGATCGACCGGGCCACCGACTCGATCGGCAGGTAGCGGACGGAGTCGGCACCGAGCCGGGCCGCCATCGCCTCCTGGGCCGCCGCGGTGAGCACGCCGTCCGGCAGGAACTCCGGCGCGAACAGCTCGTCGATCGTCGACATGTCGATGCCGTAGAAGCACGGGGCCACGATCGGCGGGCAGGCGACTCGCACGTGGATCTCGCGGGCCCGGCCCAGTGACCGCATCCGGCCGAGGAGCACCTTCATGGTCGTGCTGCGGACGATCGAGTCTTCGACGAGGATCACCCGCCGCCCCTCGAGCACCTCGCGGAGCGGGGTGTATTTGGTCTCGGCCTTCTGGCGGCGGCTCGACGCCCCGTCGATGAACGTGCGGCCCGTGTAACGGTTGCGGATCAGCCCCTCGACGCACGGGATCGAGAGCCGGAAGGCCATCGCGTCGGCCGCGGCCTTGCTCGTGTCGGGCACGGGAACGACCACGGTGTCGTCGTCGATCGGCACGGTCTCGAGCCGGGCGAGCTCCTCCCCGAGCCGCTTCCGCGAGAGATAGACGCTGCGGTCGTCCATCGTGCTGGCCACGTTCGCGAAGTAGACCCACTCGAAGAAGCAGTGCGCCCGCCGCGGCGACTCCGCGAACCGCTCGACCCGCACCCCCGCCGCGTCCACGATCAGGGCCGTGCCCGGCTCGAGCGTGCGGATCGACTCGGCCTCGAAGCCGAGGTTGAGCAGGGCCACACTCTCGCTCGCCGCCGCGACGAGCGACCCGACATGGGCGTATTCCATCGGGCGGATGCCCCGCGGATCGCGGGCCACGATCAGCCGGCCGCAGGCGTCGAGCACCGCGATGTTCCAGGCGCCGTCGAATCGCGCGGAAATCGCCGCGAGCAGCTCGACCGGATCGGGATCGGCGTCGCCCGAGAGCTCCCGGCCGATCGCGTGCATGATCACCTCGGTGTCGTTGTCCCGCGCCAGGTGGTTGTCGTCGGCGGCGAGGATCTCGGCCCGCAGTTCCGGGTAGTTGGCGAGCTGGCCGTTGAAGCCGAACGCGAACCACTTCCGCTTCTGGATGTGCGGTCGCTCGAGCGGTTGGGCGTAGGCACGGTCCTCCGCGCCGCAGGTGGCGTAGCGGACGTGGCCGATCGCGGCCCGGCCCGCGTGCTGCTCCATCAGGCTCTCATACTTGCCGCGGTGGTTCATGCGGAACACCTCGCTCACGCTACCCACCTCCTTGTAGGTGGCGAGCAGCTGGCTGCGGGACGGGTTCCACGCGGTCATGCCGGCCGAGAGCTGGCCGCGATTCTGGATGTCGAGCAGCATGCGCGGCATCAGCCGGGAAACCTCCTCGCGCCCCTGCGCCGGGCAGAGCGGGCTCGGTTCGCCTCCCGGGAGATGGTAGATCGCGGCCAGGCCGCACTCGTGACGCAGGTCGCTCATCGGGAGGAGGCCTCGGCGGGGCGGGCAGGCACTCGGCGACGATCGATGCCGAAGATGCTTGCCAATCATAGAGGTGGCGGCGGCGGGCACTCAACCGTCCGGCATCGCGCCGCGGGAATCGTGCCGAGCGCCGGCGGCACGAATCGCCCGCAAACCGGCGCGGGTGGCCTGCCGGGGTGGATCGCGGGTACGATACGCATCTTCGGGGCCCTCGTGGCTCGCCCCCTCGCACCGTCGCCATGACCGACCCGCTCCGCCACGAGATCACCACCGCCGCCGACCCGATCGTTGTCAAAGTGGGCACCCGGGTGCTCACCGGGCCCGACGGTCTGCTCGATGCCGCCCGGATCGAGTCGCTGGGGCGGCAGATCGACGCGGTGGCGGCCACCGGCCGGCGGATCGTGCTCGTCAGTTCGGGCGCGGTCGGGGCCGGGATGGGCCGCCTCGGGCTCACGAAGCGGCCGAGCGAGCTGGCGAAGCTGCAGGCGGTGGCGGCGATCGGCCAGAGCTGCCTGATCGAGGCCTACGAGCGGGCGCTCCGCGGCCGGGGGCGCCACGTCGCCCAGGTGCTGCTCGTGGCGGACGACGTCCAGGATCGGTCGCGCTACCTCAACATCCGCACCACGCTGCTCACCCTCCTCGACCTCGGCGCCGTGCCGGTCATCAACGAGAACGACACCGTGAGCGTCGAGGAGCTGCGGACGTCGTTCGGCGACAACGACCGGCTCGCGGCACTCGTGGCCACCGTGATCGGGGCGCCGCTGCTGGTGCTCCTCTCCGACGTGGAGGGCCTCTTCGACCGGCATCCCTCGGAGCCCGGAGCGACGATCGTGCCGCACGTGCCGCGAATCGACGCCGCCGTGGCCGGCCTGGCGAAGGACACCCTCGGGGGCCTCTCCAAAGGGGGCATGGCGAGCAAGATCGCGGCGGCCCGGATCGTCACCGAGGCCGGGGGCAGCTGCATCGTGGCCTCCGGCCGCGACGACGACGTGATCGAGGCGATCTGCCGCGGCGAGCCGATCGGCACGCTGTTCACCGGCCGGTTCGAGGCGATGCCGGCCTGGAAGCGCTGGCTCGGCTGGTCGGCCGACGCCCGCGGCACCGTGGGCGTGGATGCCGGCGCGCGGGAAGCCGTCGTGTCGGCCGGCCGCAGCCTGCTCGCCGCCGGCATCCGCTCCGTGGACGGCGAGTTCGCCTCCGGTGACGTGGTGGCGCTGGCCGACGACCGCGGCCAGGTGTTCGCCCGCGGGCTCGTCAACTATCCCGCCGCCGACCTCCGCCGGATTGCCGGCCTGCGGACGGAGGGCATCGCGGAGGTCCTCGGCTCCACGCCCTATGCCGAGGTCGTGCACCGCGACAACCTCGCCGTCATCGATCGGGGCGGCGCCGCGGCGCGGTAGCCACCACCATGCTCCAGGAACTCCTCATCGTCCTCGGCCTGATCCTCGCCAACGGGTTCTTCTCGGGCGCGGAGATGGCGATCGTCGCCAGCCGGCGGGGCCGGCTGCGGGCCCTCGCGGAGAAGGGGGATCGCCGGGCCCAGGCCGCGCTCGACCTGGCGTCGAGCCCCGATCGCTTCCTGCCGACCGTCCAGATCGGGATCACGCTCGTGGGCACGCTGGCCGCGGCCTACGGCGGCGACCGCCTGGTGAGCGAGTTCACGGCGTGGATCGTCGCCCACGCGCCCCCGGGCATCGCCGCCGCCGCCCGCCCGATCGCCCTCACCGTGTTCGTGATGCTGCTCTCGTTCGTCACGCTGCTCCTCGGGGAGCTCGTGCCCAAGCGGCTCGCCCTGCGGCAGGCCGAGGCCTTCGCCCGCCTGGCCGCCCCGGCGATGCAGCTCTTCGCCTGGATCGCCCGGCCGCTCGTCTGGGGCATGAGCACGGCGTCGTCGGCCGTGCTCATGCTCTTGGGCGCGGGCAAGCAGACGGAGCCGAGCGTGTCGGTGGACGACATCGAGCACCTCCTGGAGACGGGCCGCGCCGAGGGGGTGCTCGAGGCGGTGGAGCTGTCGGTCGCCAGCGAGGCGCTGCGGCTCGGCGAGCGGACGGTCCGCGACATCATGCGGCCCCGGATCGACGTCGATGCCCTCGACATCGAGACCCCCCAGGGCGAGATCATCGGCGCCATCGCCATGGCCGGCTATTCCCGGCTCCCGGTCTACGAGGGCTCGCTCGACCACATCATCGGCTATGTGTCGATCAAGGACGCGCTCCGCCACGCCTGGATGGGCTGGCCGATCGAGCTGCGGAAGATGCTCCATCGGCCGATCTTCGTGCCCGAGACGATGCCGCTCGACCGGCTCCTCGAGCTCTTCCAGAAGGAGCGGAATCAGCTCGCCATCGTGCTCGACGAATACGGCGGCACCGAGGGGCTGGTGACGCTCGAAAACGTCCTCGAGGAGCTTGTCGGGGAGATCCACGACGAGCACCGCCAGGCCGACGCCCAGGCGTTCGTGCAGCGGGAGGACGGCTCCTGGCTCGTGGACGGGAGCGTCGCCGTGGACGACCTCGTGGATCGCTTCGGCCTCAAGGGCGAACCGTTGCCCCGCGACTACACCACGATCTCGGGCCTCGTGCTCGCCCAGCTGGAACGGATTCCGACCGCCGGCGACGTGGTCGGCTGGCGGGGGCTGCGGATCGAGGTCGTCGACATGGACGGGCGGCGGATCGACAAGCTCGTCATCTCCCGGGCCTAGGGCTCGTGCGGCTCGAGGAGGGCGCCGGCGAGGCGGCGGCAAAAGTCTCCTCGCCGGGGGCCGCGGCGGCCCCAAGGCTCGTCGAGCGTTTGCCGACCGCCTCGCCTCCCCGCGCGGTCCAGCAAGCAGGGCCTCGACTCGGGCGGCAGAGCGAACTCGTCGATCCGATCAGGGGGCTGGTCAGGGCTGGGGACCGGTGCGGTCGATCATGTCCTGGAGCACGAAGGGGGACGGGAACGGCTCGTCGAGCTGTTCGAGGAGTTTCCGGTAGCGGTTCACCACCTCCACGATGTCGTCGGCCGTGAGCGGATCCTCGCGGAGCACCTTCGAGGCGTCGAGCACCTGCCGCCAGGCGGCGAACGACTCTTCGTAGGCCTGCTTCGCCGACTGGAGGCGGGCGGCGGCGAACTCCGTGTCGGCCCGCCACGTGCTCTCCCGCGCCTTGAGCGCCGGCTCGGTGACCTCCGCCTCGCAGCAGGCCTTCCAGAAGTCGAAGTTCACGATGTCGCGGTAGCGGTCGATCATCTCCGCCCGCTCCCGGGCCTCGGTGTATTCGCGGGCGAGATCCTCGGCCTTGGCCCGCACGTCCGTCGGCGCCTGCCGCGCGACCATCTTCCAGCTCACCGCGAGCGTCTCCTCGGCCGCCCGGGCGGCCGACTGCTGGGCATCGGTCCGCTCCATCATCGGCACGTCGATCGCCTTCCGCTGGTCGTCGGTGAGGGCCGCGCGACGGCTCTCCTCCAGCGCCTTGAACTGCCCGGGGAGGAGCGTCTCCAGCTCGGCGGCGATCCCGGCGGCCCGCTTCTGCTCCGACTCCCGCAGCCGCAGCTGGATCGGCACGCCCCAGCTCGTGGCGATGTCGCGCTCGGCGAACCGGGCGAGTTCCTCGTTGGCGAGCTTCCAGCCGTCCTTGGCGGTCGCGCCGAACTCGCCGTCATCCTCCAGGCCCCGGGCATAGTTGATCGCCGTCATCATCGGCTCGCTGTGGAAGATCAGCGGCGTGGTCTTGAGGGGCGCGCCCCGGTCCACCAGCGCCTGGCCGGCCCGATACTTCTGCCGGCCCACCAGCCAGTTGTCGCGTTCGGGCAGGGTGCGGTCCGGGTCGTCGCGGTCGTGGAAGTCGTCGTCGGCCTTGAACAGCCGTCG
Source organism: Pirellulales bacterium (assembly GCA_040397585.1). Classification (GTDB taxonomy): domain Bacteria; phylum Planctomycetota; class Planctomycetia; order Pirellulales; family UBA1268; genus QWPN01. The sequence continues at coordinate 20,227 of JBBAVS010000028.1, forward strand.
ATACTGCACCTTCTCGTCGGCCTTGCCGATCTTCTGCCCGATGAACCAGCCCATCCGGCCGAGCAGTCGCGGCTCCCGGGCGTTGTAGGCGATGCCCTGGCGGAGGAACTCGATGCCCTTCATCACCCACGCGTACCGGTCGCGGTAGTCGTCGAACTCGACCGACGTGTTGTAGGAGAGGTTGTGGGCCTGGAAGTCCCAGACGGTGTAGAAGTTCGGCTGGAGCTTGGTCATCTGCTCGAGCGTCGCCGAGAGGTTGGCCCAGTCCTCCACCTTCTTGTAGTGGTTGGCCCGATCCCAGAGCAGCGTCACGGCGATGTTCTTGAGGCCGAGCGTGGCGAACCGCATCGTCTCGCTGGTCGGATCGACCTCGCCGAGGTTGGCCTGCGAGAGCCCGTAGCGTGACCGCAGCCGCGCGAGCAGACCGCCGGTGCTCATGGAGTCGGCCGGCTGGCTGAGCGCCGAGAGCGGCACCAGCAGGACCGCGATCGCGACCAGCGCCAGGAGCGTGCCGGGCCGCAGCCCCAGCCACGTCTGCTCACCCCGACTCCCCCGCTCTCCTCCCGTCATGACGCCACCTCCCTCGCCTTGAGGCAGAACACGCCCACCACGAAGCAGGCCAGCACGTAGCCGAGGGCCTCGGCCCCGTGGGCGGCCAGCAGGTCGCCCGGAATGTCGAAGCCGCCGGCGACGAAGTCGCTGGTGCCGAGCGACGCCAGCGACGGGAAGATGCCCGCCGCCAGCCGCATCGGGGCGAGCAGCACCGTGTCCACCGCCTTCATCGCCTGCACGGCGGGCGTGGCATCGAGTTCCAGCGTGATGCTCGTCTGCGTGACGATCCGGTAGAGCGATTCGATCGGGCCGCCGCCCGGCACGATCGAGGTGTCGCCGGTCACCTGGCTGGTGAACAGCCGGGCGATGAAGTCGCGGAACTGCCCGACGAGGAGCGTGGCCAGGGCCGCCACGAGGGCCACCGGGCCGGAGAGGAACGTGCTGAACATCACCCCGAGCGCCGTGCAGATCAGCATCGAGTACCAGATGCCGAGGCAGCTCTTGGCGTAGTTCATGGCAAACGAGCCGTCGCCCGCCCGGAGGTAGAAGTCGGCCTGGGCCACACCGTAATACTGGGCCGGCTCGAGGCACTGCAGCCAGACCTCGATCCGCCCGTCCGACACCAGGTCGGCGAACAGGTCCACCTCCCGCAGCGAGCCGTCGGCCATCACGGTGTTGATCCGCCGCGGGATCAAGAGCGAGTCGATCGTGTGCTCCCGGGCCACGATCGGCAGCGACTCGCTCCGCAGGCTGCTCGTCGGGTTGCGGACCTGGATCGTGCCGTGGATGCCGTCCTCGATGTTTCCCTTGTAGGTGCGGAACACCCGCACGATCATCTCCAGGGGCAGGCCGTCGGGAAACCGTTCGGGGGTCACGCCCTCGAACGTCCAGATCGCCGCAGCCGCCGTGCCGCCCTCGATGTACTGCCGATACGACCACTCGGCCCCCACGCTGATGCCCTTGATCGCGGGCCGGCCTTCGCGGTCGAGGAAGCGGAGTGTGCCGCGGAGCGGCCGCCGGGCTTCCAAGAGCCCCAGCGGCGGTCCCACCGCGTAGGTCCGCTCGCCCGCCGCGTTCGTGCCGGTCACGCTCACGCGGTGGCGATGGCCGTGGGCGGTCTCGGCCACGCCGCCGCCGCGGCCGTCGAGCACCACCCGGTGGCGGTGCCCGCGGTCGAGCGACGTGCGGCCCTCGGCCCCCGACACCGTGCCGTCACCGGCGGTCATGTCGAACACGTCGGCCGCGTCGAGCTGGTGGCCGTGGCCCACGCTCCGGACCACGAACGCCCAGCCCGCCAGCCCCATCAGCGCCAGCAGGCAGGTGCCCACCGCGGCGAACCCGAGGATCCGGCCGAGCACGATCTCCGCCGTGCGCACGGGCTTCGTGGTCACCGTCTGGATCGCCCGCGACTTGATGTCGGCCGGAAGGCTGAAGACCGCGAGCACGAGCGTCACCAGACAGACGAGCAGGTTGGTGGCCGCGAGGATGAAGCCCACGTAGAGCCGCCGCGGATCGACGCTCGCCGGATCGAGGAACCAGCCGGCGAACAACAGGATCAGCGCGAACATCGCGAGCACGACGAGCACGTTGCGGCGGAGCGATTCCTGGATCGCCAGCCGGGCCAGCGCCCAGACCCGCCGCGGCGACGTGGCCAGGATGTCGGCCAAGCCCGCGAGCACACCGCGATAGACCCGGTCGCCACCCGCCAGCGGCCCGTTGCCCACCGCCTGGGCCAGCCAGGTGAGCAGCGCCGCCATCACGGCGGCGACGCCGGCCGCGGCCAGATACCGCAGGACGGCCAGGCCGATCCAGGACGCGAACCGCGGGATTTCCTGTTCAAGAACCATGCGCGCCGCTCACTCCGCCCGCTGCGCGGCCGACTCGGTGCGGCGGGCACGGCGACCCGGCCGGGCCTCCGTGTCCCGGACGACCTCGAGGAACAGGTCCTCGAGCGTCGTCCTCGGGTTGCCGATGTCGATGTCGCCCGCGCCGTGGCGCTCCAAGACCGCCTTGATCTCGTTCGCCGCGGCCGGCGACAGGCCCGTGGCCCGGATCTGCGTCACCCCGGTCACCCGGAGCAGATCCTCCACGCGTCCGAGTTCCTTGAGCTCGCCCTGATGGAGCACGGCGATGCGGTCGCAGACGTCCTCCACGTCGGCCAGCAGGTGCGAGCACATGATCACCGTCTTGCCTCGGGCCTTGAGGTCGATGATCAGGTCCTTCATCTCCCGCGTGCCCAGCGGATCGAGCCCGCTGGTCGGCTCGTCGAGAATCACGAGCTCGGGGTCGTTGATCAGGGCCTGGGCCACGCCGATGCGGCGGGTCATCCCCTTGGAATACTCGCGGAGCTGCCGCTTCCGGTCGCGGGTGAGCCCCACCATCTCGATGAGGGCCGCCGCCCGCCGCCGCCGCTCGTCAGGCTCGAGGCCGAACAGCCGGCCGTAGAAGTCGAGCGTCTCCTCGGCGTCGAGGAACTTGTAGAGATACGACTCCTCGGGCAGGTAGCCGATCCGCTCGTTCTTGGAGACGTCGGTCGCGGGCTTCCCGAACACGAGCGCCTCGCCCGACGACGGAAAGATCAGGCCGAGCAGCAGCTTGAGGGTCGTGGTCTTGCCCGCGCCGTTGGGGCCGAGCAGCCCGAAGATCTCGCCCCGCCGGACGTCGAGATCGAGCGGCTTGAGGGCCGTCTTCTTGCTCCGGCCCCAAAAGTCGCGATAGACCTTCGACAGGTTTCGGGTCTCGACCACGACGTCGGCCGGGTCGCGCCGGGAATCCGAGCGGGTCGTCGCCTGCGGCATCTGGGTCACGAACTGGTCCCCTGGGAAAGCGGTGCGGACTCTGCCCGCGGATCGCAATCTTAGAGCGATCGTGTTTCCAGAACAAACGGGGGGCGCGAGTCGAGCCCGAGACGGCGACGGCCCGATCCGGGCCGCCGCGGCGGGCCGCCCGCGGGCGGTCAGCCCGGCGCGGAGTCGCTTGCCGGCGGATGCCGCCGCGTTGACTCATCGACGAACCGCCGGGCCGCTGCGAGCTCGGCCGGCGTGAAGTAGGGCACGTCGGGATCGCCGCCGGCCATCGAGATCACCTCGGCCGCAAGCTGCTCCCACGTGCGGCCGCTGGAAACGTGCCACGCGGCCGCCTGGGCCACCTTCTGCGAGATCGCCCCGCCGGCGAGCGCTGCCATCACATCCTGGAGCCTCGGGTCGCTGGAGCAGGTGTCGAGGGCCGTCATGCGATACGGCACCCGCGGCGTCGGCTCCCGCTTGCCGTGCTCGAGGCACACGGTGGCCACCCGGAGGGTCCGCGTGCGTTCCGGCGGCAGCGAAAACGGCCCGCCGCCACCCATGCCGCCCATGCCGCCACCCATCCCACCGCCCATGCCGCCGCCCATCCCGCCGCCACCGACGTTCTGCGGCTGACCCCCGATGCCGCCGCCGGCGAAGCCGCCGGCGCCGCCCCCCTGCATCCCGCCCATCTGGGCGAGCACGGGCACGCCGGCGAAGCCGGCGGGCAGCCGGAGCGACAGCGGCCGATCGGAGCGGTTGGTGACGATCACCTGGGCCGACCGCGAGTCGTTGGGAATGAACTTCACGTCCACGAGGCCCGCCGCCTCGGCGGCGAGGACGTCTTGGGCCTCCACGGCGGCGACGGCCGTGGGTCCGCGCCGCGGTTCGCGGGCGAAGGCGGAAGCAACCAGCGCCGCCGCCAAGGGCAGCGCGACGAGGAAACGCATCGTGACCATGATCGGGCCTCGAGGGGGCGGGGGCGAGCCCCCGCGAATCGGCAGTCTCCCGCAGGCCGCGTTCGGCCGGCGCAGACGCCACGCACTAGTATGCAATCGGATCCCGGCACAGGAAAAAAGCCGGATTCGACCGCGGAAAACGGTCCTGCCGGATGTGCCGGCGATGACGGACGCTGCCGCGGGGCCGACCGCCCCGAATCAGCGCTTGGAGAACTGCGTGCCGCGGCGGGCACCACGCAGGCCGTACTTCTTGCGTTCCTTCATGCGGCCGTCGCGGGTGAGCAGGCCGCCTTGGCGAAGCGGTTCCGCGAGCTCCACATCGAACACCTTGAGCGCCCGGGCGATCCCGAGCCGGCAGGCCCCGGCCTGCCCCGTGGGGCCGCCGCCGTCAACGGAGATCACGACATTCACGGCGGTCCGCTTGCCCAACTGCTCCAGGGCCCCTTCCACGAGCGCCCGATCCTTGATGGCGGGGAAGTAGGCATCGAGATCCCGGCCGTTGACCGTGATCTCGCCGCCGCCGGCCTTGAGCCGCACGCGGGCAACGGCCGTCTTCCGACGCCCCGTCGCGATGATCTCGTCGCCCCGCCGTGCCGACTTCACGCCCTGCTCAACCGCCATCATCGTTCCTCATTCAGCCTGGAGTTCGGGGATCTGGAGTTTTGAGATCTCAGCGTTCGGAGATCTGGAGTTCGAATGACCGTGGATGTCGTTCCGCTGCCCACGCCCGCTCAGGCACCGAGATCGATCGGTTCCGGCTGCTGGGGCTGGTGGGGATGCTCGCTGCCGGCGTAGACCTTGAGTTTGTCGAGCATCTTCCGGCCGAGTCGCGACTTCGGCAGCATCCGCCGCACGGCTTCCTCGATGATCAGCTCCGGACGCCGGTCGCGGCGGTGCTCCGCGGTCTCCGACTTCAGACCCTGGTAGCCCGTGTACCAGCGGTAAAGCTTCTGCTGCCACTTCTTCCCGCTGAACTCGATCTTGTCGGCGTTGATCACCACCACGTGGTCGCCGGTGTCGACGTGCGGGGTGTAGGTCGGGCGGTGCTTGCCCATGAGGACCACGGCGATGGCGCTGGCCAGGCGGCCCACGCGACGCTCACTGGCGTCGACGACCCACCACCGCTGCTCCACCTCGCCGGGCTTGGCCATGTACGTCTTCATCTGTCGCTCAACCGTCCGTATCTCGGAAATCAATGGGGTTCGGGCCACCGCCGGCCGCACGCCGGGGGAACCGGGGAGACTAACAATGCCTCCCCACGCAGGCAAGCGGCGCGGCCGTAGAACGGTGAAAACCCGCCTGTCGGCGCGGACGCCGGGCGGGTGGCCTGGGGGTGCCGCATGGACGACGCCCCGTTCCGAGGCAAGAATCGGCGGCGGTCACCTCGTGTCATCACCCTCGCCGGATGCCGCCGCATGAAGGTCGCAGTCCTCAAGGAAGGCTTTCCGGGAGAGCGCCGCGTGGCCGTCGTGCCCGCCGGGGTTCCCGCCCTCGTGAAGGCCGGCCTCACCGTGGCCGTCGAGGCCGGGGCCGGGGCGGCGGCCGGATTCTCCGACGACGACTACCGCACGGCCGGGGCCGCGATCGTGTCGCGGGACGAGGCCCTCGCGGCCGACGTCGTGCTGGCGATCCGCACCTGCGGCGCCGCCGGCGCCGGCTGGGCGGCCGACCGCGACCGGCTGCGGCCGGGCACCGTGCTCGTGGGCCTCTGCGATCCGCTCGGCGGGGCCGAGGCCTGCCGCGACGCCGCCACCTGCGGGGTCACGCTGTTCGCGCTCGAGCTCGTGCCCCGCATCACCCGCGCCCAGAGCATGGACGTGCTCTCCAGCCAGGCCAACATCGCGGGCTACCGGGCCGTGATCGTGGCCGCCGCCGCGCTGCCGCGGATCCTGCCGATGATGACGACGGCCGCCGGCACGCTCACGCCGGCGAAGGTGCTCGTGCTCGGCGCGGGCGTGGCCGGCCTCCAGGCGATCGCCACGGCGAAGCGGCTCGGGGCGCAGGTGAGCGGCTACGACGTCCGCCCCGCCGTGAAGGAGCAGGTGCAGAGCCTGGGGGCGAAGTTCGTGGAGCTGCCGCTCGAGACCGGGGGCAGCGAGGCCGCCGGCGGCTACGCCAAGGCGCTGGGGGAGGAGTTTTACGCGAAGCAGCGCGAGCTGCTCGGCAAGGTGGTGGCCGACTCCGACGTCGTGATCTGCACCGCGCTGATTCCGGGGCAGAAGGCCCCCGTGCTCGTGACGGCCGACATGGTCCGCCGGATGCGGCCCGGCAGCGTGATCGTCGATCTCGCCGCCGAGCGCGGCGGCAACTGCGAGGGCTCGCGGCCCGACGAGACGGTCGTGGTGGACGGCGTCACGATCCTCGGCCCCACCAACCTGCCGGCCGACGTGCCCTTCCACACCAGCCAGCTCTATTCCAAGAACGTCGTCACCTTCCTCGCCCACCTCGTGAAGGCGGGCCTGCCGAACGTGTCGCCCGACGACGAGATCGGCCGCGACACGCTCGTGGCCCGCGGCGGCGAGCTCGTCCACCCGAAGGTCCGCGAGCAGGCCGGCCTGCCGCCGCTCGAGCCGACGCCGGCCGCGCCGGCCTGAACCATCCGCCCCAGCCCCTCGGAACGCCGCCATGACACCCCACCTCCTGCCGCTCGCGCTCGTCGAGGCCGTGGCCGCCGAAGACCCGGCGAGCCGGTTCATCCGCCTGCTCACCGTGTTCCTGCTGGCGATGTGGGTGGGCTTCGAGGTGATCACGAAGGTGCCGCAGCGGCTCCACACGCCGCTCACCAGCGGCTCCAACGCGATCTCGGGGATCACGGCGGTGGGGGCGATCGTGGTGGCCGGCGCCATGGCCACCCGGTTCGGCACCCTGCTCGGCTTCCTCGCCGTGATCCTGGCGATGATCAACGTGGTGGGCGGGTTCGTCGTCACGCACCGCATGCTCGAGATGTTCAACCCGAAGAAGAAGTGACCGCATGTCGAGCCAGGCCTGGATCAACCTCGCATACCTCGCGGCCTCGATGCTGTTCATCGTGGCCTTCAAGCTCATGACCGGCCCGCGGACGGCCGTGAAGGGCAACTACCTCGGCGCCGCCGGCATGGCGATCGCCCTGATCGCGGCCTGCTGCGAGGGCCCTGTCGTGGAGCGGCTGCGGGCGGTGGGCTCGGGCGGCCTGATCACGGTGGGGATCGCGGCGGCCATCGGCTCGGCCATCGGCGCCGCGATGGCGCTGAAGTATCCGATGACGGGCATGCCGCAGATGGTGGCCCTGCTCAACGGCTTCGGTGGGGCGGCCTCGGCCGTGGTGGCCGGCGCCGAACTCTGGAACATGACGGCGGCCGCGCAGAGCGACGCCCCGGCCGTGGCCTCCCTCGCGGCGGCCAACCTCGCCCCCTGGACGCAGTTTGCGATCGCCACCGCGCTCACCGGCCTGATCGGCGCCGTCACCTTCTGGGGCAGCTTCGTGGCCTTCGCCAAACTCGAGGAGCTGCCGCGGTTCAAGCAGGCCTGGACCAATCCCAACCGCCACTGGATCAACCTTGCCCTCGCCGCCGCCGTGCTCCTGCTCATCTGGGGCCTGTGCGTCTATCCGCAGTCGGTGCTCCTCTACTGGCTGCTCGTGATCGCCGGCAGCGCCCTCGGCTGCACGCTCACGCTGCCGATCGGCGGCGCCGACATGCCGGTCGTGATCTGCCTGCTCAACAGCTACTCGGGCCTCGCCGCCGCCGCGGCCGGCTTCGTGATCGACAACTCGGTGCTCGTGATCGCCGGCTCGCTCGTGGGCGCCTCCGGGCTGATCCTCACGGCGATCATGTGCCGGGCGATGAACCGCTCGCTCGTGGGCGTGCTGTTCGGCGGCCTGGGGACCACGGCCGTGGCGAACGCCGACGACATCTACGCCGGCAAGGTGAAGAGCGCCAGCGCCGAGGAGATCGCCATGGTGCTCGAAAGCGCCAGCCGCGTGGTGATCGTGCCGGGCTACGGCCTCGCCGTCGCCCAGGCCCAGCACGCGGTCCGCGAGTTGGCGAACGCCCTGGAGAAGCGGGGCTGCACGGTCGAATACGCCATCCACCCCGTCGCCGGCCGGATGCCGGGCCACATGAACGTGCTCCTCGCCGAGGCCGACATCCCGTATGAAAAGCTCCGGGAGATGGACGACATCAACCCCACGTTCCCCGAGACCGACGTGGCGATCGTGATCGGCGCCAACGACGTGGTGAACCCGGCGGCCCGCACCGACCCGAAGAGCCCGATCGCCGGCATGCCGATCCTCGACGTGGACAAGGCCAAGACGGTGGTGGTGGTGAAGCGGTCGCTCTCGCCGGGTTTCGCCGGCATCCCCAATCCGCTGTTCGCCGCCGACAACACGCTGATGTATTTCGCCGACGGCAAGAAGGCGATCCTCGATCTCACCGCCGCCCTCCAGCGGGCCTGACGCCCACCTCTTCCGAAGGTGGCCGCAGGTTTGCACGTGGCCGCAGGTTTTCAACCTGCGGTTCCCAGCCTTGTGCCGCCCCGAGCTCGACGTACTCGTTTGCTCGTTTGCTCAGGAAGCCCAATCGCGTCAGCGACGGGGATCGCTTGTTGAAGTCAGGAAGCCCAATCGCGTGAGCGATGGGGATCGACGGTCATCACGGACTCGCAGCCCCGCGCTCGCCGTGCTCGACGTATTCAGGAAGCCCAATCGCGTGAGCGATGGGGATCGCGGCCGTGAACCGAGCGGCTCGCGCCTCGTCAGCCGAGCACGTCGGCCCAGAGCGTGTCAGACACGAGCAGCCCCGCCCGGGTGAGCCACACGCGGCGGCCGTCGTCGCCGGCAAGGCCGCGGTCGACCCAGCGGCCCAGCGGCGTGGCGATCAGCTCGTCGAGGTCGAAGCCGCTCGCCTGTTGAAACGCCTCGCGGTCGAGGCCGTCGCGCCGTCGCAGCCCCACCACGATCCGCTCGCGGGCGGCTGCTTCGTCGGTCATCGCATCGACGTCGCCGGTGAAGTCGCCGCCGGCGAGCACCCTGTTCATCCACGTCGTCGTCGAGCGGTGATTCGTGATCCGCGTCCGGCCGTCGAACCGGGCGGCGCCGGGGCCAAACGCCTCCCACGGCCGGCAGTCCCAGTAGGCCTCGTTGTGGCGGCAGCGGGCACCCGGCCGGGCGAAGTTGGAGACCTCGTAGTGGGCGAAGCCGGCCGCCTCCAGTCGGTCGATCGCCGCCTCGAACATCGCCCGCTCCAGCGGCTCCTCGACAGGCTGCAGCGCTCCCTTCGCCCGCTGCGCCGCGAACGCCGTGCCCTTCTCCCAGGTCAGGCAGTAGACCGACACATGCTGCACGCCGAGCGATACCGCAGCGGCGAGGTCGGCCTCCACGCCCGCGAGCGTCTGCCCCGGCGCGGCCGTCATCACGTCGAGGCTCACCGCGAGCCCCGCGTCAAAGAGGAGGTGCGCGGCGCGGCGGACGTCGTCGGGCGCGTGATCGCGGTCGAGCGCCACGAGCGTGGCCGCGTCGAGCGACTGGCCGCCGAGGCTCACCCGCGTGACACCGGCGCGGCGGGCGGCCGCGACGAACGCGTCGGTCACGTCGAGCGGATTGGCCTCCACCGTCACCTCCGCCGCGGCCGCGGCGTGCAGCCGGCCCGCGAGCACCGCGAACAGCCGCTCGAGGCCCGCCGGCCCGAGGTGCGACGGCGTGCCGCCGCCGAGATAGAGCGTGTCAAGTTCCAGCGGCACGGCGCACCGCGTGAGCTCCCTGTCGAGCGCCGCGAGGTAGCGGTCGATCAGGTCGTCGCGGCCGGCCACGAGCGCGAAGTCGCAGTAGCCGCAGCGGTGCCGGCAGAACGGCACGTGGACGTAGGCGGAACGCGGCGGGGCGGGAGACGAAGGCATGCGGGCTCGTGACGGACCGGTGGCCCACCATCGTACGGCCTCGCCCCCCAAATCCTCACAAGGGGGGCAAACTGAGAAACCCCTGCACGCCGGACTTATTCGCTTGAATGGGTGGTGGCCGCCACGCCGATTTCCGTCGCCATGCCGGCGACAGCGGGTGAGCCGGCGAGGAGGCGGCTGGGACGGCACACGCGAGGAGGCGACGCCATGGCCGGGATGTCTCGGTGGGGATGGTGGGCATTGGTCACCGCGACGCTCGGCGGGGCGCTGCCGCTCGGGCCGGCCGCCGCCGGCGAGGTGCTCGACAAGGTCTTTCGCGGCCTGGCCGCGCCCGCCAAGGCCGTCCACCGCCGGCCGCCCGCCACGGCAGCCGACTGCGCCGTCGAGCAGCTCGCTGCGGAGATCGACTGGCTCGAGCACCACATCGACCGCTTCGGCTCGATCGTCGCCAAGCATCCCGACGTCTGGGGCCAGAGCCGGCTGACACGGCACCGCGCGGAGTACGAAGACCTGCTGGCGAAGGAGAAAGACGGCTTCCAGGAGCGGATGAACGCGAGCCTGCGGCGGAGCGATCAGTCGTTCCTGGGCCTGGCCCTGGCGATCCAGAACGGCCTGCCCGCCACCACCGGCACCAGGCCTTCGGCCACCGCCGGGAGCGACCCGTTCCAGAACGTCACGACGCTGATCTCGAACGGCACGCTCACCAGCGTGGATCCATTCGTGAAGGCAGCCAATCCCAAGGAGAACTTCGCCACGTTCGACATCGATGGCGACACGGGCATCGGCCTCGAGCCCACGATCCACCTCGACCATCTCGACCGCTACATCAAGCACCTCCAGGAGCTGCGGCGGATCAACGAGGGAGACGATATCGCCGACTCGCCGGGCTATGCGCTCAACCTCGTGCGAATCCCGGTGTCGATCCTCCCGGGGAAGCACACCCAGCGCGGCCACGGGGCGGAGATCTCCGTGATCGCCGATCTTCAGCTGGGCGACGATCTCCTCCCGACCACGTTCCGCAACCTCGTGGTCAACGACCTGATCGACGTGCTCGCGCCGTCGCTCACGCACAGCGTCAACGAGCCCGACGTGCTCGCCGCCGCCAAAGCGGCGGAGCGCCCGGCGGAGGCCGCGGCCTGCTCGAGCCCCGACGAGCAGGTCGTGCAGGACTTCGCCAGACAAGTCGCCCCGACCGCTCGCCAGCAAACGTCCCAGGCCGCCCGCAAGATCACGCTCACGCTCTACCCCTCCGTGCAGACGCGGCGGGCTCGGCTGCCGTTTCCGCGGGAGCAGCTCCTCGAAGTGATCGGCTATCACCAGTTCCTCCGGCTGGTGGCCGCGGCCGACGAGGCCCTCGGTGCGTATCCCACCAAGTCGTGCATCCACTACACCGACGTCCGCGGCTGGCTGGCGGAGGAGCTGCACGCGGCGGAAGCGCTTCTCCGCCAGGAGAGCCAGGCGCATGCCTGGACGGAGTTCTGCGGCCCTCCCGTGGCCGAGGCGATCCGCAGCCGGCGGGCGCAGGAACTGGCCGACCTCCGCTGCCGCTTCTTCGCCGCGCTCGGGATCGACGTGCCGCAGCCCGACTGCCCCGCAGGCCTCTGCTTTCCGGAGGATTCGCCCGAACGGGCCCGCTGCCGCACCACGACCGCCGTGCTCGCCTGGGTGATCCTCGTGGAGTCAACGCTGCTCAACGAGCGGCTGATCGAAGACATCCGGGAGTCAGCCACGGCCCAGGGCCACGGGGGCGGCGGCGGTGGCCGCTGGGCCGGCCCCTTCTATGGGCCAAACCCGGGCCCCGAGGCCCGCCAGACGTTCAACGACTATGTCCGTCGCCGCTGGCCGATCCGCGTGTTCGCGCTCGACCCGGTGTCCCAGGAGCAGAACGTCGAAGACACGTATGCGATGCGCCGCGAGACGCAGATCGCGATGGCGCTGGCCGCGTCGAGCGGCCGGATGAACTCCCAGGCGATGATGCGCTACGCCCGCCGGCTGGAAACCGACCTGGCGACCGTGGCGCTCAACAAGACGGCCGTCGGTTTCTCGCACGGCACCGACACCTTCGGCTGGCGGTTTTACCCGCGGGTGCAGTCGCCCCCCACCCGCAACAACCTCGCCACCTTCACCGAAACGCTGGTCGGCTCCAACTCCACCACCCGCGATCTCGCCGAGCGGCGGATCGAGCCGGGGATGCGGGAATGCACGGCGATCGTGGTGATGCCGTCGTTCGTGCCCTACGTGACCTTCGACGTGCGAACCAACTGGTTCTCGCTCACGCATCCCAAGCAGACCGACCAGAGCATGCGGCAGACGCTCGCGCTCTCGCGGAGCGTGAAGGCGATGCAGCAGTCGGCGGCCATGTGCAGCCGCTGCGCCGGGGCCTACCGCGACGGCGACGTGGCCCGGCTGCTGCGGCGGGTGGAGCAGCTCGATCGCGAGCTCCCTCTGCAGACGATGCTCGCGCAGATCCCATACGAGAACACGTCCGGGGGCTTCGAGCTGTTCAACACCGGGGTCACCGACCTCGCGCCCGAGCTCGTCGGCTGGTATGGCGCCCAGGGCATCGACCCACGAGCCGAGACGGTGGTCTATCTCGTGGGCAAGGGCTTCAGCATCCACGACACGAGCATCGTGGCGGGGGGCAAGAAGGTGCCGATCGAGCTGATCAGCCGGCAGGTGCTCAGGGCCACGTTTCCGCCGGGGCTGGAGGTGCGGCGGCTGCGGTCGGCGCCGGCATGCGAGGCGGCCGGGCCCCCAGCGCCTGGTGCGACGACCTCGGACGCGGCACGACGGAGACGGGGGCGAGACGTGGTGGCGCTGGCGAGCGGAACGGAACGCCTGCCCACTCCCGCTCCCCACGCGGGCGTCGAGCCTGCCCCGCCGGTGAGGACGTTGAAGAAGCAGGTCGATCCGCCGTCGGACCCGCTCATCACCCTCGCCCCCTGCGACGCGCCCGCCGATCCCTGTCGTCCGGCGTGCAACGCCCTCGACGTGATCGATGTCCGCCTCGCCACGCCCTACGGCGTCAGCAACCACCTGCTGATCCCGGTGGTGGCGACCGTGGACGGACGGGACGGCGCGGGCCTCGCCTTCGAGACCGACGTGGGGCTCACGCTCTTCTCCCAGAAGACGGCCACGACCAACGCGTGGCGGATCGGCGAGTATTACGAAGCCACGGCGCCGGAGCTCGTGATTCGCACCCCCGAGGCCTTCATCCCGCCGGACAAGGCGACGCTGCGGTTCCTGCTGCGGCAGGTCGATGGCAACGCGTTCGCCACGCTCTCGATTCCGGCCCCACCCTACGACGCCAAGACGGGCGTGTATCGGCTGGCGGGGGCCGACCTTCGCAACTTCGTCGGCGACGGCTCGAGGCCCGCGAGCGACTCCACGCTCCGCGGTGCCCTGGCCCCCTTCGTGAACCACACGAACGGCGAGGCCGCGACCTTCACGGCCGACGCGACGCTGGTGACGGAGCTTCAGGAACAGCCGATCGGGGGCACGCTCACGGTGCGGATCGTGCCCTCCGGCACGGCGGACTCCACGCCGGACTCCACCACCACCTCCCCGGAGCCGAAATCATGACCACTCCCGCGCGTCCGCTTCCGCCCGTCGGCCCTGGGCCGTGCTTCATCATTCCCAGCAAGGTGCTCGTGCGGCTCGCGAAGGACCGGCGGCTCACGCCCCGGCAGCGGGCCGACTTTGCGAGCGCCGCCGCGCTCGAAGCCCAGTGGCGGAAGGTCCGCAGCGAGCGCGGGAAGCTCACACGGCTGGCCCGGGCCACGCTGCCGAGCGGCCTCACGCTCGCGGCGGCCGCGGTGCTCCCGGCGGTGAACGTGTTCGACTGCCGCCACGGCACCACGCTCCCGGGCACACCGGTCCCCGATCCGGAGCGGGCCTCCGACGGCACGGCGCGGCGGGCGTTCGTGGAGACAGCGGCGGTGGCCGACTTCTACCAGACGCTCTTCCGGCGCAACTCGCTCGACGGCGCCGGGATGACGCTGATCTCCTCGGTCCATTACAGCGTCCACTACAACAACGCCTTCTGGAGCGGCACCCAGATGACCTACGGCGACGGCGACGGGAAGATGTTTCTCGACTTCACGAAGTCGAACGACGTGATCGGCCACGAACTCACGCACGGCGTGACGCAGTTTTCGGCCGGCTTCAACTACACCGGCGAGGCGGGGGGCCTCAACGAGAGCATGTCGGACGTGTTCGGCACAATGTTTCGGCAGTGGCGTGCCGGGCACGACGTGACCCAGGCCGACTGGCTGATCGGCGGCGACCTCATGGGGCCGACGGCGCGGGCGCAGGGCTTCACCTGCCTTCGCGACATGGCCGATCCGGCGGCGAAGCACTGCCTCGCCCCGCAGCCGAAGAAGTATGCGCAGGTCAAGCCGGGGATGGATCCACACGACTCGAGCGGGATTCCGAATCTGGCGTTCTATCTCGCAGCGATGGAGATCGGCGGCAGGAGCTGGGAGAAGGCGGGGCTCATCTGGTATCAGGCGCTGACGGGGTTTCCGCCGAGCCCGGGCCTGAAGATGGCAGGCTTCGCGAAGCGAACGCGGCAGCTCGCAGCCACGCTCTTCTCCGGCGAGCCGACGGTGTCGCAGGCGATCGCCGCCGCCTGGCGGACGGTGGGGCTCTAGGGCGACCGGCGTCGCAGGCTGCCGTCGCTGGCTCGGCACGTGGCCGCAGGCTTTCAAAGTAGCCGCAGGTTTCCGAAGTAACCGCAGGTTTCCGAAGTAGCCGCAGGTTTCCGAAGTAGCCGCAGGTTTCCGAAGTGGCCGCAGGTTTTCAACCTGCGGATTCTCCCCGCCAACCTTGCATCTCATGCCGCCTGAAACCCTGCACCCACGCGTGTCCCGTCTCATCCTCGATCACTACGGCCCAGGATGATGCGGAGCTTGTCCGGCACGCCGTCGCCGCAACGAGCCCCGTGTGTCGGCGCTTCGGTGCCGCTGTGTGCCCCTGTTCTGGTCAAGAGACCCTTGCCGAATCATCAGCCGGGCAATGGTTGTGGAAGTGCCATTGACCGGGCTATGCTTCGTTGGGGCTCACGCACGAATCGCCAGCCACAGAACGTTCCTAAAGCGTCAGTGGCCGTCCTATCCTTCAAACGCCAGCCCGGCGGCGTCGATGAGGGATTTCACTCGGATTCGGGGGGGGAGCCATCATGCGTCACATTGCTTTTTTGGCTGTCGTCGGGTTGTTCGTTGCAGGCATTTCGAATGGGCGGGCGTCGGCGTCGGTCACGCCGGGGCTCACGTTCACCGTGGCCTCGCAATCGGGATTGCCGGCGGCGGGGACGCACTACCATTCCAATCTCGCGGGCGTGTTCGGGAATCCACCGGGCCTGGCGGAGGTCGGGTCGCTGCAGGATCAGGCGCTGAGCAGCGAATCGATCCGCGGGCTCAGCGAGTTTGACCTGACGGGCCTCGGCGCGGGCACGGCGACGCTTGATTTCCGCGTCTACACACCCGCCGGATTGTTTCCGGGACGGAACGATTTTGGGTTCGTCGGGAACATCGGAGTGCTGGCCTACGCCGCCAACAACGCCGAGGACATCGGCGACTACTCGACGGTGACATTGGCACCGATCGGCACCTTCAGCACCGCCGGCCTGCTGGCCGGTTCGCCGGTCAGTTTCGACGCGACTTCCATCTACAACACACAGCTGGGGCTGGGTGCGTCGTCCCTGGGCTTCAGGCTGCAGACGACGCCCGCGACGGTGACCGGGGGAGGCGCGTTCACGTTCGATTCGTTCACACTGACGGTGACGCCGGTGCCTGAGCCCGGCGCACTGGGCATGCTGGCGGCTGTGGCGGCGTGGTTGCTGCGTCGAAGGATAAGGAGAGGACGGCCAACAACACTTCCTCATGCGTGTGGCGGGTGAGGAGCGGTCGATGGGGTGTGGCCTTGGCCCTGCGGCTGGCGACGGGCTGATTGTCTGCAGGCGGGCCAAACCCGCGACGGCCACTCGGGAACACCCGGTTTACCGGGCTGCACAAACCGGATAGAGTGATCCTGGGAGTTTGTGGGGAGCACTCACTTTTTTTGGGGGAGGACCGATCATGCGTCATTCAGCCATTGCGGGCGTCGTCGTGATGTCGTGGGTTGGCCTTCTGGCGACACAGGCCCATGCGGTGGCCACCGTCAGCCAGGCGGGTTCGGGCGTGGAGGCGCGGTTCGCGTCGCAAAGCAACGCCTTCACCGCCAGCAATCCGGCAGTCGGGGCCTGGCTGGCCCCTGGCGTAGGTCCCTATCCCTCCCTCCTCCCCATTCCCGGGTTGCCGGGCGCGGTGTTCACAACTGGCAACAACTTCCAACCCGCGGGCGGCTGGGTCGACAACTTCAACGACTTGTTTCCCCCCACAACCTTCACCGCGGCCACGTCGAATATCGCCGACTCCTTTCTGCCCATCGCGACCCAGACCCAGGACATGCAGGTCACCATCCCGGCGTGGCGATTTTTCCAGGCGCCAGCCGCGCCCGGATATGCCTTCGAACAACTGAACTTCACCTCCGACTATCTGCTGACCGGCAACTCGGGACTGGCCGGGTCGACGCCGGCGTTTCCGTTGTCCGTGAATGGTGTCATCAAAAGCCCTGGCGCGTATGCGCAGTTCGAAGCGGTGATCGACTACACGTTTGCCGCCATCAACACCGCCGGCACGATCGGACCTTTCGCGTCGCTCGGCACACTGACCTATTCGACGACCGCCCTCACCCCCGGCGCGTTCAGCTTCAATCTGAACAGCGCAGGCGCACTGGCTGCGACTCCGGCCACCGACGGACTGCTGCGAATCAACGGCTTCATGTTCATTGCCGGGGACCCGTTCGAAATGAACATCAATGTGGTCCCCGAGCCCGCGTCGCTGCTCACGACGGGGTGTGCCTTGGTGCTGCTGGCCCGACGACGCCGGAAATGATGGATCGAAATACGGTGCCGATCGGCGTCAGCCGATCGATGCCTGCAATCGCTCCGCTTGGCCATCGAGGCTCCGTCTCCAGCGTCACCCTACAGCGTCACCCTGCCGTCCCGGACCTGGTTGATGAGCCTGAGGATGACCACCAGGATGACGGCTCCGACGGTGGCGACCACGATCGCCCCGGCAAGGCCACCGCCACTCGAGATGCCAAGTCGCTGGAAGAGGGCTCCACCGATCAGGGCACCAAGGACACCGACGACGATGTCCCCTACCACGCCATAACTGCTCCCCTTCATGAGCACGCCGGCCAACCACCCGGCCACCAATCCGACCAAAATGAACAGGACGATATCCATGGCTGCTTCCTCGTAAAAATGGTTCCAAGGGTTCCTCGGTTCGCTGAATCGTTCCACGGCACTCCGCCGAGACGACCCGCATGCGTGTTTCCCCCGTCGCAGGGCTGCGACGGCCAACTCTACGCCGCACGCGGCAACCTGGGCTGATTCGGCGGAGCACGACGATCGGAATGGAACGGACACCTGCGAGATCCCCGGGCGGTCGTCTCGGCGCAGACCATCTCCCGGT
Source organism: Pirellulales bacterium (assembly GCA_040397585.1). Classification (GTDB taxonomy): domain Bacteria; phylum Planctomycetota; class Planctomycetia; order Pirellulales; family UBA1268; genus QWPN01. Next base: position 37,912 of record JBBAVS010000028.1, read on the forward strand.
TCGCCGAGGTGTGTCAGCGGCTGACTTCACGCGGGCCCGTTCGACGCCCACGGGAAGCGAACGCGACCGCGTGTTCCGCAGGTTGAAAACCTGCACAAGCACCACGCCAGCCCTGGCCATCCCGCAGGTTGAAAACCTGCGGCCACTTCGGAACACCTGCGGCCACTTCGGAAAACTCCCGGGCACTATCCAGGGGGCACGGAGTTGAAACCAAAGCTCCAAAAACGCCGCCGCGGACGGCACCATCGTGGATGCCGCCCGCGGTCAGCCGCTTGCGTCACATTCTTCCTGTTACCGGGTCTTCCGCTCCCGGGGCCGCTTTGTCGCTCGGCCAGGCGTCGTTCGCAATCAGGTTTACCCAGGTTTGGCGGCTGTCACCTTTTTCTGGGGGCCAACAAACTCGATCATCGTGTAGGTGTGTTCGCTCATGGGTTCTTCCTGGAAACCATGGGAAAATCGGCGGGAGTCCGAATCGATGCAATGGACAAATCGATGTCGAGCAACGGCCAGTACAGATGGTCGGCGGTCTGACGCTCAATGACTGAAATCTTCTCGATACTGGCGTCAAGAAACCATGGAAAGTGCTCGAACGGCAGGAACAATTCCTCGTCACCAACCAACAGCCAGAAGCCGTGCCGGGACACGTTGGTGACTTCAACCGGCAAAGTGCTTGTTCCACGCATCGATGATCTCCTGAAGATGGTCTTCGACCAGTTGTTGTGCATCACCGATAACGTGATTCGCCAAGCCCGTCTGGGTGGCCAGTTCTACTTCAGGTCCGTCCCGAAAGACTGTTGGTGTCATGCAAGCATTCCGTCACACCGCCGATCCGGATTCTCATCAAGTGGCGTAGACTGATCGATTCGATCTCCTCAGCAACCCGTCCAAGGACCGGATCCATGGCTTTTTCAGCGAAGATCGTTGGCGACGAACTGGTCCTGCGAATCCCTCTGAATGCCAAACCTGAGAAGTCTGCCAGCGGCAAGACGTTGGTGGTCGCCTCCACCTACGGGAACAAAGAAACCGACTGTGTGGTGGACGGCAAGAGGGTGATCGTGGGGGTCAACGCCTACATCCCAAAGAAGTAGGCGAATGGGTGGTGGCGTATTCGAAGGGCAGTTGGTCCAGGCTATTTGCCACGACCTGCCAGGCCGTACCACCAAACCAACACGCCACTTTTTACGCCACCGGCTGGCGGAAACGTAGTGGCCGCCGGAGGACGAGCCTCCTGAAGGCAACCGGCGATCGCCGGCTGTCGCCGTGGCCACCTTCGTAAGCCGCCGGTGTCGCCTGCTCGTGGCCCGCGCACCGGCTGGGGCGAGCTCGTCCAGGTCCATGACGATCGCGACGTCTCTCAGGGACGGATAGACGAGCTGCACGCGATCGACATCCACAGCCTCTGAACCGCCGCCGCAAGCCAGGTCACGACAAAGCCGCGAGGCCGCCGGACTCGGAGAGACTCTGCGCGAACGCCAGAAAAACGCCACTCCAGAGGGGAAGCCTGACATTCTGGAGACAGCTTTTTGGGGCCGGGCGACGTTCCACAGGTCGAAAACCTGCACAAGCACCACGCTAGGGCTGGACTTCCCGCAGGTTGAAAACCTGCGGCCACTTCGGAAAACCTGCGGCCACTT
>JBBAVS010000029.1:0-2923 GCA_040397585.1 Pirellulales bacterium
CCGACACGATCGAGGGGCCGCAGTCGATGTCGCTGCGGCAGATCATCAAGCGGCTGCGGAACACGTACTGCCGGTCGATCGGCGTGCAGTTCATGCACATGGACGACCTCCGGGTGCGGCAGTGGCTGCAGGTGCGGATGGAGGGCTGTGAGAACCGCATCCAGCTCGACCGCCGCCAGCAGCTGCGAATCTACCGGCAGATGACCAACGCGGCGGTGTTCGAGGAGTTCATCCAGAAGCGGTTCTTGGGGGCGAAGAGCTTCTCGCTGGAAGGCTCGGAGAGCCTGATTCCGCTCGTCGAGATGGCGATCGAGCGGGCGGCGGCCCAGGACATCAGCGACTGCGTGCTGGCGATGGCCCATCGCGGCCGGCTCAACGTCTTGGCCAACGTGATGGGGAAGAGTCCGCAGCGGATCTTCCGCGAGTTCGCCGACATGGATCCCGAGCTGCACGTCGGCCGCGGCGACGTCAAGTATCACCTCGGCCACTCCTCCGACTACAAGGCCGCCAACGGCAAGGCGATCCATCTCACGCTCTGCTTCAACCCCAGCCACCTGGAGTTCGTCAATCCGGTGGCCATCGGCCGGATGCGGTCGCGGCAGGATCGGGCGGGCGACCGCGGGCGGCAGCACGGGCTGGTGATCCTGATCCATGGCGACGCCGCGTTCGCCGGCGAAGGGATCATCCAGGAGACGCTCAACCTCAGCGAGCTCGACGCCTACCGCGTCGGGGGCACGCTGCACGTGATCGTCAACAACCAGATCGGGTTCACGACCGGACCCCGGGAGGCCCGGAGCTGCATGTATGCCACCGACGTGGCGAAGATGCTCCAGATCCCGATCTTCCACGTCAACGGCGAGGATCCGGAGGCGGTGGCCCAGGTGGTGAGCCTGGCGATGGACTTCCGCCGCGAGTTCCAGCGCGACGTCGTCATCGACATGTATTGCTTCCGTCGCCGCGGCCACAACGAGGCCGATGAGCCGGCGTTCACGCAGCCGGCGCTCTACCGCGTGATCGAGAAGCGGCCCAGCGCCCACGAGAGCTACCTGGAGAAGCTGCTCAAACTCGGCGAGGTGACGGCCGAGGAGGCGAAGCAGATTGCGGACCAGCAGCACGGCAAGCTGGCCGCCGACCTGTCGGTGGCGAAGAGCGAGGAATACGTCCACAAGGACGACATCGGCGGCATGTGGGCCCTCTACATCGGCGGCCGCGAGCGGGACGCCGCCGACGTGGAGACAGGCGTTCGCCGCGACGTGCTCGAGAGCCTGCTGACGAGGCTCGTGGCCCTGCCCGACGGCTTCCAGCCCCACGCCAAGATCCGCAAACTCCTCGAGAACCGCGTGCAGATGGCCTCGGGCGCGGTGCCGCTCGACTGGTCGGCGGGGGAGTCGCTCGCCTACGCCTCGATCGCCACGCAGGGGTTGCGGATCCGGATCTCCGGCCAGGACTGCCAGCGAGGCACCTTCAGCCATCGCCATGCGGTGATCCACGATGCGATCACCGACGAGACCTACTGCCCGCTGGAGCATCTCAGCCCCGATCAGGCGCCGGTCGAGATCTACAACAGCCCGCTCTCGGAGGCAGGGGTGCTCGGCTTCGAGTATGGCTACAGCCTCGACTGCCCGGACGGCCTCGTGATCTGGGAGGCCCAGTTCGGCGACTTCGTCAACGCCGCGCAGGTGGTGATCGACCAGTTCATCGTCAGCGCCGAGGACAAATGGAACCGGCTCTCGGGGCTGGTGATGCTCTTGCCGCACGGCTTCGAGGGGCAGGGCCCTGAGCACTCCAGCGCCCGCCTCGAGCGGTTCCTGACGCTCTGCGCCAAGGACAACATCCAGGTGGTCCAGCCGACGACGCCGGCTCAGATGTTCCACCTCCTCCGCCGCCAGGTGCTCCGCGTGTGGCGGAAGCCGCTGGTGGTGATGACGCCCAAGAGCCTGCTGCGGAATCCCGCGTGTGTGTCGCCGCTCGACGACCTCGTGCGGGGCACGTTCCAGCGGGTGCTGGCCGACACCTCCGACACCCCTGCCCGCGACGTCCACCGGGTGCTGCTCTGCAGCGGCAAGGTGGCCTACGAGCTGGAGAAGCGGCGGCAGGAACTCGGCCGCCGCGACGTGGCGATCATCCGCGTGGAGCAGCTCTACCCGCTGCCGCGTCAGGCGCTGGAGCAGGCGCTGGCCGGCTACACCCCGGGCACGCCGGTCGTCTGGGTCCAGGAGGAGCCCGAGAACATGGGTGCCTGGCGGTTCATGAAGATCCATTTCGGCGAGAAGCTGTTCGACCGGTTTCCCTTTTCGGGCGTCTGCCGGCAGAGCGCGGCAAGCCCGGCCACCGGCTCGAAGAAGAGCCACGACATGGAGCAGAACGAGCTTCTCTCCGCCGCGTTCACGAGTTGACGTTTTCCCCCCGAGGCCGCCGATCGGCGGCGGACGACCATGCCCATCGAGTTGAAGGTTCCCGAGGTCGGTGAGTCGATCACCGAGGTGATGGTCGGCACGTGGAAGAAGCGGGAGGGCGATGCCGTCGCCGCCGACGATTCCATCGTGGAGATCGAGAGCGACAAGGCGACGGTCGAACTGCCCGCCCCGGCCGCCGGCACGATCACGAAGATCCTCAAGGGGAGCGGCGAGCGGGCGGTGGTCGGCGAGGTGATCGGCATCATGGAGCCCGTGGCCGCGGGGGTCGGCGGCCCGGCGCCGGCGGCGCCCCAGCCCACGGTGGGCGTCAAGCGGGCCGAGGGGACCACGACGATCGGCTCGGTGCAGCCGCCCGCGGCGCCCGTGATGCCGCCGCGAGTGATGCCGGCCGCGGCCCGGGTGCTCGGCGAGGCGGGCGTGCGGTCCGACGCGGTGGCCGGCACCGGCCCGGGTGGCCGGGTCACGAAGGCCGACGCGGTCGCGGCAGCAGCCGCGCCTGCGAAGCC
>JBBAVS010000029.1:3023-12834 GCA_040397585.1 Pirellulales bacterium
CCGGCGGTGGCCAAGCCCGCGCCCCCGGCGGTGGCCGCCCCTCGGGGCGGGAGTCGCGAGGAACGGTATCAGCTGATCAGCCCGATCCGGCAACGGATCGCCGAGCGGCTCGTCGCGGCCCAGCAGCAGGCCGCCCTGCTGACGACGTTCAACGAGTGCGACATGAGCGCCGTGATGGCCCTGCGGGGCAAGTTCAAGGACCAGTTCCAGGATCGGTATGGCGTGAAGCTCGGCTTCATGTCGTTCTTCGTGCGGGCGGCGGTCGAGGCCCTCCGGGCGGTGCCGCAGGTCAACGCGGAGTTCCGGGAGCCCCACATCGTCTACCGAGACTACTGCGACATCGGGATCGCCGTCGGCGGCGGCAAGGGGCTGGTGGTGCCCGTGATCCGCAACGCCGAACTGCTCTCCTTCGCCCAGATCGAGCAGACGATCGGCGAGTTCGCCCGGCGAGCTTCCGAGAACAAGCTCAAGCTCGAGGAACTCCAGGGGGGCACGTTCACGATCTCCAACGGCGGCGTCTACGGCTCGATGCTCTCGACCCCGATCATCAATCCGCCGCAGAGCGGCATCCTCGGCCTGCACTCCATCCAGGATCGCCCGATGGCGGTCAACGGGCAGGTCGTGATCCGGCCGATGATGTACCTCGCCCTCACCTACGACCACCGCCTTGTGGACGGCCGCGAGGCCGTGACCTTCCTGAAGCGGATCAAGGACACGATCGAAGACCCCTCGCGCCTGATGCTCGAAGTATGACGCCCCGGTCGATCGGTGAGCCTTTCCGCGTCGGCGAGCAGGCCCGGGGCGGAAGCCGGAGGAGCCTTGGGATTTTCGCTCCCGGGACTCCGAGCCTCCGCCGGACGGTATGCGAAAATACCACAGCGACGAAGGCTTTCGCCCCGGGCCTGACGAAGGCTTTCGCCCCGAGCCCGCGGATCCAAAACCCCCTGAGAGCAACCCATGCCCACCCATGACCTCCTCGTAATCGGTGGCGGACCCGGCGGCTACGTGGCGGCGATCCGCGCTGCCCAGCTCGGCATGAACGTCGGGATCGTGGAGAAGGAGCCGCGGATGGGGGGCACCTGCCTCCGGGTCGGCTGCATCCCGTCGAAGGCGCTGCTCGAGTCGAGCCACAAGCTGGAGGAGGCCCGCCACGATTTCGCCCGCCATGGCGTGACGGTGATGGGCGTATCGTTCGACCTGGCCACGATGATGAAGCGGAAGGACGACGTGGTGGCGACGCTGGCCAAGGGCATCGACGCGCTCTTGGCCAAGAACAAGATCACGCGCTACTCGGGCGCGGGCCGGCTGGCCGGGCCGGGGCGGGTCGAGGTCAGCGACGCCGCGGGTGGCGTGACGACCGTGGAGAGCCCGCGGGTCATTCTTGCCGTGGGCAGCCGCAGCATCGTCCTGCCGGGCGTGGACGTGGACGGCCGGTTCGTGGGCACGAGCACCGAGGCGCTGGCGTTCGACACCGTTCCAGGCCACCTCGTGGTGATCGGCGGGGGCTACATCGGCCTCGAGCTCGGCACTGTCTGGCGGCGGCTTGGGTCCAAGGTCACGGTGCTCGAATACGCCGACCGGATCCTGGCGGGCATCGACGGCGAGATCGCGACCGAAGCCCTCGCCCTGTTTCGCAAGCAGGGGCTCGACATCCGGCTCGGCGCGAAGGTCACGCGGGCGCGGGCCGACGGCAACGCCGCGGTCGTGGAGTGCGCGGGCCAGGAACCGATCCGCTGCGACCGCGTGCTGGCGGCGACGGGCCGCCGGCCCGCGACCGACGGGCTCGGCCTGGAGACCGTGGGCATCACGGCCGACCAGCGGGGCTTCATTGCGGTGGACGGGCACTTCCGCACGTCGGCCGAGGGCGTGTGGGCCATCGGCGACTGCATCCCGGGCCCGATGCTCGCCCACAAGGCGGAGGAGGACGGCGTCGCCTGTGCCGAGGGGATCGCGGGGAAGTGGTCGCACGTGGACTACGACCTCGTGCCCGCGGTCGTGTTCACCCATCCCGAGATCGCCGCCGTCGGCAAGACCGAGGAGCAGCTGGTGGCCGCCGGCGTGGCCTTCAAGAAGGGCGTGTTTCCGTTCCGGGCGAACGGCCGGGCGCGGACGATCGACGAGACGGTGGGCAAGGTGAAGGTGCTCGCCGACGCGGCCACCGACCGCGTGCTCGGCATTCACATCATCGGCCCCGCGGCGGGCGACCTGATCGGCGAGGCGGCGGCGGCGATGGCGTTCGGAGCCACGGCCGAAGACATCGCCCGGGTCTGCCACGCCCACCCCACGCTGCCGGAGGCCCTCAAGGAAGCGGCCATGGCGGTGTCGGGCCAGGCGATTCACGCCTGACTACCACCGCCAGCCGAGACCAGCGTCGGAGAAGAACGGGGCGGCGTCGCCGCCCAGCCCCCAGCCGACGCGGAGGCCCATCTCCAGCCTCTGCGTCAGCATCACGTGGAATCCCGGGCTCACGAAGGGTTGGCTGTTGGTGTCGGGGATGCCGGCCGTGTAAGACCCGAACCATTCGATGTGCGTCTCGACCCGTTCGGCTAGCGGCACTCGGAGCACGGCCGACGGGCTCCAGCGGCTGAACCACTCGGTGAGGCCCTCGGCGTAGGCGTAGCGGATGGCGGTGTCGAGCCGCCAGCCGTTCGGCAGTTCCCAGCCGGCCACGCCCGTGGCCACCGGCACGCTCCCGAACACGTTGCCGTAGGTGGGCGTGGAGCCCTCCATGATGAAGCAGGCCTCCGGCAGGAGGCCGTCCTGCCGGGCGACCGTGAGCTTGAAGCCGTAGAGCACGCTCGACTCGTAGAGCGTGCTGCCGTCGAGCGTGCCCTCGCCCACCTCCACGCTCGTGACGACGTTGCCCTGCGAACCCACGCCGTAGTTGGCGCCGATCCGCCACTCGAGCCAGTCCGTTGCACCGATCCGGAACAGCGACTCCGGGTAGTTGTGGGTGGGAAAGCCGGCGAGGTTGTCAATGTAGACGTGCGAGGCCTCGAAGAGCACGACGCCCGGCGCCACGCCGTGCGTCGAGGGGGTGAAGGCGTCGCGGTCGGTGCCGAGGTCCCACTCGCCCGCCGGTGCGACGGCCTGCGCGATGGCCAACGCCACCCCGAGCATCACCGCGGTCCGCACCATGAACGCCTCCCCGCTCTCGATCGGCGGCCGCGGCCCCCCGGAATCCGTCGCCTTCGGTGCAACCGGCAGGGTTTGCGCGGTCGGCGTGTCTTCCGGGGCCGTTCAGCGGTAGCGGGCCATCAGGGCGTCGAGGGCGGCGGCGCCGGGGCAGAGCCGGTCGAACGGGAGGTCCACCAGCGGCGTCTCGGGCGTCTTGAGGAGGTCGTGCATGTCGCGGCTCGACTCGTCCACGAACAAGAGGCCCGTGGCGATCTCGCCCCGCTGCTGGCAGGCCCGCACATGGGCGTAGGCCGAGGTCCGGTCGGTCGGATCGTAGTCGGCCGCCGTGCTCCGCAGCCGCACGGTGCTGCCGTCGTGCATGTGCACCACGCGGAGCTGGTCGCCCGAGTCGGGCAGCGTGATCTCGGCATGCACCGGCACGTAGTCGGCGTGGACGGCCTCGATCTCGTGTTCGCGGGTGTACTTGTAGCTCTTGGTCGAGCCCTCGTGGTCATTGAACGTCACGCAGGGCGAGATCACGTCCACGAGCGCCAGCCCCTTGTGGGCGAGGCCCGCCTTGAGGATCGGTACGAGCTGCTGCTTGTCGCCGGAGAACGACCGGGCCACGAACGTGGCCCCGATCGTGAGCGCCAGCAACGCGGGGTCGATCGGCGTCTGCTCGTTCGCCTCGCCCCGCTTCGAGGTCGAGCCCACGTCGGCCGACGCGGAGAACTGCCCCTTCGTCAGGCCATAGACGCCGTTGTTCTCGATCACGTAGAGCATGTTGACGTTGCGGCGGATGGCGTGGGCCATCTGCCCGATGCCGATCGAGAGCGAGTCGCCGTCGCCGGAGATCCCGATGAAGGTCAGGCCGCGGTTGGCGGCGGCGGCGCCCGTGGTCACCGACGGCATCCGGCCGTGCACGGAGTTGAAGCCGTGCGACTGCTTCATGAAGTAGGCGGTCGTCTTCGACGAGCAGCCGATGCCGCTCATCTTGGCGGCCCGGTGCGGTTCGAGCTCGAGCTCCCACGCGGCCTGCACGAGGGCCGCGGTGACGGAGTCGTGGCCGCAGCCGGCGCAGAGCGTGGACATCACGCCCTCGTAGTCGCGGAGGGTGAGGCCGAGGCTGTTCTGGCGGAGGCTGGGGTGGCGGATGGGGGGCTTGGCGATCGAGGTCATGCGGTCACTCCGGCCAGATGGCTGCAGACGGCGTCCACGACGACCTTGGCCGTCAGGGGCATGCCGCCGTAGTCGAGGATGGGGATCATGTCGTCGCGGGGGATGCCGAGCTCGATCGCCAGGAGCGCCCGCAGCTGGCCGTCGCGGTTCTGCTCGATCACGAACACGCGGTCGTAGGCCTCGAAGAACTCCTTGACCTCCTCGCCGAAGGGAAAGGCCCGGATTCGCATCACGTCCACGAGAACGTCCTGGGCCCGCAGCTTGTCGGCGGCCTCGCGGACCGCGGCATCGCAGCCGCCGATCGTCACCAGGCCGATGTCGGCCTCCTCCTGGAGCGTGAACACGGGCTTGGGCACGATCGTGGCGGCGTGGGCGAACTTCCGCCGCAGCCGGTCCACCACCTCCATGTAGGCGTCGGAGTCTTCGGTGTAGCCGGCGTGCTTGTCATGCCCCGAGCCGCGGACGAAGTAGGCGCCCTTCCCGCCCACGCCGGGGAGCGTGCGGGCGGCGATGCCGTCGCCGTCCACGTCGAGGTAGCGGGAGAACCGCTTGATCTTCTCGAGGCCGGCGGCGTCGAGCACCTTGCCACGGTCAGGCCGGTAGGCGTCGTCCCAGGCGAGCCGCTTCACCATCCAGTCGTTCATGCCGATGTCGAGATCGGTCGCCACGAACACGGGCGTCTGCAGCCGGTCGGCGAGGTCGAAGCTCTGCACCGCCAGCTCGAAGGCCTCGCCGGGGTTGGCGGGGAAGAGGATCGGGTGCTTGGTGTCGCCGTGCGACGCGTAGGCCATCGAGAGCAGATCGGCCTGCTGCGTCCGCGTGGGCATGCCGGTGGCGGGGCCGCACCGCTGGATGTCGAAGAACACGGCGGGGATGTCGGTGTAGTAGGCCAGCCCCAGGAACTCCTGCATCAGCGAGATGCCCGGGCCCGAGGTGTTGGTGAAGGCCCGGGCACCGGCCCAGCCGGCACCGATCACGATTCCCGCCGCGGCGAGCTCGTCCTCGGCCTGGAGGATCGCGTAGCGCCGCTCGCCCGTCTCCTTGTCCACGCGATACTTTTCGCAGAAGGCTTTGAAGCCCTCCATCAGCGAGGTGGCCGGCGTGATCGGATACCAGGCGCCGACCGTGGCGCCCGCATAGACCGCGCCCAGGGCGCAGGCCGTGTTGCCGTCGATCAGGATCGAGTCGCCCGTCGCGTCCATCGCCTCGAGGTGGAACGGCAGCGGGCACGGATAGTGTGCCTTCGCGTAGTCGTGGCCGAGCTTGATCGCCGTGTGGTTTGCCGAGAGCAGCTTCGGCTTCTTGCCGTAGGTCTGCTCGAGGAGCGTTTCGACGACCTGCATGTCGATGCCGAGCAGGGCCGTGAGGGAGCCGGCGTAGGCGATGTTTCGCAGCAGTGTCCGCTCGCGGTCCCCCTCGAACGACTGCACGCAGAGACGGCCGAAGGGGATGCCGAGGATCGTGATCCCGTCGCGCTCGAGTTCCTTCGGCAGCGGCCACGAGGAGTCGTAGAGGAGATACCCGCCCGGGCGGACGGTGGCCACGTCCTTCGCGTAGGTCGCCGGATTGAGGGCCACGACCAGGTCCACCTCCGACGGGCGGGCGGTGTAGCCGTCCTTGCTGACCCGGATCTCGTACCAGGTGGGCAGCCCCTGGATGTTCGAGGGGAAGATGTTCTTGCCCGAGACGGGAATCCCCATCCGGAAGATCGCCTGCATCAATAGGCCATTGGCGCTCGCCGAACCCGTGCCGTTGACCGTGCCGATCTTGAAGGCGAAATCGTTGACACCGTTCATGCCTGTACCAGTTCTCCTTGCTCGCAGGCGGCTCCGGCCACCGGCTTGATCAGATCGTAAAGCCGCATGTCCCAGGCCGCGGTGGGGCAGCGCTCGGCGCAGAGGCCGCAGTGCAGGCAGACGTCCTCGTCCTTGACCATCACCCGCTTCGTCTGGGGGAGGGCCTCGGAGAGGTAGATCTCCTGCGTGAGGTTGACCGCGGGGGCCGAGAGCCGCTGCCGGAGGTCGGCCTCCGACGAGTGATTCGTCGTGATCGTCAGGCAGTTCGTCGGGCAGACGTCGATGCAGGCGTCGCACTCGATGCACTTGGGGGCCGCGAAGTGGGTCTGGATGTCGCAGTTGAGGCACCGCGACACCTCCGTCGCCACCTGCTCGGGCGAGAAGCCGAGTTCCACCTCGACGTTGAGGTCGCGGAACCGCTTGGCGAGCTCCTCGTGCCGCATCACCTGCCGGGCCGCGGGGTCGTAGTCGTTGTCGTAGGCCCAGCTGTGCAGGCCGTTCTTCACGCTCACGAGCGTCATGCCCTCGGGGGGCCGTTCGCTGACGGGCCGGCCGTGACACTGGAGGTCGATCGAGATCGCCGCCTGGTGGCCGTGGGCCACCGCCCAGATGATGTTCTGCGGGCCCCAGGCCGCGTCGCCGCCGAAGAACACCTGCGGGTGCGTGCTCTGGTGGGTGATGCGGTCGACGACCGGCATGCCCTGGGCGTCGAACTCGACGCCGATCTCCCGCTCGATCCAGGGGAAGGCGTTGTCCTGCCCGATCGCCAGGATCACGGCGTCGCAGGGGATCACCGTGTTCTTCACCACCGTGCTCGACTGCCGGCCGGACGCGTCTTCGGTCCACTCGAGCACGTCGAACTCCATGCCCACGAGCCGGCCGTTCTCGATCACCATCCGCTTGGGCGCATGGTTCTCGATGATCCCGACCTGCTCCTCCTCGGCGTCCTCCAGTTCCCACGGCGAGGCCTTGAAGTGCTTGCGGCCGCGGCGGGCCACCACCTTCACGTCGGTGGCGCCGAGCCGCTTCGCCGTGCGACAGCAGTCCATGGCGGTGTTGCCCACGCCGATGATGATCACCCGCGGCTCGATCCGTTCCACGTGCTTGAAGTGGACGTTGGCGAGCCACTCGATGCCCAGATGCACCTGTCCCGGCGCGTCGTGACGGCCCGGGATCTCGAGCTCCTTGCCCTTGGGGGCGCCGCTGCCGACGAACACGGCGTCGTAGCCGTCGTCGAGCAGGGCCCTGAGGCTCGTCACGGGCGTGCCGTAGCGCATCTCGGCGCCCATGTCGATGATATAGCCGCACTCGTCGTCGAGCACCGACGCCGGCAGTCGGAACGATGGGATGTTGATCCGCATCAGCCCGCCCGGCTCGTGGTTCTTCTCGAAGATCGTCACCTCGTAGCCGAGGGGCAGGAGGTCGTTGGCCACGGTGAGCGAGGCGGGGCCCGCGCCGATGAGCGCCACCCGCTTGCCGTTCTTGACCTCGGGAGCCTTCGGCAGGAAGGGCCGGATGTCGTCGCGGAGGTCGGCGGCCACCCGCTTGAGCCGGCAGATGGCCACGGGCTTCTCGTCCACGCGGCCGCGGCGGCAGGCGGGCTCGCAGGGGCGGTCGCAGGTGCGACCGAGCACACCGGGAAACACGTTCGATTCCCGGTTGAGGAGATACGACTCCGTGTAGCGTCCCTGCGCGATCAGCCGGATGTATGCCGGCACGTTCGTATGCGCCGGACAGGCCCACTGGCAATCGACCACCTTGTGGTAATACCGCGGGTCGGAGACGTCGGTTGGTTGCATGACGTGTGGCGCGCTCCCGTTCCCAAGAATCCCCAATCCAAAGAGCCGTGTAGTGTCGCCCGACCCGCCTGCGGTGGCAAGGGGACGGACAGCCCGCCTGGTGGGGGCGGCGGCTTCCCCGGTGCGGTACGATGCTCGGTGCCGATGGCGGGGCGACCGGTGCGAATCCCCCGCATGACAGGCAGGAGCCGTGGCCATGACTGGAATCCACCGTGCGTTTTCCCTCGTCGTCGCGGCGGGCCTCGTGCCCGTCGTCCTGCCGGCCGCGACGGCCGCCGATGCCCCGCCCGTCGCGGTGGACAAGCCGGCCAAGCGTCCCGACCCGGCGCTGGCGGCGATCGAAGACGTGCCCGGACTGCCGCGGGTGCTCGTGATCGGCGACTCGATCTCGATCGGCTACACGATTCCCACGCGAAAGCTCCTCGAGGGCAAGGCCAACGTCCACCGCATCCCCGTCAACGGCGGACCCACGACCCGCGGCCTGGAGCAGATCGAGAAGTGGCTGGGCAGCTCACGCTGGGACGTGATTCACTTCAACTTCGGGCTCCATGACCTCAAGCACGTGGATGACTCCGGGACGAGCGTGGACGCCTCCGCGGGCCACCGGCAGGTGGAACTCGACGCCTACCGCGACAACCTCCGGGCGCTGGTGAAGCGACTGCGGGAGACGGGCGCCCGGCTGATCTGGTGCACCACGACGCCGGTGCCCGAAGGAGCGAAGGGCCGCCGCCCCGGCGATGAACTCGCCTACAACGCCGTCGCGGCCGAGGTGATGCAGGAGGCGGGGGTCGAGATCAACGATCTCCATGCCTTCGCGGCGCCGCGGCTGGCCGAGATCGGCAAGCCCGCCGACGTGCATTACACGCCGCAGGGCTCGCGGGTGCTCGCGGAGCAGGTGGCGAAGCGGATCGAGGCCGCTCTGCCGCAGCCACGCTGAACCCGCGACCCAGGAAGCGTAACCGCGTAAGCGGTACGATTGACTCTGCCCCAGGAAGCGTAACCGCGTAAGCGGTACGATTGATCCTGACCCAGGAAGCGTAACCGCGTAAGCGGTACGATGGATTCCGACCCAGGAAGCGTAACCGCGTAAGCGGTACGACGCCCCTGCCCCGGAAGCGTAACCGCGTAAGCGGTACGATTGACTCTGACGAGCGGCGTGTCACGCCCGGGCGGCGAACGCCCGCGACCACGCCTTCGAAGTCGGCCAGTCGCCGAATCTCGACGACGTGAACGACGACGAGCCGTTGCTCGTCAGCACTCGCCACGCGCCGTCGCTGGGATTCCGCACGGCCACGTCGTCGTAGCCATCGGCGTTGAAGTCGCCCACGGTCACGAACTGATTGATGGCCAGGGAAGCCCACGCCGACGTCGCGAAGGTCGCGCCGTTGCTCAGCGACACGAACCACGCCCCGTCGGCCCGCTGGCCCACGAGATCGGACCGGCCGTCGCCGTTGAAGTCTCCCGCGCGGACCCTACTCCAGGTGGTGGTCGCGTCCCAGGTGCCGTACCTGACGGGATCGAACGTGGTGCCGGTGCTCGTGAGCACCCGCCAAGCGCCGTTGTTGGCATTGCGGACGGCAACGTCGTCGCGGCCATCTCCGTTGAAGTCGCCCACGGTGCCGAACTGGCTGGTCGAGAACCAAGCCCAGATGTGCGACGAGAAGGCCGTGCCCGTACTTGCGGCGACAACCCAGGCTCCATCGGACCGCTGCCCCACGATGTCGTCGCGGCCGTCGTTGTTGAAGTCGCCGGCGAGCACGTTGCTCCAGCTGAGCGTGGGGTTCCAGCGGCCGAAACGCGAGGCGGTGAAGCCGGAACCCGTGCTCGTCAGCACCTGCCACGAGCCGTCGCTGGGGTCGCGGACGGCGATGTCGGCCTTCTTGTCGCCGTTGAAGTCGCCGACCGTGGCGAACTGCGACG